>CAUZFM010000021.1:0-31643 GCA_963579235.1 uncultured Binatia bacterium (SeqCode)
TCGCGTAGTCTATCACTTCCTGTGGGTAGTACTTGGGCGCGAACGCACTGGTCGAATAGTACAGGTTGGGGTACTTGAGCATGAGCTTGACGATGAGGTCGGTCCAGGGCTCGCAACCGTGGCGCGTAACGAATCGCAACTCGGGAAAGAAATAGCAGACCTCGTCTATCTGCTCGACGTGCTGACAAGCCATGGGCAGCCGCGGGCCCGGCACCCCCGCGCAAACAAAAATAGGAATGTCCAGGTCGACGCAGGCAGCGTACAACGGGTACATCCTGCGATCGGCAATGGGCACCTGCGGCAGACAGCCAGCCGGAAACGCGGTGGCCGCCTTGACGTTGAGCTCCTTGACCGCACGCCTGAGGTCGCGCACGCCTTCCATGCCCATGTTGGGGTTGACCTGGTAGCTGCCGATAAACCGGCCAGGGTTCTCCTTGAGAGCGCGACACAGGTCTTCGTGCTCGAGTGTCACGCCGATCAACGCCTTGTCGATACCGTGCTTGTCCATCTCCGAGAGCGTGTAAGCCACGTAGTCGTCAAAACGGTCGCCTTTTTTTGTCTCGGGCACATCCTTGAACATGTACTCGACCGGGAACTCGAACATCTCCCGACTCTCGGTGTCGAGTAACTGGGACTTCATGAAGTCGTACCACTTGCCTCGGTCGTTGGTAGGTATCGAAAGCATGGTGTCGATCACGCCTATGTCTTTGGGCATTGCCATCAGCTGTCTGTTTTCTCCCTGTCCATCATAACGATTCAATCACGGCGTCCACGGCCTGTACAGGGCGGGGTCGACCGGTCTAAGCCCGCTACTTGCTCGATTCTTGCCTGCCGGTTACTCTCCGAGCGCCGCTATGGACCTTGCTAACAGTACCATCGCCGTCACCGGCGCTACCGGATCCCTGGGCCGCAACATAGTAGAAGTGTTGCTCTCCCGCGGGGCGCGCGTGGTAGGGGTGGTGCGCGACCCCGGCAAGGTGCCGGGACTGGCAGACCGCGTGGAGCTCAGGCGTGCTGACCTCGGCGACCGCGGCGCACTGGAAGGGGCGCTCGAGGGCTGCGACGGGCTGGTATCGAACGCGGGTATGCTCAACATCGGCCTGCAGAAATGGAGCGCCCACGAACGCGTCAACGTGGGCGGTATAGAAAACCTGCTGCGCGCGGCAGCGGCCACCGGCACCCGGCGAGTGGTTCACATGTCGTCGATATCGGTCTACAGCTTTCCGGCGCGTAAACCCCTGGACGACGAGCCACCCCTCATGGATGGACTGAGCACGCGCCACCCACTGAAGGTCTACCCGCTTTCCAAGGCCCTCGGTGAACGCCGCGCCTGGAAGCTCGCCGACGAGTTGGGGCTTTCGCTGACCGCGCTCAGGCCCAGCGGGATATTCGGTGCCTGGGACACCGTGTTCTGGAGTAAGGTGAGAGCCCTTTACAGCCTGCCGCTGGCACCGGTACCGGTGGGCTGGCGTATAGGCTGGATCTACGCGGGTGACGTGGCAGAGGCCATCGCCCTGTCGTTAGAAAAACAAGCGGCCATAGGACGCGCTTACAACGTGGCGGGTGACGCTTCTACCACGTTCTGGCAGTTACTGTCGGCGTGGCGACAGGTGGGAGGCCGCACCCCGCTGGCCTGGCTTCCACTGCCGCTCCCCATGCGCCGATACTACGACACCCGCAAGCTGCGGGAAGAGCTCGGCTGGCAACCCCGCGACCCCGAAAGCGCTATGCGTGACATGCTCGCGCTCGAACAAAAACGTTAGCTACCCCGCGCGCCCCTTGAACTCGTCCATGGCTCGATTGACGCCCATCGCGTTGGCCATGGCGTCGAGCAAGGGCACGGGCAGCAGGCGCATGGCTGGTAGCAGCCTGACCGACCAGGGCAACACCAGGCGTCGGCGACGAAGGCGTATGGCCCTGAGTATGGAGCGCACCACTTTTTCTTCCTTGAGTATGGGCATCAAGCGGCTCTTTACGCCGTCAAACATACCGGTGTTTACGAAAGTCGGGCAGATAACCGTGGTACCCACGCCCGGGGCGAGGCTGCGCAACTCCACCCGCAGAGATTCGTCGAAACCGATCGCGGCCCACTTGCTCGCCGAGTAGTCCGACAAGCGCGCAACGCCCATGTAGCCCGACGCCGAGGCCAGGGTCACCACCTGGCCGGCGTTGCGCTCAATCATTCCGGGCAGGAACGCGCGCGTGACCCAGTACAGGGCCAGGGTGTTGACGGCGAAGGTCTGCTCGATTTTCTCGTCGGGAATGTCGAGCAGGTAACCGCCACTCACCACCCCGGCGTTGTTTACCAGCAGGTCTACCTCGCCCAGCTCGGCCTTCACCCTGGCAGCAACAGAGGCAACGGCAGCTCGATTGCTGACGTCGCAGCTGAATCCATGCGCCTCGCCGCCCTCGCTGTTTATCTTGTCGACTGCGGCCTGCAGGCCGGCCTCATTGAGATCCCATAAGACCACGCGAGCGCCGCCTGCGGCCAACCCCCTCGCTATGCCCAGCCCCATGCCGCTGGCCGCGCCGGTGACCAGCGCCGTACGTCCCTTGAATGCTTCCATTCGCCGAACCTAGCCGTGGCCAGCCGTTAAGGGAACGCGGGGTTGCGCCGGATAACAACCACCCCTGCCTGCACCAGCAGGGCGGTCAGTCAGTCGCGGAAATTGATGTATTGCAGCGGCAGGTCGACCTTGAGGTCCTTGCACAGGTCGATGACCTCCTGCAGGTTATCTCGCTTCTTACCGCTCACGCGCAGTTGATCTCCCTGTATCTGCGCCTGGACCTTCAGCTTGGCGTCGCGGATCTTCTTGCTGATCGACTTGGCAGTGTCCTGGTCGATACCCTGGCGGACGGTAATGTCCTGCCTGAGCGAGCCCCCCGATGCTTCCTCGGCCTTGCCGTAGTCGAGGGCGCGGGCGTCCACCTTGCGGCGGGTGAGCCAGGAGCTCAGCAATTCGTGCACCTGCTTGAGCTTGAAATCGTCGTCGGCTGTTACCTTGATAACCTCCTCGGACAGTTCGAGCGAGCATTTGCCTCCCTTGAAATCGTAACGCTGCTTAATCTCGCGCTCAGCGCTGTTAACGGCGTTGTCTACTTCCTGCATGTCGGTCTGCGATACTATGTCGAATGATGGCATGGAGTCTTCATAGCGCGAGTGCCGGTTTTTCGGAAGCCCCGGGGCCGGGGACCTCGTCCGGCCCACAGCTCGGCAACAAAAAGTAAACCCGGGGCGGCCTTGAACCGGACGGCCGGGCCAGTAATTAATCAACCCGACGCTGCAGGCATGAAGGTATACGCGACAGTAGACGAGGTGGCGCTGGGCCCCGACCGTATTGAAAACCTGGCGCTGCGGGCCGAGCAACTCGGCTTTGACGGGCTGGTGGTGGCCGAGGGCGTACACGACAGCTTCATACTGGCGGCGCTCGCGCTGCGCGCTACCGAACGGCTACAGGTGATGACCGGCGTCGCCCTCGCCTTTACGCGCAGCCCGATGAGCACAGCCATCGCGGCCTGGGACCTGGCCTCGATGTCCGACGGCCGCTTCGAACTGGGCCTGGGCTCGCAGGTCAAGGGCAACATCACCCGCCGCTACGGCATGCCTTGGTCGGCACCCGCGGCGCGCATGACCGATTACCTGGGCGCGCTGCGTGCCTGCTGGCGGGCCTTCCAGTCAGGCGAGCGACTCGACTACCACTCGGACGCCTACACGCTCGATCGCCTGCAACCGTTTTTCAATCCAGGGCCGATAGCCCAGCCCGGCATCCCCGTCTACCTGGGTGCCGTACAACCCGGCATGCTACGAGTCGCAGGTTGCCACGCCGACGGCATCATCACCCACCCCACCAACTCATCGCCGCTCTGCTTGCGCGAACGCCTGCGCCCACCCCTGGACGAGGGTGCGAAGAGCAAGGGGCAAGCAAGCGAGCCCGCTGTTATAGCGAGCTGCTTTGTCGCTACCGGCGCCAACGCCGCGGCGGTGGCCGCCGAGCGAGAGCAGCTGCAACCGCTACTGGGCTTCCTGTTCTCTACGCGGCAGTACTGGCCAACCCTCGAGCTGCACGGTTGGTCTGAGCTGGGCGAAAAACTGCTGGCGGCCACGCGCGCGGGCGACTGGCAGAGCATGAACGAACTCGTGGACGACCGGGTGATGGACGAGCTGGTCTTCTCCGGAACGCACGATGAGCTGGCTCCGTTGTTGCTCGACGCCTACCGGGGGCTCGCCACCGGCATCACCCTGCGCCTGTCGGCCGATTCACCCGGCAACGAGGAAGGGCAGGAAGGGCAGGCAGCCGACCGCGGCCTGGCCGGCCTGGTGGCCTCGCTCAAGGCAGGCTGAGGGCTGCAGGCGACCGCGAGACCTACTGAGCCGCCGCCGCATCCTTACTGTACGCCCGCGCTCAGTCCTCGTAGACCGGCTTGCGGCCTTCGCTGCGGGCTTTGAGAAACTCGGCCAGGTTGTTGGTGGTAAGGCGCACCAGCAGCTGGTTGCGACTTTCCATTTCGATAGCAGCGTCGAGACTCGAGGTCTCGAGGTTGGACCACAGCACTTTCTTGGTCATGGCCACACCGTGCGTCGATAGCTCGCAGATGCCCGCAGCCATCTCCAGGCAGGTCTCCATAAGCGCGCCGTCTTCTACCACCCGGCTCACCAGCCCGATGCGCTCGGCCTCCTCGGCGCTGACCTTCCTGCCGGTGAGCAGTATCTCGTTGGCCCTCGACAATCCCACCATGCGCGGCAACAACCAGCTTATGCCCAGCTCGGTACCCGTGAGCCCGTTGATTATGCCCGCTCCCTTGAAGCAGGACGACGTTGCAGCCACGCGAATGTCGCAGCCCAGCGCCACGCAGAACCCCCCGCCAACGGCCGGACCGTTTATGGCGCCGATCACCGGCTGCCTCAGATCCTTGAGCGCCGGCACTATTCCCGCCATGTAGTCCATGGCCAGGGTCGCAATGCGCGACATAGGCAGGCCGTCCGATCCGGGCGGTAGCCCCGTGTCGTCGAGATCCATGCCCGAGCAGAAGCCGGCGCCCGCGCCGGTGAGTATGACCACCTTGCAGTCGTTGTCCGCCGAAACCTCGGCGAGGACGCCGTAAAGGTCCTCCACCATTGCAAAGTTCATCGGGTTCATGCGGTCGGGCTCGTTGAACCTCACCACGCTCACGTGCTCGCGGGGCTTTTCCAGTAGTACTCGCTTCATTTGTCCTCTTTAGCACAGCGCACGCCGCTTGTAACCGCCGCTCGTTGTTGCGCCCGGCTGCCCTTTACCCCAGAGCCGGTTCAAGGCAGTTTTACCGCCGGCATGAAGGCGGTCATACAGAGGGTGAGCCAAGCGCGGGTCGAAGTAGACGGAAGCTGCGTGGGCAGCATCGATACCGGCTTCGTGGTGCTTCTGGGCGTAGAGCACGCCGACACCGCTGAGCAGGCGCGGGCGCTGGCCACCCGCGTGGCCGGCCTGAGAATATTTGCCGACGAGAACGGTCGCATGAACCTCGATCTCGCCCAGGTCAACGGCCAGGTGCTGGCGATATCGCAGTTCACCCTCTGCGCCAACGAAAAAAAATCGGGGCGGCGGCCCTCGTTTACCGCCGCTGCGCCACCCGAACAGGCCGAGCCGATCTACCGCGAGTTCTGCGAAGCGCTGCGCGGCCACGGATTGACCGTGGCCGAGGGCGTGTTCGGCGCCGTGATGGACGTGAGCCTGGTCAACCAGGGCCCGGTCACGCTCATCCTCTGAAAGCGACAGACCTCCCTTTCAGGCCCGGTCAAACAGCGCCAGGAAGCCCACCAGGTCCAACGCGCCTCCCTCGACCTTCACGTCGCCAGAGGCAAACGCGGCAACCGGGTTGCGACGGCGAACGAGGATGTCTTTCCACGTGGTCGACGCGACGGTCACCGTGACCTCCGGCTCGGCAAAAAAGTAGGGCTGCACCTCGACGACTCCCCGCCTGACGTGCAACATGAATTTCTCTTCGGTATCGGGAAACACGAAGCCCACCACCCGGTCCACGTCGGCCGCCTTGTCGGCGTCGAGGCGCACAGCCATCGAGCTCATGATGTCGGCGAGCGGAAAGCCGTAGAACATCTCGTCGGTCAGGTTGAGCTCGGGTCCCTGGTCGGGAACGATCTCGCCGCGCAAAAAACCGGCCTGGGTGAGATAAAAATATCTTCCATTGGGGCTCACCTGGCCCGTCGCCAGCGCTTCGAGGGCACGGGCTTTGAGCGTCCTGAAACCCTCGTTGCCGGGTTCGAGGCGCACGAGCTGATCGCTCAGCTCGGCCGCCCAGGCCGCATCGCCCCCATCCAGCGCTTCTCGCGCCGCCTGCTCAAGCGTGCGCTCGCCCGAAGCGAGTTCGGCCATAAGGCGCGCGCGACGGTCGGGTGCCACCGGAGAAAGAGTGGCCGTGTTGCCGTCAAACCAGCCAAGGTAGCCGTCGAACACCGACCGTACCGACCACTCCACGGTGCCATAGTACTCCTGCAGCCAGGGGTTCTCGGCGAGGTGGACAGGCAAGCTCACGAAGTCCACGAGTTCTCCGGGTGTCAGGCCCTTGTTCATCCCGCGTATCGACTGGTCATGAACGTACTGTATAGCGTCGCGGTAATCCCTGAGTTGCTCTTCTATGTGAGCCCCGCCCTCCAGTGGCCGAGTGTGACTGGGCACGAGGTACTCGGGCTGGTAACGCCGCATGGCGTCGAGGCTGCGTACCCAGTCCATGACATCGCGGTAACCGGTGCCGCGTATGGTGTAGAGGTTGGGAAACGCGCGGTAGAAATTGTCGCCGGGCAGCAGGGTCCTGCTGTCGGGAAGCCACACGAACAACTGGTCGGGCGTCTCCCCGGGCGCGTGCACGAGCCTGATGCGCACGCCTGCAATCTCAACGTCAAGCTCGTCGTCAAAAGTATGCGTGGGCCTGATCAAGGCCGCGGTGCCGCCACCGTGGCCGGTGTGCAGCCGCGGCCCTATGCCGCAGTTTACCTGCTGGCCTTCGGGAAGGTAGTTTCCAAACATCTGCATGCTGCGATGCACGATGGCCGGCCTCACCACGTTGATGATGCGGTTTATATAAGCCTCGGTGCTGCTGTGCGCGTATACCGCCGGCAGGTTGTCGGGATCGTCCACGAAGGCGCGTGCGCCCAGCACGTGGTCGCTGTGGTTATGGGTATATATGATGGCTGCGACGGGCTTGTCGACCAGCCGGCGAAACGCCTGCCGCACCTCGTGCCCGGTCTCGAGGCTCTCGGTGGTGTCAACGATAATGACGCCGTCGTCACCTTCGATCATTATGGCGTTGGCCAGCGCGTAGCCCACCGCCACGTGCACGCTTTCATTGACCCGGTAGATCTTTTTCTCGAACTCGGCGCTGTGTTGCACAAGGCCCTCGGGGCTGGCCACCAGGCGCGGGCCGTCCGTGCTGTCGTCGGCTCCGCCGCAAGCGGAGGAGGATAGCAGCAGCAGTGTCATCATCAGCGCGGTCGGCACCGCTGTCGTGGTCTTGTCGTTGACTCTCAAGTCGAGTTCTCCCTTGGCCCGGCCGGCTTCGCCGGCGCTTAACGAAACACTCTGGCTGTTGTCACTGTCGACGGCAACTTGTAAGTCAAACACCACCGTGAAGTTTGCCTGCGCCACCGCCATGAACGACCCCCTGCACTTCGTCGAGCTCGCGCGGGCTGCCCAAGCGCACGGGTTTGCCGCCGTGGCGGTATCCGACCACCTGGCCTTTCCTCGGCGTCTTGAATCCAAGTATCCCTACACCGATGACGGGCTGCCCTGGTGGGACCAACAGACCACTCCCTGGCCCGACCCGCTGGTGGCCATCGCCATGATGGCCGCGGCCACCGAGACCCTGGAATTCTTTACCAACATCTACGTTTTGCCCGCCCGCCACCCCGTACACGTGGCGAAGCAGCTCTCCACGCTGTCGGTAATGAGCCGCGACCGCGTGGCCCTCGGCGTGGGCATGGGCTGGATGCGCGAGGAGTTCGAGCTGGCCGACCAGGAGTTCGCCGCGCGCGGTCGGCGCGCCGACGAGGCCATAGCCGTCATCCGCAAACTTGCGGCCGGGGGCTGGCAGCAACACCACGGCGAGTTCTACGACTTTCCCGAGACCACCATGCAACCGGAGCCTCCCGCGGCGCCAAGAATCCTGGTGGGCGGTACTTCGCAGCGGGCCCTGAAACGCGCGGCCGAAAACGACGGTTGGATTTCCGAGCGACAGAGCAGCGAAGAGATTCTCGCCTCGCTCGATTGGATCGGCCAACGGCGGCGTGAGCTGGGCAAGTCCGACTCCCCTTTTGAGTCCTGGGTGTCGCCCATCGATGCCTTTGAACCGGCGGCCATAAGTGCGCTGGGCAAGAAAGGTGTCACCGGCATACTCACCATGCCCTGGGTACTGTACGAAGGCCGCGAACAGGTACCACTCGACGCCAAGCTGTCGGCCTTCGAGCGTTACGCCCGCGAAGTGATACAGCCGGTTAAAGGCGACTGAAGGCCGACCTTTCAGCCGACGGGCTACTTCAGCTGGTCGCCGTAACTGTTAAGCTTCCAGCCCGAGCCGTCGTTGCTTTCTTCGAAAGTGCGCACGTAGCCGGTGCAACTGATCTTCCAGGAGCCGTCAACCCGGCAATACTCGTCGTGGTAAAAAGCCGCGCCGCGCAGGCGCGCGTCGGCCTCCACGAAGACCAGGTAATCCTCGAGGTACCAAGTACCGCGCGCGCTGTCGCTGCCGGTCAGCTCAATTTCAGGATGGTGGCCGTGGTGCAGGCTCACGATCTCGCTGCTACCCAACGAGCCGCTCAGAAACTCCATTATCGCGTCGCGGCCTTGGTAGGAGTACTTGCCGCTGTCGTAAGCCGCGCTGCAATCCTGGGCCAGGCAGTCGGCCAACCCCTCCCAATCCTTGCTGTCCAGGCAACGAAAATAGCGGTACTTGAGCTGGCGAATTTCTTCGATGTCATCGAGCTTGCCCACGGTCACGCATCCTCGCCGTCGGGTTCCAGCCCCATCATGCTCCGAAAGCCCACGCTGTGGCCGGCCGTCATGCCGCCGTCTATCACCAGCGAGTGCCCGCTCACGAACGACGCGTCTTCGCTCGCCAGGAACACCGCCCCGGCGGCTATCTCGTGGGGCTCGCCTATGCGGCCAAGCTGGTGATGTTCGATAAAGGAGTCGAGGTACTCTTTCATGCCCTGCTCGAACAGCAGGGCCGTCAAGGGCGTGCGAACAAAACCCGGACAGATCGCGTTCACCCGTATACCCATCCGGCCGTAGTCCATGGCCATGTTCTTCGTGAGCAACACCACGCCCCCCTTGCTCGCGTTGTAGGCGCTGCCACCCTCGGTGCCCTCGAGTCCCTCGATGCTCGCCATGTTTATCACGCTGCCCGAACGGCGCTCGATCATGTGCGGCAGGACAGCCCTGTTGACGAGAAAGGTGCCCTTGAGGTTGACGTCGATGATACGGTCCCACTCCTCTATGGCGAGATCGTGGACCGCGCCGCCGCCGCCGACCCCGGCGGCATTTACCAGCACGTCTATGGACCCGAAGTCGTCGGCCACGCGGCCAACGGCCGCCGACACCGCGTCGGGATCGGTCACGTCGGCAATTTCAAATCGCGTAGCCCCGGCCGAAGCGGTTGCCTCGACCTCGGCCCAGGCCTGCGCATCGGGCTGGACCAGGTCCAGACCCCCTACGCGCGCGCCCTCGCGGGCAAACGCCAAGGCCGTGGCCGCACCTATGCCAGAGGCTGCACCGGTTACCAGTGCGGTCTTTCCTTCCAGTCTCACCATTTATTCTCCCCCAGGGTGGGTACTTCAGCTGCCTTCGAGGTCAGTCAACAGGGCCTGCGCCTGTTCCGCGGTCAACTCGCTGCGCGCGGTTATACCGCCAGCGGGGTAGTCAACACCAACGGCCACCGGGGCCGAGCGGCCCAGGGCAAACTTGAGGTACTGCACGGTCGACAGTCTGCGGTCGTCGCGTTGCCGCTCGTCTATGACCGGGCCCAGCTTTCTACCGTCGGCGGTCTCCACGTACACGTGGCCGGGGAGATCCTGCCAGCGCGACAACAGCTCGGCTCGGATTTCTGCGTCGTCGATTTCAACCAGGAGCGTGCAGCCGAGTTCGCCCTCCCCGCCCAGTAGCTCATTGTAGGTCATCATCTCGTGCTCGATGTCGACCTCGCGCACGATGCATTCCACCCGCATCATTTCCTGCACCTGGTAAAGCACCGTGTCGTGGTTCTCAAACAGGAAGGTGAGATACTCGCCCACGTGCACGCGCCTGACCTTCTTGAGCGCCATCACCCTCGTCCGTATGGGGTCACGCTTCTCCTGGTAACTGACGTAGTCGATTATTTCATCACGCTCTACACGCCTCATTGGCTCTCGTCCCCCGGTTCACGCAATCGTTTTTTGAATCCGTCCTGCCTGTAGGCCCGCGCCAGCACGGTCAGCGGATGCATGGCGCGACGGCCGGCGTGTTGCTCAAACTGTATAGCGGCCAGCGGGCAGTCAGTGGCCCACACTTCGCTATCGGCCGACTGCATGCCATCGAAGGCCTTCTTGCCCACGCGGGCCGAGGCCTCGAAGCCGCGCACGGTCATCGACCAGGTGCCATCGTGGCCGCAGCACTCCATTGTCATTGCCGGCTTGACGCCGGGAATACCCCGCAGCAGATCGCGCCCGGGAAACCCCACGGCCTGGGCGCGCAGGTGACAGGGCGCGTGGTAGGCCACCTTGTCGCCGGGGCTGCTGAGAAAATCGGTATTGAAACGAGCTTCGTCACGCAGGCTCCACAGGTACTCGCTCACGTCGGCTACCAGGGGCGCGAGGCGCTGGGCCCTCTCGCGATCTTCTCCCTCGAGCAATTCGGGCCACTCTCGGCGCATCATCATCGAGCAGGTAGGGTTGATGGCCAGCACCCTGGCACCGAGCTCAACGAAGGGGTCGAGCAGGTCAAGGTTTACACGGGCGTTGGCCCGCAAGGTGTCGAGGTCGCCGCTTTCCCAGGCCGGCATTCCACAGCAACGAAACCCTTCGGCGCAAACAACTTTCACGCCGTTGCGCTGCAGCACCTCGATAGCGTCACGCCCCAGCTCGGGCGAGTTGTGTTGCACAAAGCAGGTCTGGAAGAGCACGGCTTCCGGCGCGTCGGTATTGTTGCACAGGCCGTCGCGGCGGGCCCACTTCTCGAAAGTGCTGCGCGCAAAATCGGGGAGCAGCTTTTCGCGGTGCACGCCGAGCACCTTTTCCATGAACAAGCGGTGAAGCCGCGATCGGTTCAAGACGTTGGCCATGCCGCCGCTCGCTCTTGCCAGTGCGCCAAGTCGGTCAGGGTTGGCAAGCACCCGCTCTCCGAGGCTACCCTTTCTCGTGCGCGCGCGCTGCGCCTTCCAGCGGTGCACCAGGCGCGGAAAATCCAGCTTGAACTCGTGATCATCGCGAGGCGTGTATGGACACTGCACTTCGCAGAGCTTGCACTGGAAGCAGGAGTCCATCACCTGCTCGGTCACCTCTGGCGAAACCAACGACACATCGCCGTCGCAGGCCTCGTCGATTTCCTTGAACAGCAACGGAAAAGAATCGCAGTACTTGAAGCACATGCGACAGCCCGAACAGACCTCGAAAACCCTGTCGACCTCGCCCTGCAGCGCTTCACTGTCCCAGTAGAGCGTTTCGATGGGATCGTAGCTCAGCCCGGCCGTAGGCTGGTAGGAAATCTTTCGACCACCACTCATCGCGTTGAGCCTGCAGGCCCAGGCGACCCGCCACCCCTTGGCGGCGGGTCGCCTCGGCCGTGTCAGCCTACTTCGTCAAGCAGGGACTGGAAGCGTCCGGCGTGAGACTTTTCGGCCTTGGCCAAGGTCTCGAACCAGTCGGCTATTTCGTCGAAGCCCTCTTCGCGAGCGGTCTTGGCCATACCCGGGTACATGTCGGTGTACTCGTAAGTCTCGCCTGCCACGGCAGCGGCCAGCATGCTGGCCGTGTCGCCTATGGGAAGGTCGGTGGCCGGGTCGCCGACGGTCTTGATGTAGTCGAGGTGCCCGTGCGCGTGGCCGGTCTCACCCTCGGCGGTCTCGCGAAAGTTGCCCGCGATCACGGGGTAACCCTCCACGTCAGCCTGCTTGGCGAAGTAGAGATACCGCCTGTTTGCCTGCGACTCACCGGCGAAAGCCGCCTTGAGGTTGTCCAGTGTTCCCGTTCCTTTCAAATCTGCCATCTTGTTGCTCTCCTTGCTCCTTCGTTTCTATGTTTCGTGTTCCTGATTATCTGGATTTCCGCAGCTCTAAGTCGCCCGGCAATCACCGCACAGGCCGGTTACGCGAACGTCCAGGCCCTGCACCTCGAAGCCTGAGTCCAGCTCGAGCGAATCACCAAGCTGGTCGAGTTCCTCGCTGAAAAAGTCACTCACGCCGCCACACGCACTGCAGAGAAGGTGATGGTGTCGGTGCGTGTTGCCGTCCCAACGGGAGCTGGTCGCTTCTACCTTCAGCTCGGTGGCCATGCCGGCCTCCACGAACAAACGCAGGTTGCGGTATACCGTCGCCAGCGAAACATCGGGAAGCCGTTGCTTGACGGCATCGAACAGGGCCTCGGCGTCGGGATGGTCCGATCGGTCGCGAAGCTCACGGTACAAGACCCGGCGCTGCACGGTTGGGGATAATCCGGCGGCCGAAAAAACTTCGGCCACGTTGGCCTGCTGACCAGTAAAACACCCTGTTTGTTGAGCTTTCATTGACTTTGCGAGTGATTATCGTACCTGGCCAAGACTGTCAAGCGGGCCGGGCGCGAAAACCAGGCACCAAGCTACATTTCGCGGCGGCCTTCGAGCGCTCGGCTGACGGTCACGTTGTCGGTGTATTCCAGGTTGCCACCCACCGGTATGCCGCGGGCGATGCGGCTCACCGTTATGCCCATCGGCTTTACCAGGCGGGCCAGGTACACGGCCGTGGCCTCACCCTCCACCGTGGGATTGGTTGCAACCACGAGCTCAGTTACCCCTTCGCCGTCCAGCCGGCCAATGAGTTCGCGAATACGCAACTGCTCGGGGCCACGGCCATCGAGCGGCGAAATCGACCCCTGCAACACGTGGTAGAGTCCATCAAAACCGTGACTGCGCTCAATCGCCAGCAGGTCCGACGGCTCCTCGACCACGCAGACCAGGTCGTGCCTCCTCTCGGGGCTGCTGCATATTGAGCAGGGGTCATCCTCGGTCAGCCCGAAGCACAGGGAGCAGAAACGCGTGTCGCTCTTTACCCGCGCTATGGCGTCAGAAAGATCAGCCGCGTAGCCATTGTCAGCAGCGAGCACGAAGAAAGCCAGGCGCGAGGCGGTCTTCTCGCCTATGCCCGGCAGTCGCGCGAGCAACTTGACCAGGCGTTCGAGGGCAGGAGTGTAGGCCAAGCCGCGCGCCTCAGCCCTTGAGTCCAGGAATATTGAGACCGGGAATGTTAAGGCCGCCGGTTACTTTCTGCATCTCTTCGGCCAACGCCGCCTGCACCTTGCGCAGTGCCTCGTTCACGGCCGCCAGGACCAGGTCTTCCATCATGCGGGCGTCGCCCGAACCCGCCAGTGCGTCTTCGATCTTCAGCTCGAGCACTTCCATACGGCCGTTCACCGTCACCGTAACCATGCCCCCGCCGGCGTCGGCCGTGGCACGCTGTTTTTCGGCACGCTCCTGCATGCGGCCCATTTCTTTCTGCAGGTTGCGCGCCTGCTTCATCATGTCGAGCATTTTGAGTTCTGCCATGGTGATCAGTTTCTCCTGGTATCGGGGGCTGACATCAATCCGACTGGTCCAGCCGCGTTACTTTCTCGATGCGCCCCTGCAATATTTCCTGGGCAGCCTTGACCAACGGATCCTCGCGGGCTTGCGCCTCGGTCTCGCTGTCACGCCCTGCTTCGAGCGACTTGACAGAAAAAGAATCGGCGACACGCGAGCTGTTGAGGCCCAATACTTCGAGCTCCAACTCTGCGCCGAAGTGTTCCCGGGCCAGGTCGAGAACCCGGCCCCTGAGTTCTTTTTCTTCCAGCCGGCGCAAGTGACCAGACAGCTGCGGCTTGATGGCGAGCTTGTGAGTGTCGAGCTGCAGTACCTCGCAGTTGGTGAGCAGCACGTATAAATCAATGCCCGCCTTGTTCTGCACCGAGGCCAGGAAGCCCTCCCAGCGCTCGCCGTAACTGCCTTCAGGGGCTGTCGTGGCACTCTCTGCCCCGGGCGCCTCCTGCCCTGCTGCTTCCTGCGCGACCGGCGTTCCCAGCGGGGGCGCCGCCTCTGCGGGGGCTGGGTCTTTCGGACTGACAGCCTTCCGAGTGGTGGCTTTCGACGCGGTAGCCTTCCGAGGTTCAGCCTTCCGAGGTTCAGCTTTCGACGCGGCAGCCTTCGAGCTTTGCGGCTTCTCCTGGGCTGCAGGCGACGGGATTTCGGCCCCACCGCGCAGGCCTTCGAGCAGCTCTGCGGCCATGGCCACTGGCTCGAGCGAGGCCACCTGCAGCAGCCCCATCTCCAGTACCAGCTCGGGAGATTCCGAGCCCCGCAACTGCGAAGCGGTCTTGAGAAGGCACTGGAATACGCGGTGAAGGTCGAGGGTGCTGCGCCGGTCGGCAAGGCGTTCGGCCAGCTGTCGATAGTCGTCCCCGGCTCCGCGGGGCACAGCCTCGACACCGGCCGAGGCAGCTATGGTCACGTAGCGCAGCAGCTCCATGACCCGCAGCAGCAGGTTCGAAGTATCGTAGCCGCGATCGCGGCAAAGTGCCGCCAGCTCCACCACCCGGGCACAGTCAGCGTCGAGTATGCCTTCGACAACTGCGGCCACCGAGTCGCGCCCGGCTATGCCGAGAAAATCAGACACGAAGGCCGCGTCCATTTTTTCTTCACCCGACGCGACTACCTGCTCCAGCAGCGACTGGGCATCGCGCATGCTGCCGTCGGCCTCGCGGCTCAACAGCTCGATGGCGTCAAGACCGACACCAAGCTTGTCGACCTCGGCCACGTGCGCAAGATGCCCTACCATGTCGGTCATCGATATGCGCCGGAAGTCGTAACGCTGGCAGCGCGATAACACGGTTGCCGGCATCTTCTGAATCTCGGTGGTGGCCATGATGAAGCGCACATGATCCGGCGGCTCCTCGAGCAGCTTGAGCAATGCGTTAAAAGCACCCTTGGAGAGCTGGTGCACCTCGTCGATTATGTAAACGCGGTAGCGCGAACCCGCCGGCCGGTAGGCCGAAGCCTCGATGATGGCGCGAACGTCGTCCACGCTGTTATTCGATGCACCGTCGATCTCGAGGACGTCGACCGATGCGTCGGCCAGCGCCTGGGTGCAAGGCGGGCACTGGTTACAGGGCTCGGCTCCCTTGCGTTCGGAACAGTTGAGAGCCCTCGCCAGCAAGCGGGCCACCGTGGTCTTGCCCACGCCACGCACGCCGGTAAACAGAAACGCGTGGCCCACTCGGTCGCGCTCGAGGGCCGAACCGAGGGTGCGGGTAACGTGCGGCTGGCCCACGACCTCGGCAAAAGTCCTGGGCCGCCATCTTCTTGCAAGTACCTGGTAAGCCATGTCCCTGTTCTCAACCGCTGAAAACCGCTGCCCCCGCGTCACCCACGGCGCGGCACCGATCCAGCCTCGAAGCAGCTATCATTGTTCACCCCGGCGGGCAACGAAAGCCCTCCCCCCCCCGCCGCGGGCCTCCTTTGATATGTAATGGCAAAAGATGCAATATCTTCCGGATGAAGCGCGAATCACTCTGTCTCTCCCCTCTTACGGCCGTCTTTTCGGTATTGCTTCCTGTACTGCTGGGCCTGCTGCTGACCGCTACCAGCACCCGGGCTGGCATCCTCCAGCCGGGAGAAACCATCAAGGAAAGCAACGTTCACGAGGTGGCCGACTACATCACGCCGGGCGTACGCTGGTGCGTAGAACAAGGCATGACCATGGACATCGTGGCCTACAAGCACATTCCGCCGCCGGCCATCTACTCCGAAGCCACCGAGAAATACTCCAGCCAGGTCCAACTGAAGGACGACAACCTCGTTCACAACTGGGTCGCGGGTAAGCCTTTTCCGGACGTTGATCCCAACGACCCACGAGCCGCCATGAAGGTGATGTACAACTTCGAGCGCAGCATCTACTTCTCGGAATCGCTCGATCTCAACTACATGGACGCCGACACCGGCTCCCTCTACACCGACTCCAAGGGAAAGAACCACTACAACGTGGAGCGGCACTTCGTACCCGAGTGGCTGCGGGTGATGCGCTTCGAGGGCAGGCTGGTACACGAGCCCAAGCCCCTGTTGTTGCCCAACAAGGACAAAGTATTCTACAAGGCCGGCCTTTACCCGCTCATAGAACCCTTTGACCTCAAGGGCGTCGGTGGGGTGAGTTTCAGGTACCAGGACCAGAGCCGCCACGACGACACGTGGCTCTATATCCCGTTCGCGCGGCGGGTGCGCCGCATGTCTACCGCCCAGCGCAGTGATGCCATGTTCGGCCAGGACATCGACGTGGACAGCTTCGGCGGCTACGCCGGACAGATTCCCTGGTTCGACTGGAAACTGCTGGGCGTCAAGCCCATGTACCTGTCGCTGCACGGCGAGCGGCTACCCCCCGCACCCTGCGAGGGAGACGGTGGCATGACCTTCTGCGAAAAGTGGGAGATGCGCCCCGAGGTCTACATCGTGGAGGGTATCTCCAAGAACCCCTCCTACGCGTTCAGCAAGCGCATTATCTTTCTGGACAAGGAAACCAACGTGGTCAGCGTGTCGGATCTCTACGACCAGGGCGAAGAGTTGTGGAAAACGGTCATGCTCAGTTTTCGCTCTTCGAAGCGACCCAACCCACAGGTTGATTTTGAGTACGACGAGACACGAATGTTTGCCTACGCTTACTCGGTCATAGACACCCAGCTCTTGCACGGCACGCGGGTGGCAATACCCGGGCTGGCCTTTCAGGACGAGGCGGCCTGGTACCTTGACCTCGGCCCCGACGTAGACACGGCCGCCAGCGAAGACTGGTTTTCCATTCCCGGACTGCTCTCGGCCAGCCGCTGAACCGGCTGACCGCCAACCCGGCAATGGGCTGCGCTTAACGCGGGAGGTCGAAAAATGCTGTTAACGGAGAGGTGTCCGAGTTCGGCTTAAGGAGCACGCTTGGAAAGCGTGTGTGCCGAAAGGTACCGTGGGTTCGAATCCCACCCTCTCCGCCACCTTCTATCTACGAACTTTGCTTTGTAGATCATGGCAACGCTCCAGAAACCCATTAGTGGTAATCTTTTGCGCTATTTCCACCTGGATCAGTGTGAATGAGGTTTGCCATGGCCGTGACTGTGTCCCTTTGGCGATGGATTGATTTTCTTTTCATGCCCCTCATGAGCGGGCGGACCAGGTGCTATCGGTGCAACCGCATCTTCATGCACGCGGGCAAGGCCATCCTTGTTGATTGAAAATTCGTGCGGGTGGCTGGTGTGCTGGTAGCCATGCAGCTGCATCAGAAAAAGCAGAAAACCAGCAAAAACGAGTACGCTGTTGGCAGCATTGCTGAACTTTTTAAAGGATGCCCTTTTGCGCCACCCAGATAGCGCTAACAGCATAACGCTAAGGGCTGCAATCTGGCCAAATTCAACACCAAGGTTGAATGAAAGAATACGAAGCACCAATCCGTCTTCGGCCAGCGGCAGCATTTGCAGACGGGTTGATAGGCCAAACCCATGAATCAGGCCAAAGGCAAAGACCATCCACACCAGGTCAGGTGCTTTAACATCCAGGTATTTCTTAAAACCATCCAGGTTGTCGAAGCCTTTGTACATGACCGTGAGGGCAATCACGGCGTCAACGAGAAAGTAGTTCGCCTGAATATGATAGAGAGTGGCAAAAACCAGCGTGATAGAGTGCCCAATTGTAAAGGCCGTTATGAACTTAACGATATCCTTGAAACGTGTAAGGAAAAAAATGACCCCGAATAGAAACAACAGGTGGTCATAGCCGGTAATCATGTGGCTTGCGCCGAGCTCCATATATTCCCAATAACCGGCTTCCAGGGCCGTGGCTTTATCTGCCTCTGACATGCTGTGGGCAAAGGCAGTACTACCGAATAAAAAGCTCAAGAAGCTGAGACAAATTGCTTTCATTATTACTCCTGCGGCTATCCAGTGATTTCTTTTAGTTCGGGCATTTTATTCGTGGTTGCCGCGCTCCCCACACACGGGGGCGCCCTACCTAGATCATAGCAATTATCCAGGTAAGATGACTGTCCGCGCGAGGATCTCAGTCTTGAGTTCTTTGAGTGCCCGTAGCCTGCGCGCCGCCAATCCGAGGTCCCAACCACGCCCTGCGAGCTCAAGGGCCAGCGCGCGCCCTATACCGTAGCTCGCCCCGGTGATGAAAGCTGTTTTCGCCATAGTGCCGCCGACGATTGCTGTAACCCCAACTTCTCCTGCTGCTAACAGAAGTATGCAGTGGGGCAATACCTACGCGGGAAAACCCCTGTTTTTACTGGATCATCGCCCTGTTCAGAACTGGCACGACAAGTGCAATCACCCTCTAAGCCACTCAGTGCTGGAGCTACTGATAAAAAATACAACAGGAGACAACCATGACTACTCAAACCAAAAACTTCTCTGCCACGACCATAACTGCAACGGTGCTGCTAGCCCTTTCTTTTGCCAGCAACTCTGCCGCTGCAAACTCCAAGTGCCTGTCATCCCTCGACAAGGCTCAGGGTAAATATGCGTTCTGCCTCAAAAAAGCCGACTCCAAGGCCGTCACCAGAGGGATTGAGCCAACTTACGAAAAATGCGAGCTGAAACTCGAGCAGTCTTACGCAAAGGCCAACGCCAGGTATTCCGGACTGTGCAACTCGGAGCAGGACGACCAGGTAACGGTAAGCCGTCTCCTGGGACGTTGCCTCGCCGAGGTAGTACCGACCGATGCAGTCGCAGCCGCACCCGGCGCCGAGCAGCCCCATGACCCCTACGCAGACCCCGCCGGCGGCGGCATCAATGATAACGAGCCCATGATCGAAGCCGAGATCATGGCCACCCTGCCACCGTTGCCCTTACCCTTTGCCCCGGGTCCCGACGTAATTCCGTCCGACGCGCAGGTGGTCAGGGGAGGTAGCTACGACTCCTACCCCTCGGGACTGGTGGGCGACGACCCAAGTCAAACTAATTGTAACTTGGATAACTACTTGATCCTTGAGCTCGGAAACCACGTGAACGCGGGTAGCGGCACGTCAGCCATCGAGCTGTGGCTCGGCGACTTTCGCGTCTACCTGCTTGCGCCCTCCGGTGGCTTCGCCCCCAACCAGGTCCTCAAGTACGACTTCAACAACTCCTCGTGCCCGGCTTGCTGGGACACTATGGACACCGATGATTGGGACACGCCCCGACTGGTCACCAAATCAACAGACGGCATCCAACTTCGCCAGGTAGAGATGGTACACGCCGACCAAACCGTCCTCGAATCAACACCCTCGGCCTGGTTGGACAAGTACTACGGTTCAACGCTGGACTTCACCATCGAGACCGCGAACACCCGCTGGCAGCAGATCGGCAGCCCACGCGAGACCGCCCTTTACTACGCGTCGCAGGAACTCGGTCAATCGGGTGCCGCCAAGTACGGCGGGGGCGACACGGCCTGGTGCAGCGAGTTCACGAGTTGGGCGATCAGGCAGGCGGGCTTTGCCTCTCCGGGCGGCACCGCCATAGCCACCGGAACGATGAGCACTTTTTTTTCAGGCATCGGCCGGCACCACACGGCCGCCCAGGTGCAGGCCGGAAGTTACATGCCTCAGCCGGGAGACTATATGAGCATCAACAGCGGCGGCCACTCGGTACTGTTCGTGAAATGGACGAGCATTGCAGGTGCCGCGCCAGCGGCGGGAGACAAGTTCCAGACGATCGAAGGAAATACCTGCAACTCGGTGGCCACCAAAGAGAGAGACTGGTCCGTCATTGATCCCATTACCGGGCTACATTCGGGCGTGGATTTCGTGGGCGCCACGCACTGAAGAGAGCGGCTCATCGACCAGCCCCCGGCGAGGCTACCCGCGCCGGGGGCCACCCAGCATGCGGTCCCAGAGAAAATCGGGCACCGCGCGCATGAGCAAGCCGAACACGCTCCAAGGCATGACCGGCACCGTAGAGGTCCTTACGCCGCGCTCGATGAGATCGGCTATGCGCCTGGCACCGACTTCTGCCGTGACGAGAAAGGGCCTCGACTTGAGGTCCTGGTTGAGCGGCGTGTCTATATAACCCGGCAGCAGGGTCGTTACCTTGGTGCCGGTGCGACGCAGCTCGACCCTTGCCGCCTCGGCGTACCTGAGCAGCGCCGCTTTGGAGGCCGCGTAGGCCCCCAGTCCCGGCATGCCCCTGTAGGCGGCGACAGATGAGAGTACGACTATGTGCCCATCACCGGTTTTCCTGAAAATCTCGGCCGCCGCGTCCACGGTAGCCATGGCACCGAGCAGGTTGGTGTGTATGGTCTGCTCGTCGCGCTCGAAGCCGGGGCTGCCGATCTTGTGGTTAAGGGCTATACCCGCATTGGCCACTACCATGTCCAGCCCACCCAATGCTCCGTCCAGTTCCTGCATTACAACGCGTACCGCGCCGGTGTCGGTGACATCGAGCGAGCGGGTTTCAACACGCCGCTCGCTGCCTCCTGTCCGCGCGAGAATCTCGACCTTGAGTTCTTCGAGCGCCTGCACCCTGCGCGCGGCCAATCCCAGGTCCCAACCACGCCCTGCGAGCTCATGAGCCAGCGCGCGTCCTATCCCGGAGCTCGCGCCGGTAATGAAAGCTGTTTTCGCCATAGTGTCGCCGACGATTGCCGTAACCCCCCGGTATGTCGAGTTAGCTGGTCGAGCCTTAGAAGGATTACTCCCAGGTCTCGGCAACGACCCCGGTTCTTGGCAGCATACCCCCGCCTGTAAGCAATGAGGCACACTCGGGTCGTTCTTTAATCACAAAAAAAACGGGCGGCCACCATCGGCGTTTGACCAGACCAAATGCCAGGATCCTTGCCAGCACGACACCGTTGTCGCTTAACCACAATGATCGGACTGGTTGCGGTGGCGATGCAGGCCCCGCCGCTGAAGGCCTCTGCCGTCACGCTAGCCGTGCGGGCAAGCTCGCGGAGCCGTTTCCTCCGTCTCCCCCCCCTTTCGGGGGGGCGTAAGACGCTCGCCGCTACCCGGTTTCAATTTCTACCCCCTAAATGGGTTTACATGGCCCCCCCAACTGGCCTAGAGTCACCCCCAGCCCGGTGTGACGCCCGGGTTACAGGTAATCACGTTTGCTTCCCGCACGTTGCCACGCAAAAAAGATCGTCCTCTCGGCAGCTGTTACCCAGGCGCTTTACGCGATCCTCTGCGCGGCGCCGGTGGCCGCCCAGGACCCACCAACAGTGCGTCACCCCGAGGACTCGCTGCGACTGCCGTGCCTCGCCCAGCCTAATGCCAAGACCATCGACCTTTCCTCGCGCCGCAGCTACCTGGCCTGCTCGGCGGCGGGTTCCCTGGAGGCACCGGAAGAAACCGCGCGCCACTTCCTCGAGCAATACTCGTTAGCGCTGAACATGAATGCCGGGAGCGTGGCCGGTCTGAGAACCGTGCAGGTCAAGCGCGGACTGGCAGGCGCCCATACCCGCTTCGAGCAGACGGTAAACGGCAGGCCGGTGTTCGGGGCCTGGGTGTCGGTACACCAGGGGCCTGCGGGCGAGGTACAGACCCTGCACTCAAACTACAGCGTCGCGCCGATAAGCAAGCCGAGGCGGCCAAAGGTTCGTCGCGCAGCCGCCCGGCGCGCGGCAATTGCCGCGGCAGGCGTGACCGCCGAGCGCATGCGTCACGACCACCGGCTGGTCTGGTTCGCAGTCAGCGACGGCACTCTCAGGGTGGCACACGAGCTTTGGATCTGGGCGACCGAACCGCTGGGAGATTTTCTCACCGTTGTCGACGGGGTCACCGGCAAGATCCTGTTCCAGGAAAACCGCATTTCCTTTGACACCGGCAGCGGCCTGGCCTTCATACCGAACCCCATCCAGACGTCGGGAGACACCAGTCTCGCCGACAACGCTGATGCCACCAGCGCAACTCTTGATGCCCAGCGAAGCGCGGTCACGCTGCTGGGACTGGACGCGGGAACCGGCCGGCTCAAGGGAGAATACGTCGATCTCACGCTGACTGGAGGTCTCGTTGTGACCGTGGCCGACGAAGCCAGCCGTGTCTACAACTATAATCGCGACGACGACCGCTTCGAAGAAGTCACAATCTACCACTCCATCGACTCCATACAGCGCTGGTTCCATTCGCTCGGCTTTGACGACGACACGGCTCCGGCCAACGGTATTCGAGACTTTCCTACGCTGGCCAACGCCCACTGGTTTGCTGACGACCAGTCGTTTTACTCAACGGGTGATAACGCGGTTCATTTTGGTGATGGCGGTGTCGACGACGGAGAAGACGCCGACATAGTGGCCCACGAGTACGGGCACGCCGTCCAGCACGACCAGAATGCCTGCTGGGGAGGCGGTGAGATGGGAGCCATGGGCGAAGGCTTCGGCGACTACCTGGCCGCCAGTTTCTACCTGCCCGACGGCGACGCCACCTACCAGGCTTCGCACGCGGCCTGCGTGGGCGACTGGGACGCCACCTCCTTTGGCTCGGGAAACCCAGCCTGCCTCAGGCGCGTTGACGGCAACAAGACCTACCCCGGAGACCTGGTGGGCTCAGTACACGCAGACGGAGAAATCTGGTCGCGCGCGGTGTGGGACATAAGGCTGGCACTTGGCCCGACCAAGGCCGACACGCTGGTGCTGGAGCACCACTTCTCGGTACCTTGTAACGCAACGATGACAGACGCGGCACTGGCCCTGCTGCAGGCAAACGTCAACCTTTACTCTGGCCTGGACGACGGGACTATCCGAACGGCGTTCTGTGACCGCGGGATATTGAGCGGGGTTGCATGTACCCCGCCGTCAACCCTGTCTGTTGGCATATTACCCTCCGATAACCCAGCGTTTGCCGGCTCGGCTCTTACCTACACGGTGACTGCTACCAATACCGGGGGATCGAGTCTTACAGGCGTCGCTCTTTCGGCCACGGTGCCTTCGGGCTCTAGCTATATCGCCGGCTCGGCCAGTGACGGCGGCTCGGAATCAGGCGGCACCGTGAGCTGGTCGGCCTTCACGCTGGCGGCCGGGGCGCAATTCCAACGCAGTTACCAGGTGCTGGTAGGCCCCGGTTCCGGTACGCAGGTAGCGTTTTCTGACGACATGGAATCGGGCGGTGGAGCGTGGGTGGCCGGCCATGACGTTGGCAGTGCTGACTGGAGCCTAAGCGGAAGCAATCCTTTCGGTGGAAAGGGGTCGAGGAACTCGGTGCCTACCACCACGGTGGGTGCCACGGCCTGCATCGACGACAAGGCCGACGTGTTCTCCTGTAACTCGGTAGATCTTGAGCAGTTCTTCCCCATGTCGGCCATAGGCGGGGGAGACGGTAACGACAGCTGGGGCTGGACCGACAGTACCACCGGGCGCGAGTACGCTATAGCCGGTCGCTCCACTGGCACCTCGTTCCTTGACGTCACCGACCCGGCCGCGCCGGTCTACCTGGGCGACCTGCCAGCACACAACGGTGTTGCAAGCGACTGGCGCGACATGAAGGTCTACGCCGACCACGTCTACATCGTCTCCGAAGCCTCCGGACACGGCATGCAGGTATTTGATCTCACCGGCTTGCGTTCGGTGGCATCGCCACCCGTCACTTTCAGCGAGACCGCCCACTACCCCAACTTTGGTAACGCCCACAACATAGCCATCAACGAGGACACGGGGTTTGCCTACGTGGTGGGCAGCGGCGCCTGTTCGGCCGGGCTGCACATGATAGACCTGTCGTCGCCCGCCTCGCCCGTTTCGGCCGGCTGCTACTCGGGCGACGGCTACACCCACGACGTGCAGTGCGTCGTCTACGCCGGACCGGATTCGGCATACAGCGGCCGGGAGATCTGCTTCGCCTTCAACGAGGACACGCTCACCATCGTTGACGTGGAGGACAAGAACAGCCCGGTGCAGGTCTCTCGAACGGGCTACAGCGGCGTATCCTACACCCACCAGGGATGGCTCACCGAGGACCACGCTTACGTGCTTCTCAACGATGAGCTCGACGAAGCGTATGGCGGACACAACACGCGCACCTACATCGTGGACGTAAGCGATCTGGACGCGCCTGTTTTCGGCGCGAGTTACACGTCGCACCTGCCCAGCATCGACCACAATCTCTACGTCAAGGGAGACTTCGCCTACGAATCGAACTACACCACCGGCCTGCGAATCATCGACCTTTCCGACATTGCCAACGGCAACCTGTGCGAGGTCGCGTCCTTCGACGTCTACCCGGCCAGCGATGCAGCGGTGTTCGCGGGGTCGTGGAACGTTTACCCGTTTTTCGCCAGCGGAACGATAGTGATCAGCAGCATCGAGGGTCTCACCCTGGTCACACCCGACCTGTCTTCACCCACCTGCTTCGATCCCGGCAGCGGCTCGGGCCAGTCGTGGTTTGCCCCTGACCCGGGCATCGAAAGCGACCTGTGGGTTCGCACAGCCTCGCCCATCGCCGTAGCGGGCAACCCGACGCTCACCTTCTGGCACGACTACAACACCGAGCCCGGTTACGACGGCGGTGTCGTCGAGATAAGCAGCGACGGCGGTAGCAGCTGGAGCGATCTCGGGTCGGCGATGACGGCCAACGGCTACAACTCCAGCCTTTCGAGCTGCTGTGGCAATCCACTGGGCGGACGGCAGGCCTTCACAGGAAACGGCGGCGGCTACCTGCAGACCAGCGTTGACCTGTCGGCCTGGTCCGGTGAGCAGGTGCTGTTGCGCTGGCGCTTGGGCAGCGACAGCAGCGTACCCGGTACAGGCTGGTACCTGGACAACGTCGAGATAGCGACCGAGGTTTCCCTCAGTGCAAGCGCCCAGGGAAGTTCAAACGAAGGTCAAAGCGGCAGCCAGACCGTGGTTACCGAGGTTACCTCCTCGTGCGGTAACGGCGTGACCGACCCGGGAGAGGACTGCGACGATTCGGGAGAATCAGCCATTTGCGACGCCGATTGCACGGCGGTGACCTGTGGCGACCAGGCGGTCAACTCGACTGCCGGCGAACAGTGCGACGACGGCAACCTGGACGATACCGATGCCTGCCTGTCCACCTGCCTGGACGCGACCTGCGGTGACAGCACGGTGCAGGCTGGGGTCGAGGATTGCGATGACGGCCCCGCCAACTCGAACAGCACGCCCGACGCGTGCCGGACCGACTGCAGCAGCGCTTCCTGCGGTGACAGCGTGCAGGACAGTGGCGAGCAGTGCGACGACGGCAACTCAAGTAACACCGACGCCTGCACTGCTAACTGCCTGGGGGCTTTCTGCGGCGACGGCTACACCGAGCAGGGAGTGGAAAGCTGCGATGACGGCAACAACACCGCCGGTGACGGATGTTCGGACGAATGTGCCTCCGAGGTGGTTCCAGACAAGGCCCAGCAGGCCTGCATAGTATTGGTCAACAAGGCTGCGTCCAAGGTCGCCAAGGCCCGTGGCAAGATCGCGAAGGGCTGTATGAAAGCAGCCGCCCGGGGAGACACCGCGGGCGCCCAGGCCTGCATCACGACCGATCCCAAGGGCAAGGTTGCCAAGGCCCGCCAGAAGCTGAGTGACACCGTGCTGGGCAAGTGCCAGTCGCCTCCCTCGTTTGGTTTCACCGACGCGGCGACCGCCGGCGACGGTGCGGAGGACGGAGAACTGTCGTTGGTCGCCGGGTTACTCGGCAATGACCTGTCGTCGACAGCGCTTACAACGGCCGAGAACCGCGACGGCGCTCGCTGCCAGGCCACCGTGCAATTCTCGGCAAGTAAGCTGTCATTCTCAGTTCACAAGCTGTTCCAGGCGTGCAAGAAGTCGGGACTTAAAGCCGGAAGTTTCACGGGTAGCGCACAACTGGCTAGCTGTTTTGATGTCCTGGCGACAGACGCCTCGGGTAAACTGGCCAGGGCCCGAGACAAGACATCCAGTAAAATGGCACAGACCTGCGCTTCGGTTGACGTGTCGCAGACGCTGCCCGGAAGTTGCTCGACCAGCCCGGACGGGACAGCGGCTGCAGACTGCGCGGTCGAAGTAACGTTGTGCGAAACCTGCCTGGAGCTCAACGTCATTGACGGCATGGCCTACGACTGCGACCAGTTCGACAACAACCTCGCCGACGGCAGCTGCAACTGAGCCGGCGACACTCGCTTCACTTGCCTCGCCTCGGCTTGTGCATTCGCAGCTAGACGGCTAATTGTGCCGCGTGCACCCCGCACTGTTGCTCAAAACGGTTCACCTGCTGGCCGCGTCGGTATTCTTCGGTGTCAGCCTGGCAAACGGCCTGCTTAAAACAGCCGCCGATCGCAACGGTGACTGGCTGCGACGCGACTGGGCCATGCAGCAGGTACTGCTGAACAACCGACTGTTTATGCTGCCTGCCGCGCTGCTGCTACCGGCCACCGGGCTGGTGCAGGCCCTGATCGGTGACCACTCGCTCAGCAGTGGCTGGTTGCCTCCTGCCATCCTCTTGTACGCGATACTGGTGGCCATACTGGCCTGGTCTTTTCGCGCCGAATCAGCGCTCGCACGCCTGGCGCACTCGGCCGCGGCCGATGACGCCCAGGCCCAGGCGGAGTACATCAGCCTGAGCCGGCGCTGGAGCGTCGCCGGTCTTATCGCGACCGTGACGATGGTTGCCGTGTTCCTGCTCATGGTCACCCGGGGCAGCCTGTAGGCAGTGAACATACCCGTACGCCTCCGACGAGCACCTGCGCCGGGCTAGCGCCCCTTGAACGACGGGGGTCTTTTTTCCTTGATGGCCGCGAGGGCCTCGGCGTGGTCCTCGCTGTGAAAAGTAGAAATCTCCATGGCCAGGGCAAAATCGAAAGAGGTGTTGAGCGCTTCCTTGACCAGCTTGTTGACGGCCGCCTTGGTGTAACGCAGCGCCAGGGGTGCGACGTCTGCCAGGCGCGCGGCGAACTCCATGGCCCGCTGCTCGAGTTCGTCGTCGGGTACCACGAAGTTGACCAGCCCTATCCTCTCGGCCTCCTGCGCCGACACCGGGTCGCCCGTCATCAGGTACTGCTTGGCGCGGGCCGGTCCGACGGCCAGTGGCCAGGCCACCGTACCGCCATCGCCCGCAACCAGCCCTACCCTCACGTGCGGGTCTGCCACCGTCGCGCTCTCGGCCATGAATATCGTGTCGCACAGCAGCGCTATGGTCGCCCCCAGGCCTATTGCCGGCCCGTTGACCGCCGCCACTATGGGCAGCTCGACGTCGAGCAGGTCCCAGATAAGCGAGCGTGCGTCGCGCTTGAGTTCCTCCAGTTTGCCGGGCTGCTGCAAGCTGGGAAACCATTCGAAATCGCCGCCCGCCGAAAAGGCCCTGCCCCCACCGGTGAGCAGCACCGCCCTGGCCTCGTTCTCGTGGCCCAAGTCAGAAAAAAGGCGCGCGAGTTCGGCGTGCAGCACTTCATCGACGGCGTTCAGATCGTTGCCCGGCCTGTCGATCGTGACCCGGAGCACGCGGCCAACTGTTTCAACGCGTAATGACTGGTACTGGTAAGGCATCCCGTTTTCTTTCCCCTGCGCCTGCTTTCAACAGCCGCCGGGGGCCACTATACCTGTTGTCTGCCGGTCAACTGAAACCGGTCTCAGTGCCGGGGAGACAACAGATGAGCAACGATCTGAACAAGATGGACGGACTGGCCCAGGCCGAACTGGTAGCCACCGGAGAGGCCAGCCCAGCCGAACTCGTGGAGGCCGCGATCGAACGCATCGAATCGGTCAACGGCGAGCTCAACGCCGTCATCACTAAGCTCTACGACCAGGCCCGGCGCAGGGCCCAATCCGAGGAACTCGGCGACGGCCCGTTCAAGGGAGTTCCCTTCCTGCTCAAGGATCTCGACGCGGCCTCGGCCGGCGACCCGTTTCACTGTGGCATGAAGCTGCTCAAGGAACTCGACTACCGTCCTGACCACGACTCAACGCTGGTAAAAAAATTCAACGCGGCCGGCTTCATCACCCTGGGCAAGACCAACACCCCGGAACTGGGGCTCACCGTCACCACCGAGCCCGAGTCCTACGGGCCCAGCCTCAACCCCTGGAACACCGCGCACTCCACGGGGGGCAGCAGCGGCGGCTCGGGAGCGGCCGTAGCATCAGGCATGGTGCCGGTGGCCCACGCAAGCGACGGCGGTGGCTCTATACGCATCCCCGCGAGCGAGTGCGGGCTGGTCGGCCTCAAGCCCACGCGTGGGCGCTGTTCGCTGGGGCCAGACTACGGCGAGTACTGGGCGGGCCTGGTCAATTCACACGTCGTCACGCGCTCGGTGCGCGACAGCGCCGCGGTTCTCGACTGCGTAGCCAGCTACGAGGCCGGTGACCCCTACACGGCCCCCGGCCCCTCTGGATCCTGGTTGCAGGCCGCCACCACCGAACCCGGGCGTCTCAAGCTCGGGCTTATGACCAGCTTCCCCGGCCAGTCGATGCCGCTCAACCCGGAATGTGAAACCGCGGTGCTCAACGCCGGGCGCCTGTTGTCATCGCTGGGCCACGAAGTAGAAGAGTCTCACCCCTCGGCCTTCGATGAACTCGAAGAACTGCGCTTTCACTTCATGCGCGTGATCGGCAGCTGGGTGGCCGCCAGCTTGAACGAGTGGGCGACGATTACCGGTCGCAGCGTGGGCGACGAGCAGGTAGAAGCCGGCACTGCCATGATGGCCTCCATCGGGCGCCCCATACTGGCCGCCGACTACATAGACACGCTCAAGTGGATGAGCCGCTACACCCGGCGCATGCTGGGCTGGTGGCAAGAGGACGGCTTCGATCTCCTGGTCACGCCCACGCTGGGCTCAACCCCTCCGAGAATCGGTGAGCTCAGCCCGAAAAACGGCGACGTCGAGAGCTCCACCCAGAAGATCCTCGAGCTGATCCCCTACACGCCCGTCGCCAACGTCACCGGCCAGCCGGCGATCTCGCTTCCCTTGCACTGGTCCAAGGACGGGCTACCGGTAGGTGTAATGATTACCGCGGCGCACGGGCGCGAAGACCTGCTGTACTCGGTGGCCGGGCAACTGGAGAAGGCCAATCCCTGGGCCGACCGTCGCCCAACTGTGTTCGCCTCCTAGCCAGCGAATCCGGTCGCAGCCCGCGCCCACCCATCAGGGCCGGCGGAGCACCATCATGCGGATCTCGCTCATGTCTTCCATGGCGTAGCGTACGCCTTCCCTGCCCAGGCCGCTCTGCTTGACGCCGCCGTAAGGCATGTGGTCAACCCGCCAGGACGGCACGTCACCTATGACCACTCCCCCCACCTCGAGTTCGTCCCAGGCTTGCTGGGCACGATGGACGTCGCGCGTGAACACTCCTGCCTGCAAGCCGAAGTCGCTGTCGTTGACCATGGCCAAAGCTTCGTCGAAATGATCAAAACTCGACAGCACCGCCACCGGCCCGAAGGCTTCACGGCAAACCAGCTCGCAGCCCTTGGGCACGCCTTCGAGCAAGCTGGGCTCGTGCAACGCGCCGTCACGCCCTCCGCCACAGAGCAAGCGGCCACCAGCGGCCACCGCCGCCTCGATCCACGACTCGAGCCTCGCCGCTTCGTCTTCGGATATCATCGGGCCCACAAAGGTCTCTTCCTGCGCCGGGTCACCCACCACGAGCTTACCCGTGGCCGCCACCAATAACCCCAGCAGCTCGTCGTAGACCGAGGCCTGCACGATTATCCTCTGCACGCCGATGCAGCTCTGCCCCGACTGGTAGAAGGCACCGAACACGATGCGCTCGGCGGCGTCGGCAAGATCGGCGGTTTCGTCGACCACCACCGCGGCGTTGCCCCCGAGCTCGAGAACCGTTTTCTTGCGACCCGCGCGGGCCTTCAAATCCCAGCCGACTGCTGGAGAGCCTGTAAAGCTGAGCAGGGCAAGCCGGTCGTCAGTGGTCAACTGCTCGGCCGCGTCGCGCCTGCACGGCAATATCGAGAAGGCGCCTGCGGGCAGATCGGTCTCCGCCAGTATCTCGCCTATGGTCAACGCCCCCAGGGGCGTGAGGCTGGCCGGTTTGAGCACAAACGGACAGCCCGCGGCGATGGCCGGCGCCACCTTGTGCGCCACGAGATTGAGCGGAAAGTTGAACGGCGTGATGAAGGAGCACGGGCCCACCGGCACGCGCTTCCAGCTACCGCTGTAGCCGGTGGCGCGCGGGCTGATGTCCAGCGGCATCACCTCTCCACCCATGCGCAGAGACTCGCCGGCCGCGTAACGAAAAGTGTCGATCAAGCGGCCGACCTCGCCCCTGGCATCGCGTATGGGTTTGCCGGCCTCGGCGCAGAGGCCCAGGGCCAGTTCTTCGGCGCGTTGCTCAAAACGCGACACGCAGTGCAGCAGTACCTGCTCGCGTCTCCACGCTGGCATCGCTGCCATTCCGGCGGCAGCCGCACAAGCGGACTCTATAGCGCTGTCGATAGTATCCTGGTCGGCCAGGGCCACGCGGGCCAGGGGCTCGCCGTTGAACTTGTCAAAAACCTCGAGATCGGCGTTGGGAGCCTCGGGGCTACCCGCGAGATAAAAAGGCAGTGAGTTTACGACCACGACGTAGCAAAACTAGCGCGCGCCCCCGCTCGAGTACAACCCGGCCCCGTCAATTGCGGCTCAAGCGCACTCGCGCAGGGAGGCCCTGCGCTTGTCGACCACCGGCAGGATAAAGCTGAAACTAGCACCTTCGCCCGGCTCGCTCTCCACCCAGATGCTGCCGCCGTGGCTGTCCACGACTTCACGACAGATAGACAATCCCAGCCCGGTGCCCGAAGGCCGCGTGGTCATGACGTCGCCTCCCTGTTCAAAGCGCTGAAATATCCGGTCCTTGTCTTCCACTGACACGCCCACCCCGTTGTCCTCGACAACAAAGCGAACGTAGTTGAAGTTATGCCTGGCTACCGTCAAGCCCACGCGACCACCCGAGGGTGTAAACTTGATCGCGTTCTCGAGCAGGTTCATCAACACCTGGACGATTCGATCAGGATCCGCGTGCACCGGGTCAACGTCAGCGTCTACCTTCAGCGAGAAATCAATGCCCTTGCGACGCCCCAGCGTCGTGGCAACAGAGCTCACCCGCTCCACGATATCCGCCGGCTGCACGCCCACGATACGGTACAACTCGTGGCCCGTCTCGATGGTGGACAGGTCGAGCACGTCGTTGATGAGCTTGTTCAGGCGTTCACCCTCGTCGACGATGATGCCGGAGAACTTCTCCACGCTCGCGGCATCGTTCTTTCCGTCCACGCGCTGGCGACGGGCAAGGCTGCGCGCGGCGAATATCATCGCCGACAACGGGGTACGCATCTCGTGGGACACGGTGCTCACGAAATCCGACTTCATACGGTCAAGCTCGCGCTCTCTCGACATGTCCCTTACGACGGCCACGAAACACCCGCCGCCCTCTTCCTCGGGCAAGCGGCTGACCGCCAGTCCCACTGTAAGCTGCTCGCCGTCACCCCGCCGGGCAGTGACCTCGACGTGGGTTCCCTGCAGACTCTGTACAAGTTCGCCCAGGTCACCGTCGTCGGCCAGC
>CAUZFM010000022.1:0-31580 GCA_963579235.1 uncultured Binatia bacterium (SeqCode)
CGGCTGGGCTCCAAGGCCGAGAACGCGCTCGTGCTCGGGCAGCTGGTCGCCGGCACCATGGACATGGTGGTGGGCACCCATCGCCTGCTTCAGAAAGACGTTAACTTTGCCCGGCTGGGCATGCTGGTGGTGGACGAAGAGCACCGCTTCGGCGTGAGCGCCAAGGAAAAGCTCAAGCGCCTGCGCAAAGAGGTCGATGTGCTTACGCTTTCGGCCACACCCATACCCAGGACGCTGCAGATGGCCATGGGGGGGGTGCGGAACCTCAGTCTCATCGAGACCGCGCCCATCGATCGCCTGGCCGTGCGCACCTACGTTTCGCGCAAGGACGATGGGCTCATCCGGCAGGCCGTCCTTAGGGAACTCGGCCGTGGCGGCCAGGTGTTCTACGTGCACAACCGTGTGAGTTCCATAGCCGCGGTGGCCAGGCGGCTGGAGGAGCTGGTGCCCGAGGCTCGCGTCGCGGTGGCACACGGGCAGATGAACGAGCACGAACTCGAGCGCGTGATGGTCGACTTCGTGGCCGGTGACACCAACCTGTTGTTGTGCACCTCGATAATCGAATCGGGTCTCGACATCACCAACGCCAATACGATGCTGATCAACCGGGCCGACACCTTCGGCCTGTCACAGCTCTACCAGTTGCGCGGCCGCGTGGGCCGCTCTCACCGGCGGGCATACGCGTACCTGATGATATCGGGCGAGAAGCCGGTGACCGAGGAAGCCGCGCGCAGGCTCGACGTGCTCAAGGAACTCGACGAACTGGGCAGCGGTTTCAGAGTGGCGGCCCACGACATGGAGATACGCGGCGCGGGCAACCTGCTCGGGCGAGAGCAGTCGGGCCACATGATGGCCATCGGTTTTGACCTCTACATGCGCATGATGGAAGAGGCCGTGCAGGAGCTCAGGGGCCAGCAGGTCGGCCCGTCGGTTGAGCCCGAGATAGATCTCGGCGCAGAGGCCTACCTGCCCGAGTCTTACATCGAGGATGTGGGCGAGCGCCTGCTGGTGTACAAGCGGCTTGCCAACGCTTCGGGCAGGCACGAGATCGAGGCGATGTCTGAGGAAATGGCCGATCGCTTCGGGCCCCTGCCCGATCCTGCCGATAACCTCCTGCGCGTGATGGCCCTTCGTCCGGCGCTCAAGCAGTTGGCGGTAGTGGGGCTGAAGGCCGGTGCAGGGGTGGTCACGGTGCGCTTGCACGAAGAATCGCCCGTGGACATCTCCGCCCTGGTAGCCATGGTTGCCGACGAGCCACAGGCTTTCAGGCTCAAGCCGGACGGCCTGCTGTCGGCGAGGCTTGAGGGCCGCGGCTGGACAGCGACCGTGGACGAGATTGAGAAGTTGCTTGAAAAGCTGTTATCTCTGGTCGATGCTGATGTTCAGGCAACGGGTGACAAAACAGGATCGCAGGACCCCGGCGACGGGCCTGTCCCTGGCGATGGCGGTGACGATGGCAATAAGCATCGCCCTGCCACCAATCTCGGCCGCGGCTGATACCGCGAGTGGCGCGTCGTCGGGCACGCGGCTGCTCAACGCGATCGTGGCCAGCATCGACGGCCAGGCTGTGACCCTGCGCGATCTCGAAGAGTTTGAGCGCACGCGCGCCATGTTCATTCCTCCCAAGGCTCGCGACACCCGGCAGAAACGCCTCGATGCCCTCGTGCAGACACGCATGTACCGGCTCGAGTACGAGTATGGCGGTATGGAGGCCTCGGATGCCGACGTCGAAAAGTACATAACCAACGTACTCGAGCAGACCAGCAGCAGTCGCGAGGAACTGGTGGCCACCCTCGAGAGCCTGGGCCTGGGCTGGGGCGACTACTTTGAACGCATGCGCGAAGAGGTGCTGCGCCTGGCCCTGATCAACCGTGAAGTGAGTTCGCGGGTGAGCGTGACTCCCGAGGAAGTCGAGCGCGCATGGGCGACCGACTCTTCTTACGATCTTCCGGCGAGGGTGGAGATCGCGCAGATTTATCTCCCCCATCCCGTTGGTGACTACCTGGAGGACAAGCTCGAGGCGCGGCGTGAACTGTTTGCGAGGCTGCACTCGGAGCTGGGGCGCGAGAGTTTTGCCGACGCGGCGCGACGGCATTCGACCGGGCCCACGGCGGCCGACGGCGGGCTGCTGGGCGTGTTCAGGCGGGGTTCTATGTCGAGCGAATTTGAGGATGTGGTTTCTTCGCTGAGCGAGGGTGAGATCAGTCGCCCCTTTGAGGCCGCCGGCGGCCTCAACATGATCCACCTGGTCAAAGAGCATCCGCAGGGCCGGGTAGCCCTGGACGAAGCAAGAGAGTCGATCGAGAAAAAGCTCTACAACGAGGCCATGGACAGTCGCTTTCAGCGCTTCACGGCCGAAGATCTGCCGCAACGCCACTACGTCCGCAAGATGCTCGGGGAAGTAGAGGAACTCGCCGCACGGTGAAACCTGTCCTGGCTGTGAGCATGGGCGACCCGGCCGGTATAGGCCCGGAGGTCCTGCTGTCGGCTGCTGCCCGTCCCGGCGTGGCCAGGGCCTGTTCGCTCGTAGTGTACGGCGACACCGCCGTGCTGGCCCAGGCCAGGCGCGCACTGGGTATGTCGGCTTCCGCCGCGACCGCCATCACCCGGGTCGAGGAAGTGACAGCGCTGCGGCTTCGCGGGCAACTGCCTCGGCCTTCTGCCAGGACCGGCGAGGCGGCATTTCGTTACCTTGACGCCGCCGCGCGGGCAGTTCAGCTCGGCCAACACGACGCCCTGGTGACCGCGCCCATAAACAAGCAGTGGCTTAACCGCGCGGGCCATCGCTACGACGGCCATACCGGTTACCTTTCGCAGCTCGCGGGTAAGCCGGCCACGATGATGCTCGTGGGTCGTCGCCTGCGCGTGGTGCTGGCCACGACCCACGTCGCTCTTTGCGAAGTTCCCGGGGCCCTGGACGAGGGCGCGCTGGTGGACAAGGCCCTTACGAGCAACGAACACCTGCGACGGTTTCATGGCCTCGACCGGCCGCGGGTCGCGGTGGCAGCCCTCAACCCCCACGGGGGCGAAGGTGGGCTGTTTGGCGACGAGGAAAGCAGGGTCATCGCGCCCGCCGTGCGGCGCATGCGCAGGCGCGGCTTGGACGTCGTGGGCCCGCTGCCCGCCGATACCCTGTTTGCGCAGGCCGCGAAGGGAAACTACGATATGGTTCTTTGCATGTACCACGATCAGGCGCTTATCCCTTTGAAATTATTGGACTTTGGTGGGGCGGTGAATATAAGTATGGGTTTGCCCTTCCTGCGTACGTCGCCTGATCACGGCACGGCCTATGACCTTGTCGGTAGTGGCGAGGCCGATGCGGGCAGCATGGCCGGGGCCATGCTGATGGCTGTACGCATGCTGAAAAGCGCGCGCGGGAAAGGCTGACGATGATACGCAGACGGAAGGTTGGAGTAGAGCGATGAAGATGAACCCGGAAATATTTCGCGAGTACGACATACGCGGGATAGCAGGCAAAGATTACGACGACGCATTCGTCGAGGCGCTGGGCCGTGCTTACGGCACCTACTTGCAGCGCAACGGTATCACGCGCGCCGTGGTGGGCCGGGACTGCCGACTGAGTGGCCCCACCTACCACCGCATCATGAAGTCGGCCCTGCGATCGACCGGGGTCGACGTGATCGACATAGGCGAGTGCCCCACCCCCTTGATGTACTTCGCCGTTTTTCATCTCGATCTCATGGGCGGAATACAGGTGACCGGCAGCCACAACCCGGCCGACCACAACGGCTTTAAAATCTGCAAGGGCAAATGGACCATCCACGGCGACGAGATCATGGAGCTCAGTCGCATTATAGAAAGCGGCGACATGATGCGCGGCGACGGGGCCGAGGAGAGTTATCCCATCATTCCCGCTTACCAGGGCTACCTCGAAGAACAGTTCGGGCGCTGCGGTGAGGGTGTCAAGGTCGTGGTCGATTCCGGTAACGGGACTGCCGGTCCCGTGGCCCCGGCGGTGTACCGATCGATGGGTTGCCAGGTCGTCGAACTTTTCAGTGAGCCGGACGGCTCGTTTCCCAATCATCACCCCGACCCCACCGTGGAAGAAAACGTGCGCGACCTCGTGGCCGCGGTCCTCGACGAAAAGGCCGACCTTGGAATAGCCTTTGACGGTGATTCGGACCGCATCGGCTTGGTCGATAGCGAGGGCCGCATCATCTGGGGCGACGAAATGCTGGTGGTATTCGCCCGCGATATACTCGAGGCCAATCCCGGTGCCACCGTGGTGTCCGAGGTCAAGTGTTCGCAGAGGCTCTACGACGACATAGCCGACCGTGGCGGAAAGGCGATCATGTGGAAGGCGGGGCACTCGTTGCTCAAGGCCAAGATGCGCGAGACCGGCGCCCTGCTGGGTGGCGAAATGAGTGGCCACCTGTTTTTTGCCGACCGCTACTTCGGTTTCGACGACGCCATTTACGCCGGTGCCCGTATGATCGAGATACTGGCGCGCACCGGGGTGCCGCTGTCGGAGTCGCTCTCGGATCTACCCCACGCGGTTTACACCCCCGAGATAAGGTTGGACTGCCCTGACGCCATCAAGTTCAAACTGGCCGAGAGTGCGCGCGATCGTTTTCGCGAGAAGGGTTGCGACATTATCGACGTTGACGGGGTCAGGGTGCGTTTTGAAAACGGTTGGGGACTGGTCAGGGCTTCCAACACCCAGGCCGTGCTCGTGCTTCGCTTCGAGGCCGACAACGAAGAGAACCTTTTGAAGTATCGCAGCTTCGTGGAGGATGAGCTCTCGGCCCTGCGCACCGAGCTCGAGGGTGCGTAGGCCGCCGGGTGGCAGACCAGATCGTCATTCGTGGCGCGCGTGAGCACAATCTTCGCGACATAGACGTCACCATTCCGCGCAACAGCATGGTCGTGCTCACGGGCCTGTCGGGCTCGGGCAAGTCGTCGCTGGCCTTCGATACCATCTACGCCGAGGGCCAGCGCCGTTACGTTGAATCGTTGTCTGCTTACGCCAGGCAGTTCATGGACCAGGTCGAAAAGCCCGACGTCGATTCCATAGAGGGGTTGTCGCCGTCGGTAGCGATCGAGCAGAAAACCAGTGGCCGCAACCCGCGCTCCACGGTCGGCACTGTCACCGAGGTCTACGACTTCATGCGACTGCTGTTTGCCAACGTGGGCCGCCCCTTCTGCTACGGCTGCGACCGGGAGATCTCGGCGCAGAGCGTCGGCCAGATCGTTGACAGGGTCATGGCGCTGCCGCCACGCACACGCATAGAGGTGCTCGCGCCGGTGGTCCGGGATCGCAAGGGAGAGTACCGCAAGGAACTGGCCGACCTCAGGCGAAGGGGCTTCGTGAGGGCGCGCATCGACGGTGAAATGGTCGAGCTCGATTCCGGTCTCAAACTCGCCCGGCAGCTGCGACACACCATAGAAGTCGTCGTCGACCGCCTGGTAGCCCGCAAGGGAATAGAGCAACGGCTTACTGATTCGGTGGAAGTGGCGCTGCGGCTCGCGGATGGCAACCTCGTGGTTCGCAGCTCGAAAAAATCTGGCGATAAGAGCGACACCCAGGGCTTCAGCCAACGCCACGCTTGCTCGTACTGCGACCTGTCCTGGCCCGAGGTCGTGCCGAGGATGTTTTCTTTCAACAGCCCGCAGGGAGCGTGCCCGTCCTGCAACGGGCTGGGCCGCGCCACGCGCATTGATTTCGCCAAGCTCATTGCCGATCCGACGGTGTCACTTGAGAACGGGGCGCTACCCGCGTGGAACAAGCGCCTGCTGAAGAAATACGCGTCGGCCATAAGGAGCATAACCGCGCATTTCGGCTCCGACGCTTCGACGCCCTTCGGGCAGTTGCCCGACGAGGCCCGTGAGATGCTGTTGACCGGGAGCGCGGGCGTGGCGATACACTCAATAACCGCGGCCGGCAAGACCGGCGTACGCCCCATGCGGAGCTTTCCGGGTATCGTGCCGATAATCGAGCGGCGTTACCGGGAATCTGAATCTGATTTTGTTCGCTCAGAACTCGAGCGTTACATGTCGGAAAACAGCTGCGAGGACTGCGGGGGGACGCGCCTGAGAATCGAGGCGCGTCACGTGCGCATCGGGGGCAAGGGCATTCACGAGGTCTGCGCTATGTCGATCTCAGACGCGCTGTCTTTTTTCTCGTCACTGAAACTCACCGCCGCCGAACGGCGCATAGCTAAAATGGTGTTACGCGAGGTAGAGGAACGGCTCGGATTCCTGGCCGATGTGGGTCTGGTATACCTGTCGCTGGACCGCGCGGCGGCCAGCTTGTCGGGCGGTGAGAGCCAGCGCATAAGGCTCGCAACGCAGATAGGCGCGGGCCTGTCGGGTGTGCTCTACGTGCTCGACGAGCCGTCGATAGGTCTGCACCCGCGCGACAACGGCAGGCTGCTCAAGAGCCTGCGCGGGCTCACGGAGGCGGGCAACAGCGTGATCGTGGTCGAGCACGACGCCGACACGATGATAGCGGCCGACCACGTTATAGACATGGGCCCGGGAGCCGGCCGTCTTGGTGGGACGATAGTGGCCGAGGGTACCGCTGAGGAACTCAAGCAGGACGACAACTCACTGACGGGGGCGTTCCTCTCCGGTCGCGAGGCCATAGTTATGCCGGATGTTCGTCGCCCGGGCAACGGAAAGAAACTCTGCTTGCTGGGTGCGTCGGCCAACAACCTCGACGAGGTCGACGTGGAGTTTCCGCTTGGTACCTTCACCTGCGTGACCGGCGTGTCGGGCTCGGGCAAGAGTTCGCTGGTCATTGATACCCTGCACGCCGAGCTGGCCCGACGCCTGCACAACTACCAGGGCAAAGTGGGGGCAATGAAGAAACTGGAAGGGGTCGAGGCGATAGACAAGGTCATCGACATCGACCAGGCCCCGATAGGACGAAGCCCGCGTTCAAACCCCTCGACTTACACCGGCCTGTTCTCCGATATTCGCGCGCTCTTTGCGGGGGTGCCCGAGGCGCGTATGCGCGGTTACGAGGTTGGCCGTTTTTCTTTTAACGTCAAGGGTGGCCGCTGCGAAGCCTGTGCCGGCGATGGCCTGCGCAGGGTGGAGATGCATTTTCTGCCCGACGTGTTTGTAACCTGCGACGTGTGCTCGGGTAAACGCTACAACCGCGAGACGCTGCAGGTTCGTTACAAGGGCCGCACGGTGGCCAACGTGCTCGACATGACCGTGGCCGAGGCGCTGGGGTTTTTTGAGGCCGTGCCCACCGCGAGGCGCAAGCTCGAGACGCTCGCGGCGGTGGGCCTCGATTACGTGCATCTTGGCCAGCCGGCTAACACGCTTTCGGGTGGCGAGGCCCAGCGCATAAAGCTGGCAAAAGAGCTGGCGCGAACGGCGACCGGCAGTACTTTTTACATCCTCGATGAGCCGACAACGGGACTTCACTTTGCCGACGTGCGCAAGCTGCTCGAGGTGCTAAACCGGCTCGTTGAAGCAGGCAACACGGTGGTGGTGATCGAGCACCACGTGGACGTGATCAAGGCAGCAGATCACGTCATCGACTTGGGCCCTGACGGCGGCGACGGCGGTGGGCGCGTGGTGGTAACCGGCACCCCCGAACAGGTGGTAGCCTGTTCCGAATCGCATACCGGTAAGTGTCTCGCCCAGGCCGGCGTGGGCTGAAGCTTTGCTCGCTGGTGGCGGCCTGTCTGGTAATAATGCCTTGAATAACCGGCGCTTGTGCGTAGTATCTTTATGATACGTGGGGCCTGCAACCCATGACACCATGACCACCCGAGGCGACAGGACTGTTTACCTGGATAACCAGGCCACCACGCAGGTGGACCCGCGCGTGCTCGAAGAAATGCTGCCCGCCCTCGGCGGGGTCTACGGCAACCCGGCCAGTCGCAGTCACCGCCTGGGCTGGGAGGCCGATGCGTTGGTCGAAACCGCCAGGGAACGAGTGGCTGATCTTATCGGCGCCCAGCCGGGCGAGGTACTGTTTACCAGCGGCGCCACCGAGTCCGACAACCTCGCTATAAAAGGCACCCTGCCCTTTCTGCGTGAGCGTGGTTGCCATGTGATCACCGTGGCAACCGAACACAGCGCTGTCCTCGATACCTGCCGCCAACTCCAGGACGAAGGGCTCCTGGAGCTTACGACACTGGGCGTGGACGAGCAGGGTATGGTCAGCGTGGATGAGCTGCGAGCGGCGCTGCGCAACGACACCGTGCTGGTATCGGTGATGCAGGCCAACAACGAGATCGGTGTCGTGCAGCCGATTGCCGAGCTGGCGGCCGCCGCCCACGAAAAGGGTGCGCTGTTTCACTGCGACGCCGCGCAATCGGTGGGCAGGATGGCCGTTGACGTGGCCCGGCTGGGCGCCGACATGGTCTCTATTTCTGCGCACAAGCTGTACGGTCCCAAGGGCGTGGGCGCTTTGTACCTGCGTAGAAGTGGCCGCCGGGTTCGCCTGCAGGCCCAGGTCCTGGGAGGCGGCCACGAACGCGGACTGCGCTCGGGTACCCTCAACGTGCCGGGCATAGTGGGGCTGGGCATGGCTTGCCGCCTGGCCGGCGAAGAATGGCAGTACGAAGCGCAACGCGTGCTGGGGCTCAGGCAGCGGCTGGCCTCGCGGCTGTTCGCCGGCCTGGACCAGGTGCAGCTCAACGGCCATCCGGAGCATCGACTGCCCGGCAATCTCAACCTGAGTTTTGCCTGTGTCGAGGGCGAATCGCTTATGATGGGCCTGCCCGACGTCGCGGTTTCATCGGGCTCGGCCTGCAGCTCGGCCAGCATGGAGCCCTCCTACGTCCTGCGCGCGCTTGGTCGCAGCAGCGAGGAGGCGCACTCGTCTATTCGTTTTGGTATTGGCCGCTTCAATGACGAATCGGACATCGATTTCGCGGCTGATCGAGTGATAGCCGAGGTCGAAAGACTGCGTAAGCTGTCGCCGTTGTATCGGCGGGTAGAACAGGAGGTTGCAAGCGGATGAACATAAGTGACAAGGCGGCCGAAAGGATAATCGGCCTGGTTGAAGAAGCTGGGCAGGCCGACGGCCTGAGGATCCGGGTTACCGGTGGTGGATGTTCGGGCTTGCAGTACCGGATACAGCTTGGCGAAGAGAAGAAGGGCGACAAGGTGTTCGAAAACGGCAGTGCGAAATTGTACGTTGACCGTCGCAGCTTCCTTTACGTGAATGGCAGCACCGTTGATTTCAACGACGACCTCGTAAATGCCGGTTTTAAGGTAGAAAATCCGAACGTGAAGAGCAGCTGCGGCTGCGGCGAGTCCTTCGTGGTCTGACATCTGGGGCTGCCGCCGTTTGCGGATCACGCACAAGCAGGGCGTAAGCGGCGTACGATAATTGCAATCTCGGGCACGCTTGTGTCATGCTCAATGTATTGCGGTCCGGTTCAGCCGGGCCTGCAGGAAGTGGTGGAGCCGCCCCTTGGGGTGGATCGCATCGGTGGAGTGGAAAAGAGAGGCGGGCCCTTGGTGGTGACGTTTTCTCGTGAGTGGCTGGGAGGTGTGCGATGGTGGAAGCGGAACGTACCCGTTACGAGGCTGAAGAGCGTCTTAACGATCTTTTTGAACCCGATGTCCTGTTGCCGGGGCAGTACTTTGCGGCGCTGAAGCGAAAGAGTTTTCGTTGCGGCGAGCACAGGCTGGTGGTGGCAATACTGCAGGACGGCGTCGAGTGTTTTCAGAAACACCTCCACGCTCGTGATACCAAGCGGCGGCAGCTTTTTGTTGACGCCGAGGCCTGGGTATCCGACGTCGACAATTGGGATACTTTTTCGTTCAACAACGTAGCGTCGATGCTGGGCATCAACCCGGTATACGTGCGCGAGGGCATGATGGCGTGGCGCGACGCCGAGCGCACCCAGATGCGGACCCGTATCCTGGCCGAGGCGATGCAGGAGATGACGTTGGCCCGACTCCCCTCGGCGGCGGAGCCCGAGTACGCGCCGATGCAGGCGACAGCCTGAATCGGCCTTACGGGTGTTGGCCTTTGAGGCAGGGGGCCCGCGATGCCTTATACCACCCGTATAGATTGTCCTGACTGTGGGCGGCCGCTTATCCGCAAGGGAGGCGGCCGCTGCTCTGCTTGCGGGGCATCGATAAGCGCCCACGTTGCGCGCGCGCGCCTGCGCGAAAAGCGCATAGAACAGGTCACCGCGGCTGTCGCTACTGTCCTGGTCCTGGCCCTGTTCCTGTGGGCCGGTGGTGCCGGCCTTTTTGAAGGCATACTGGTTTACGCCGTGGGGGGGCTGGCGGTGTGGTGGTGGGCCAAGGGTACCTTCTGGAGTCGACGGCTGCCGGCCGATGACGAGGCCGATGACGAGGCCGACTGACCGTTCTCAGTCCTGTTGGCTGGGGTCCAGCTGCAGGTAGTCACCCAGCCAGGCCACTGCAATATAGAACGGACCCGTGTCGAGCAGCGCTACCGTGAACTTGAAAACGTAGGCCGAGCTTATGAAGACAAGCAGCTGGGCGGCCACCGGGCGCGCAGGGTCTATCGGCAGGGCGCCAGCCCAGTAGTGGGTGATCGTGATCACGGCCACGCTGTCCACCAGCTGGCTCACCATGGTCGAACCGTTATTTCTCAACCACAGGTGGCGTCCGTTGGTGAGCCGTTTCCAGAAATGAAACAGCTGCACGTCTATAAGCTGGGCGGCCAGGTAGGCCACCATCGATGCCGTGACGGCGCCGAAAGCGAGTTCGCGCAGCCCGAAGAACACCTCGCTGGCGTCGCCCTCCCCCGCCCCGGGTAGCGCGCCGCCGAGCCAGAGGATGAATACGACCCAGGCGTTGAGTCCCAGGCCGGTCATGACCACGGCGTTGGTGCGACGCTTGCCGTAGAATTCAGACAACAGGTCGGTACACAGGAAGGTCAGCGGGTAGGGCAGCACGCCAACGGCCAGGACCATGGGCACGGTTACACCTACGAACGGCAGCGTGAAGGACAGATCAATGAAGCGGGTGATGCCGAGCAGGTTGAGCATCGTCAGTGTGCCCAGAAAAAAGCCCGACAGTACGAGGAAAACGTTTTCCCTGCGCCTGCTTATCGTTGCCGTCAGCTGGGAGTCCGTCGGGCCCTGGGAGGCTGGGTACATGGCTTGCATCTGTAGCCGTGGGTAGGCCACCTGGCAAGTCGGGCGTTGACCGGGTGGCGGGGCTGACATAAACGAAACTGCGGAGGAACGCTGGTGAAAGTAATAATCGGAACGGGTAAAGCTGGAGAATTGAAGGATGATCTTCTGGTCATTCCTGTATCGCTTGGTTCAGAAACGGCCGGTGCGGTGCGTGAACTGTCGGCCGAGGGCAAGCGCGCTGTTGCGCGACGGGTGAAGATGACGGCCTACAAGGGCTCGTCGGGGGCCAGGCTGCTCGTGCAGTTGGCCGACCGCGACGTGCTGCTGGTGGGTATCGGCGGTGCCGACGACCGTGACCTCGAATACCTGCGGCGTGTTGCGGCGCGTGGCCGCGCGGTGGCGGGCGAGGTACGGGCAAAGAGGGTCGCCATCTGTCTTTCGGGTGCCGTGGGCCCCGAGCGCGTCAAGGCGGCCATAGAGGGCTTCACGCTGGCGGGTTACCGCTTTGATCGCTACCGTTCGGGCGACAAGAGCAGCTACGCGGGTCCCTCGAGGCTCACCGTTAACGGCACGCGGCTGAAGCGTGACGCGGCCAGCCGTAAGGCCGTAAGCGAGGCTGGCGTCGCGTACGAATCGGTGGCCTTGGTGCGTGATCTCGTAAACGAGATGTCGAGCGTCAAGACGCCCTCGTACCTTGTAAAGACCGCGCGCTCGATCACCCGCGGCACGGGAATACGTTGCGAGGTCTGGCAGGGTAAGCGTCTGCAGGACGAGGGCATGAACGGCATCATTGCGGTGTCGGCCGGCAGCGCCGAGCCTGGCGCGTTCCTGCGCATGACCTACAAGCCCAGTGGTAAGCCGCGCGCGTGCGTGGCCATCGTCGGCAAGGGTGTGACCTTTGATTCAGGTGGTCTTTCGCTCAAGCCGGCCAAGTCGATGGAGTGGATGAAGCAGGACATGTCGGGCGCAGCGGTAGTGCTGGGCGTCATGAAGGCCTTGCCCGCGCTGGCCCCGCAGGTCGAGGTTCGCGGTTACATAGCGGCCGCCGAAAACATGCCGGGGCAGGGGGCCCAGAAGCCGGGCGACATCATCACCTACCGAAACGGCAAGACCGCCGAGGTGCTCAATACCGACGCCGAGGGCAGGCTGGTGCTGGCCGACGCGCTCTGCGTGGCCTCCGAAGATAAACCTGACTGCATAATCGACCTGGCTACTCTCACCGGCGCGTGCGTGGTGGCGCTGGGCAGCAGCGTGGCCGGCATCATGGGCAACGACCAGGGGCTGGTGGATGAACTCATCGCGCACGGCAACCAGACCGGCGAGCGCATGTGGCAGCTCCCCCTGGTGGAGGACTACCGGTCCGACATCAAGTCGAGCGTGGCCGACATCAAGAACATCGGCGCGGGCTACGGCGGCACGATAACCGCGGCCATGTTCCTCGAGGCTTTCGTGGATGAGGTGTCCTGGGCTCACATCGACATAGCCGGACCCGCCTTCGCCGAGAAGCCGTTGCCCTATGCCCCGCGGGGTGGCACCGGCTTCGGCGTTCGCGCGTTGCTGTCCTACCTGGCGAAGATCTAGCTGCGAGCCGCGACGGGGACGCTCAGTCGAGCAGGTTGCGGAGCAGCTCGAGCGCCTGCTCGCGTGTCTCCAGCCGGCCTTCGAGCTGGGCGTCTTCGACGGTGGTCAGCAGTTCTTTGAAACGCGGGCCGGGCTTCATGCCCATCTCCACGAGGTCGTGACCCGTGACCAGCGGCGCCGGCTTGATGACTTCTTCGGGGAGGTCGCGCAGCGAGTCGCTGCAGAACTGGTAATCGCCGAGGTCTGAGCTCGAAGACGTGCCGTCCATACGCACCAGTTCGAGTAGCTCTTCTATTCCGTCCTGGCCGAGGAAGCGCTTCAACGTGGACTGCTTCATGTCCCGGGCGCTGCAGTGGCGCAGGTGCTGGTCGACGAGAAACGATACCCGCTCGATGGTGGCGTTACTCATGCGCAGACGGCGGCATATGGATTCGGCCATGCGGCTGCCGTCGCGGGTGTGGCCGTGGAAGGTGTGTCGTCCGTCCCTGATCACGTGGCAGGGCGGTTTGGCGACGTCGTGCAGCAGGAGGCCGAGCGCGAGCGTTGCCGTGCAGCCTGCCTCGAGCTGTTCTATGCAGGCCAGCGTGTGTACGTAAACGTCGCCCTCGGGATGGAAGTCGCTGTCCTGCTCGACGCCTTTCATTGCCGTGATTTCGGGCAGCACGATCTCGAGAAGCCCGGCCTCGTCCATGAGTTCGAAACCGCGCCTGGCCGATCCTTCTGTAAGTACGCGCACGAGTTCGTCGGCTATGCGTTCAGGCGAAACCAGTTCGAGCGTATCGGCGTGGTCGCGCGCGGCTTGCATGGTGGCGGGGTCGATTTCGAAACCGAGGCGCGCCGCGAAACGCACGGCTCGCAGCATGCGCAGCCTGTCCTCCGAAAAACGCTTGACCGGGTCGCCGACCGCCCTGACCAGGCCGGCCTCGAGGTCGCGCTTGCCGTTGTTGTAATCGATGATTTCATCGGTGAGCGGGTCTTCGAACATCGAGTTGATGGTGAAGTCACGGCGATCGGAGTCGGCGTGGGCGTCGGCGAAGGTAACCGTTTCGGGGTGACGGCCGTCCAGGTAATCGCCGTCGCTGCGGAACGTGGCTACCTCGAAGGAGTGGCCCCGGTAGTTTACGACCAGGATTCCGAACCGTCGGCCAACGGCAATTGTGCGATCGAAGATGGATTCCACCTGCTCGGGCCGGGCCGAGGTGGCAATGTCATAGTCTCCCGGCTCGCGGTTGAGAAGAACGTCGCGGACGCAGCCGCCGGCAAAAAGGGCCACGTGGCCGGCGTCGACCAGCTTCTGGACCAGCTCAGTAGCTGTGGCGCGCAGCGACATGCATGGATGCTTTCACGCGGCACCGTCCAAGGTCAAGCGGGGGGAGTCCGCCCTCCCCTCCTGCCCGTTTGTCTGGCGGGTGGGAAAGGGGCAGATTACCCGGCGTGGCTGCGCGTTCAGACAAACTCGCCGATCTTCCCTCTGTGGACAGCGTTCTCGCGGGCTCGCGTGGGCGGTCGCTGCTCGAGCGCTGGTCGCGGACGGCACTGGTCGAGGCTACCCGGAAGGTCATCGAAGCATTGCGGGGCGTCCTGCTGGCGCAGGAAGAGCTGGCCGACGAGGAGCTCAGTGCCGACGCTGTTGGCCTGGCCGCGGCCGCGCTGCTCGAGTCGGGCGAGCGGGCCGCGCCCGCCGAGATGGTAAACGCCACCGGGGTTATCCTTCACACCAACCTCGGGCGCGCGCTGCTCGCGGACGAGGCTGCCGAGGCGGCGCTGCGGGCCGCCACCGCGCCCTGCGCCCTGGAGTACGATATAGACAGCGCCGGCCGCGGTGACCGGGATTCGATCGTCGAGCAGCACCTGGTCGCGCTAACCGGTGCCGAGGCCGCGACGGTGGTCAACAACAACGCCGCCGCCGTCCTGCTCACGCTGGCTTCGCTGGCCGAGGGCCGCGAGGTGCTCGTGTCACGCGGCGAACTGGTAGAGATCGGTGGCTCGTTTCGCATCCCCGATGTCATGGCCGCCAGCGGCGCGTTGATGCGAGAAGTCGGCACCACCAACCGTACCCACCTGGCCGATTACGAACAGGCCCTTGGCGTTAATTCGGCCATGCTGCTCAAGGTGCACCCGAGCAATTACCGCGTGGAGGGTTTTACCTCGGCAGTGTCCATAGCCGAACTGGCTGGGCTGGCGTCGGCGAGGCCCGGCCTGCACGTGGTCGAGGATCTCGGTTCGGGGGCTCTGCTCGACCTGTCGCGTTGGGGATTGCCCGGCGAACCGCTCGTGGCCGACAGGCTGCGCGCGGGCGCCGACCTGGTGACCTTCAGTGGCGACAAGCTGATGGGCGGCCCGCAGTGTGGCATCGTGGTCGGCCGTCGAGATCTCGTCGAGCAACTGCGTCGCAGTCCGCTCAAGCGCGCGCTACGCTGCGACAAGATGACCCTGGCCGCTCTCGACGCGACGCTGAGGATTTATCGCTTCAAGCCCCAGCCCGAAAAGCTCCTGCCGACACTGGATTTTCTTTCGCGTGACGTTCAACTGCTCGATGAACTCGGGGCCAGGGCCACCGAGCTCGTGGCGGGTTGGCTGGGCGAGGATTACAACGTGGAGTTGCAACCTTCGCGCGCGCGCGTGGGCAGCGGTGCGCAACCGGGCGTAGACATAGAGTCGAGGGCCGTGGCCGTCACTTCGCCTTCCGACAGCGCCGACAGTATTGCCCGCAGGTTCAGAGAGCTTCCGCGACCGGTCATCGGGCGCATAGAAGGCGACGTGTTCCTGCTCGACCTCGCGGCGGTCAAAGACGCCGAGTCTCTTGTTGGAGAAGGCTCCCGGGCAGGTGGTGCTTCCCGGGCAGCTGGCAACCGGCGGTCAACAGGCGGCAAGTGAAAGCGATCGTAGGCACTGCCGGGCACATTGACCACGGCAAGTCGGCGCTGGTCAAGGCGCTCACGGGGGTCGAAACCGACCGCCTTCCCGAGGAACAACAGCGGGGCATCTCGATAGAGCTGGGCTTTGCCTGGATGGAACACCCCTCGGGGGGACGCGTCGGGATGGTCGACGTACCGGGACACGAACGCTTCATCAGGCAGATGCTTGCCGGCGCCCAGGGTTTTGACCTCGTGCTCATGACAGTGGCGGCCGATGACGGCGTGATGCCGCAGACCGAGGAACACTTTGACATCGTACACCTGCTCGGTGCCCGGGCGATGATTTTCGTTATTACCAAGTGCGATCTCGCCGACGCCGCTCGCATTGCCGACGTGCGCGAAGAGATACAGATACTCGCCGCCGATACGCCGTTTGAAAACTCGGTTGTACAAGAGGTGAGCGCGCGCAGCGGAGCGGGCATCGAAGAGTTGCGCGACGTCTTGTTTACCGGCCTCGACCAGCTTGAACGTCCCGACCGACCGGGGGTGTTCCGCATGCCTATCGACAGGTCCTTTGTTCTCAAGGGGCACGGTACGATCGTTACCGGCACGGCGGCGGGTGGCTCGCTCGCGCCGGGTGACGAAATAGTAGTATTGCCTGGGAAAGCCGGGGGCCGGGTGCGCGAGATACAGGTACACGGCGAAAAGGTGGACCGGGTCTGGGCTGGGCAGCGCGTTGCTTTGAACCTGTCAGGCGTAGACCGTTCGCAGGCCGGGCGTGGCGACACCGTGGCGACTCCCGGCGTAGAGTTAGAGACCGATCGCTTCGACGCCCTGGTCGAACTGCGTCCCTCGGCTCGCAACCCCGTGGCGTCGCACGAACGCGTGAGGATCTACGTGGGCACCGACGAGCTGGCCGGGCGCGTGCTGTGGCTCGACGGTGTCGAATCGCTCGAGCCACGCGGCCGGGCATGGGCACAGCTCGTGCTTTCGCGGCCGGCGATTGTGCTGGCCGGCGATCGCTTCGTTATCCGCGATCAGACGGCGGCCCGCACCCTGGGTGGTGGCAGCGTGGTTTTACCGCGAGCGCCCCGGCATCGCCCCCGCGAGAGAGGGGTCGGGCAGAGCCTGTCTATGATGATGAACGGCTCGACGCTGGAACGCTCGCTCGCCTATCTCGATGCTGTTTCTTCGCTGGGGGCTTCGCCCGCGGAGCTGGCGATTTTTCTCGGCGTGGAGCCGAGAGAGCTCGTCGCCATGACGGGCGAGTCGTTGGTCATGCTCCCGGACAGCAAGAAGGCCCAGCTGGTGGTCAGCACGGCCGGCCTGGAGGCTTTTCGCCATGGCCTGGTCGAGCGCGTTGGCGGCTGGCTGTCCGACAACAAGGATACGGGTGGGCTGGAGTTGGAGCAGCTCCGGCGGGAGAGCAGCGGCGGGGTCGCCGGCGATACCCTGGACGCAAAAATTTTTCGTGTGATTGTCGACGAGATGGTTGCCGGCGGAATACTCGAGCGGGCGGGCAGCCGCGTGCTCTTGCCCGGTCACCGGGCCGAACTCGACGCGGGCGACCAGGCGCTGGCCGACCGCTTGTGCGGCCTGCTGGCCGAGGCGGGCTGCACGCCGCCGTTTGCGGGCGACCTGGCCGACAGCCTGGGCACCGAGCGCCGGCGCCTGGCCGGCATCGCCAGGGTGCTCGAGGAGCGTGGCCTCGTGGTGCGCGTAAGCCCCGATTTTATTGTAGATGCGGCGGTGGCAACCGGGCTCGAACAGCAGCTGAAAGAATTTCTCGCCGACAACGAGAAGATCACCGCGGCAGGTTTTCGCGACCTCATAGGCGCGTCGCGAAAATACTCTATTCCGTTGCTTGACTACTTCGACCATTCTGGTGTTACAATCCGTTCGGGTGACTACCGGCTGTTGCGCGAACACTGAAGGCACAGCGGCGGCCGCGGTCGGGCGAGGAGAGTTTTTCATGGCAAAGAAAGCGAAGACGGGCAGGGGTCGGGAGACAGTGAGGCTCACCGAGAAAGCTCGGGCCGGTGGTTGAGCTTCCAAGCTGGGTCCGTCGGACCTGGGCCGGATACTGGGTGGCCTACCGGCCAACGACAACCCTCGCTTGCTGGCCGGGATGACCGACAGTGAAGACGCGGGGGTCTACCGGCTGCGCTCGGACCTGGCACTGGTTACGACCGTGGATTTTTTTACGCCCATGGTCGATGACCCCTACACCTTTGGCCAGGTGGCGGCCGCTAACGCCATGAGCGACGTCTACGCCATGGGTGGTCGGGTCGTAACGGCGCTCAACATAGTTACCTTCCCGCTCGGCGAGATGGGTAGCGAGGTACTGACGGCCGTACTGGCGGGTGGAGATGAAAGAGTGCGAGCCGGCGGCGGCGTGGTCGTCGGTGGCCACACAGTGGAAGACAGTGATCTCAAGTACGGCATGGCGGTGAGTGGGCTTGTCCATCCCGATCGTATCGTGCGCAACGGTGGCGCGAAGGCTGGAGACCTGATGGTCCTGACCAAGGCGCTGGGCACCGGTATCGTCTCGACCGGCATCAAGCAGCGCAAGACCACGCAGGCCGAAGAAGATGCGGTCGCTAAATCAATGGTGGAGCTCAACGACACCGCCGCTTCGCTGATGCTGCGTTACCGGGTGCACGCGTGTACTGACGTTACCGGTTTCGGGCTGGCTGGACACGCTGCCGAAATGGTGGCTGCCTCGAGCGGCGTCAAGATAGTATTCGATTCGACTGCGTTACCGCTGCTTCCGGGCACTGCGCGCCTGGCCGAGGCTGGCTTCACCACCGGCGGTGCCCGTCGCAACCGCGAGTTCCTGGGGGGGCGCCTGTCGCTGGGCCGCGACGCGGAACCGGCGACCGTAGAAGCCCTGCTTGATCCCCAGACCTCGGGAGGCCTGCTCATGGCGCTCAGACCCGACGATGCTCACCAACTGGTGGAAGTCCTGCACGACCGCGGCCTCAGGCCCGCCATCGTGGGCGAGGTGCAGGCGGCCGGGCCGCGCACACGTAGCAGGGTGACCCTGAAGTAACGTCATTTCAGTGTCGGACCCGGCCCCGCGGCCGTGTATAATGATTGCTGGCTCCTGCATGTATTCAAATGCCAGGGGGAGAGGAGACAATGATGTTTATCGCTACAGCTGGTAACGGTTCGGCTTTCAGGAGTTGGCGCGGGCAAGCACTTGCGGCAATTATGGTAGCTGCTTTTATGATCGCTGGCTGTGGCGGCGGCGAAGAGGCCTCCAACGGTGGACAGGCTGAGCCCGCGGCAGTGGCAAAGCAGGCAGACAGCGCGGCCCTCGCCACTTACAACGACAAGTCGTTCAGCGAGTCCGACTTTGAAGCTCTGCTCGACAAGCTCAACACCCGTGCCCGCTCGTCGCTCAACACCGTGGACAAGAAGGTCCAGTATCTTGAGAACCACCTGGTGTCGGAAATGGTATTCGACGAGGGCCGGGCCCGCGGCTACGACCAGGACCCGGCCATACGGCAGCAGGTAGGAGATCTCGAGCGCAGGCTGGTCGTGCAGAAAATGATGCGCGAGAGCCAGGCGGCCACGGTCACCGAGGACGAAGTGCGCCAGTACTTTCTCGATCACAAGGCCGAGTTCGCTACCGACCGGGTGCGCGTAAGCCACATACTGGTGGCCGAGGAAGAACTCGCCGGTGAAATACTGGCCAGTATTGAAGCTGACGCCGACGCGTTTGCCGAACTGGCAGCCGAGCACTCCACCGATCGGTCAAACGCCAAGCGCGGCGGCGACCTCGGATTTTTTGGTAGGGGCCGCATGGTGAAAGAGTTCGAGGAGGCCGCGTTTGGACTCGAAGAGGACGGGCAGCTCGTGGGCCCGCTGAAGACACGCTTCGGTTACCACATCATACGCCGCACCGGTCGTGAAGACGGCGCGCAGAAGTCATTTGATGACGTCAAGACGCAGATACGGGTTCGCCTGGTCAACCTGAAGCGGCGCACGGCGACTGACGATTTCATAGCCTCGATCAAGGAGAAGTCGGGATTCAGCATTAACGCCGACATCCTTGCCGACGACGAGGGCGACGAGTTGGAGTCGGGCGAGGCTTCGCAGACCGAAGAGTAAGGCTTCGTCGCCTGGGCGCGCCGGGCAGCCCGGGTAGCTCTCGCCGGACAGTTAGAGCGCGGCGTGGTAGACGGTGATCAATCCGTCGCGGTCGATCGCGCGGATGCTGTAATTGCGGACGCCCTTGTCGGGGTTCCACATCAGTTTGAGGCTGATGTCTTTCATCGGTGTCGCCGACTCTGAAGCTTCGACGTAGTCTACCTGGTCGCCGTCGAGGGTGGCGATGACCAGGCTGAGGCCGGAGTCGTCGGTAGCCCGGGCCAGTACGCGGTAGTCACCGCTGTCGTTGGCTTCGCTGGCAATTTCCAGTTTGACAGTAGGCGCCTGCCTCCAGTGACTGGTGGCGGTGTCTGTAGACAGCGGCACCTCGGTTTCCATGAAGACCTCGAAATCCACGTCGCTCACGACCACCGTGGCCGCGGGTATATCAACGGTTTCGATTACGCGACGAAGGCCGAGCCTGATTTCTCTTTTCTCGCCGGGGGCCAGTGGGTCCAGTGGGTGCATGATGTTCAGCGGTTCGAAGTCTTCGCCCAGCGGGTTCTTGACAAAGACACGGAGTTTACGCGTGGGGCCCTGTCCGCGGTTCTCAATCTCGACCACTATGTCGGTGCGCGACTTCTCGTCGGGCTGCTCTATCCTGGTCCGCCAGGCAAGGGACGGACGGCTGGCGGATTCCACGGCCAAATAGGAAGGCCCCGTCTTGCTCAGCAGGCCGTCGTCGTCAAAGTATCTCAGTTCGATCTGGCGGCGGCTGGTGCGCAGCGAAACCGGGAGCTTGGTTGTGAAACTCGCGCTGCGACTCTCGCCGGGCTCGATGTGGCCGAAAAGAAACCCCCAGGCGCCGAGTCCGGAGGCGGCCGAGTCGCTGACGGCCCTGAGTCTGAACAGCGGCGCTTCGCCGCGGTTGGTCACCGTCACGGTGACGGTATTTTCTTCGCCGGGGTTGAGCTTGCCCCCGCTGGTTTCAACCCTGGTCTCGAGCACGGCCTCGCTGGCCGGCCGGCTGCCGCGGCTCCAGTCGATCCCCTGTCGGCCGAGAAACTGCTCGACTTCTATATCGGCCTGCCTGCCCTTGAGGTCGAGAAAGTGACGCGCGGAGGCGATCATTTCCGAGCCCGACCTTGAGCCGTAGCCCCTTAGGATGGCCACTGCCAGCTCGCGGGCGGGGTCGGGTCGTTCCGCGTTTTCGTCATCGTGATCGGGGTTATCGAGTTCTTCGTCGGTCACCGTCCGGGCTATCGATATAACCGCCGCGGGCTTTCTCACCGGCGCGGCAGACCAGGTTGGCGTGCGCAGCCAGAAGGGGAGGTCGTCGAGGTCGCGGTAGCCGCGCAGCAGGGTACCCTTGTCGTGCAGCTCGATTTCTCTCAGCTCGACGTCGGGCACCAGCCCGCCACCGGGTATGGGTAGCTTGTTGGGAAGAAAGCGGCCCACCGTGAGTTTGATGGCCGCTCCTTCGTTCATTCGGTAAGTTTTCTGGACGGTTCCTTTTCCGTAAGACCTTTCGCCCACGACAATGGCCCTGTCGTTGTTGCGCAGGGCCGCCGCCAGTAGTTCGGACCCCGAAGCGGTACGCGGTGAGGTGAGGAAGGCGACTGGCATGTCGAGCAAGGGAGCGTCTTCGCCGGCGGCGATTTCGGCGCGAAGTCCCGACACCGGTTTACCCTTTCGGCCGGCGGTAGTTATGAGCATTCCCTCCTCGAGAAAGAGGTCTCCTATCGAGGACGCGCCCAACATGCTCCCGCCCGAATTTTTGCGCAGGTCAATTACCAGGCCGCGCAAGCCGGGGTTGGCCTCGACCACCGAGAGTACCTCGTCGCGAAAATCGTTGGGCGTAGACTGGCTGAAGTGGGTTATCTCGGCGTAGAGCACGTCGTTGGGGAGCAACTCTACGGTTACAGACGGGATCGTCACCATGCCCCTGGTCACGGTCTCAACATGCGTTTCGTCCGAGCCTTCGCTGCGCACCGCGAGGGCTATCTTCGTGCCCACCGGGCCTCGAATGCGGGCCACCGCGTCGGTCACGGTTATGTTGGCCGCCGACATCGGGCCTATGCGTTGGACGACGTCGCCGTCGCGCAGGCCGGCCTTGTAGGCAGGCGAGTCCTCGTACACCTTGATCAGCGTCAACTCGTCTTCGCGTATGCCGACCCGGGCACCGATGCCGGCGAGCTTTCCTCTGAACTGGATGGTGTGCTCGGTGTGTCTTTTGGCGCTGAAAAGTGTCGAGTAGGGATCGAGTCCGTAGAGTACCCCCGACAGCAACACGCTTTCGAGCGAGTCGAGTTCTTCGGGCAGGTCTTTCACGCAGCGCTCGGTCAGCACCGCGACCTTGGCGAGCGGCTCGGCGAGAGCCGACAGGTCCGGTCCCGGCGGGGCTTCCACGCGCAACGTGCAGCTGCCCACTCGTACGGTGTAGGACTGATCGTCCTCGGCGTCAGCCGTCAGTTCGGGGATCCTGTTTTCGAGATACTGCAGCGAGTCGCCGAGCAGCTTTTCGTTGTCGAGTTCAGCGTCGAAGAGGTAGTAGCGCTGGATCAGGTTGAGTCCGTAGTCGAGCGTGGAGGAGGCAAACGACAGCGTCTGGTGAAGCGCCAGGCCGCAGGCGAGTACGACAACGGCCGCCGCCACCAGCGCCAGCCTGCGTGGCTTGCGGCGCCGGCGAAGGGTGGGTTGTTCCTGGTCCAACTGTTTCGGTTTCAACAATTCCTGCCTCGCCGACCCGAACTTGTATAGCAAGTCCCGGCCTGTCGGAATCCGTAGCCGTACAGGGCCGCGGGGTGACCCTGGCACATTGGCATCCCTTGAGTCTCACCCCGGGATCGGGGGTCCATGGCAACAGCCGGGACCCCGCATAGGGATCCCGGCTGCCACGAGGGGAGGAGAGAAGCGTGTTGGTTCAGACCCAGCGCTGCTTGACGAGCAGCACGGCGGCCTGGGTACGATTTGCGACGCCGATCTTGCGGAAGATCCGCTTCAACTCTGATTTAACCGTCTCCCGGGAGACGTGCAGAGCGCCGGCTATCTCGGCGTTTGTCAGGCCATCGCATACCAGGCGCAGTACCTCTTTTTCCCTTTCGGTGAGGTTGGGCCTGGGCATGTTGGGCTCGTAGCGAAACGTGCCCTCGTAAGGCTGTTCCTGGCGTTGCGATTCAGCGCTGCCTGCTTGCGTGCGCACCGGGTCGGATATGAGAAAGTTCTTCACTGGTTATATTCCCCTCGTAAGTAGTCTTGGTGCGGCGATCATGGGGACTGAAAAGCAACTTGTGTGCCATCAAGAACCGGCAGCTCGACTACCCGGATGAGCTAAAATGCCCACCAGTGTGGGTATAACTGCCCCCCCCGCATGGGAGAGCAGGTGGACGGCCTTGCAATCGCGCAAGGGTGTGGCCCGGCTGCCAGATGGGAGGGGCGGGTGATGTGCGCTCTGCTTTGCGCTGCCCGAGCGAGACGGCCTGCGGCGTCAGTCTGCGGGCGGCGGGCTTTTCTGCGCCAGCAGGGCCAGCTCGGTCAACACGGCCAGGTCGTATCCACCGGGGCCGTCAAAGGCCCCCTCGATCCGTCGCCCGTTGAAGAACATGGTGGGCGTGGAGCTCACACCGAGCTCCACACCTGCACGGGCATCGGCGGTAACGCGTTCCATGCCCCGGCCGGAGTCCATACATTTCTGCCAGGCAGCGCTGTCCAGTCCGGTCTCGGCCGCGAGCTTTGCCACGGTGGTGGGAAGCAGCTTGTCCTGGTCAGCAAACAGCAAGGTGGACATCTCGTTGTAGCGCCCCTGCTCGCCGGCGCACTCGGCCGCCGCAGCAGCGTGGCAGGCAAAGGGGTGCATGGTCCTGATCACGCCATCGTTGCAGGTCGTATCGAGCGGAAAGTGGCGGTGTACCAAGCGCAGTTGCCCGCTACGGCGCTCCAGCAGCCCGCTCAGCATCTCGGCGTTGCGGCGGCAGAAAACGCAGAGAAAGTCCGAGAACTCCACTATAGTGACCGCGGCTTCGGTATCGCCGGCCTCGGTATCGCTGGCCGGCGCGCTTCCGCTTCGCCTGGGCAGTGCGAGGTACCACTTGAGAAAGTCGGGGTGCGATTCGCGTATCTGTTCCAGGCTCACGCTGTCGTTGGCCTCCGGGGAGGTCGAGGTCCACGCCGATGGCCCGCTCATGGCCGCTACAGCCGCAGTGAGAATTGTCACGACCACAGTGACCCTCGCCAGTGACGCTCGGCCCAGCACGAGGTCACCCGGCGGAAAGGGCGACGCGACTTTCCAGGCCACAGCGGCCAGCGCCAGGGTGAGCAGGTAGAGGGCGCTGCAGACCAGGCAGACGGTGTGGAGTATGAAGGCCGACACCAGCGCCATCCACAGTGACCAGGCCAACGAGCCAAGCACCAGCACGCAGGCCGCACGAAGAGCCGCCAGCCTGCCGGCCAGCGAAGCCAACCTGGCAGCGCCGGCAAAACAGAGCGCGGTGGCCGTGTAAACGACGATGGCGTACCATGCCACCGGAATGCCCATAAGTTCTGCGAAGGGGCTGGTGAGCACCTGGTCGCAGTTGACCGACTCGTTGACGTTGCAGAAGCTCGTGTAGTTGTCCGCGCCCGACTCGAGGCCGGCGTGTATCCAGGCCAGCACGATCGAGGTGCCAACTGCGGCGGCGGCCAGCAGGAAGCCGGCGCCGAGGAGTCGCGGGCTGCTGTCAGTTGGGCTGGCGTTTGTCGTGCTGGCGTCGTGCTCAGTCATTTTCAAGCGGTCAGGGGCCCGGAGTGGTGATCGACACCCAGTCCTTTTGCAGGCGCTGCAGCTCGTCGGTCCGGCCCAGCTCCTGCAGGCAGAAGCTAGCATTGCCCCACGCGTTTTGCATAACCGGGGAAACCCCGTTTATGCCCGAAGCGTCGGCCGGCAGGGCACTTTGGGTCAGGCGGGTGGCGGCCAGGTAGTCGCCCACCGCGGCCGCGCAGCCCAGCCGGCGCTGCAGTGCCACCCCGCGATTGACCAGCGCCACGTCCAGCGGCCCCGTGAGTTTGAGCAGGCGGGTGTAGGCGGCCGCAGCGTCCTCGTTGCGCTGCATGTTCAGCAGCATATCGGCGCGGCCCAGCAGCAGCCTGGCGTCGCGCGGTGCCTTCTCCAGTGCGTCGTTAAAACGCTCGAGCGCCAGTGGCCAGCGGCCCTGCGACTGGTACACGATGGCGAGGTTAACGTGCGCGTGCTGCAGCCCGGGGGCCGCTTCGAGGGCGGACAGGTAAGAGCGCTCGGCCAACGCGAGCTGGCCGGTTCTCGCCAGCATGTTGCCCTTGTTGTACCAGGCCGCCGCGTAGTCGGGCATTATCTCAAGCGTGCGATCGAACTCTGCCAGTGCTTCCCGGTCGCGGCCTGCGCGACCGTAGGCCGAGGCCAGTTCCATGTGCGCCCGCGCGCTTGCCGGGACGGTCTTTGCGGTCGCCTCGAACAGGCTTATCTCGTTGGCCCAGTCGGGGTTGCGCAGGTTGTCGCGCAGCAACCAGGCCAGGCCGACGGCCGCGACCAGCAGTCCGGCCTTGCGCCCGTGGCGCTCGAGCAGGCCCGCGACGGCAGGGGCGGGCAGCAGGCACAGGGCAACCGTAGGCAGGTAGAACAGCCGCTCGCCCATCACGGTGCCGATCAGCAGCACGGTGTTCGACACTACCGAGTAGGCAGCGGCTGCGAGCAGCAGCAGGAACAGGCCGAGATTTCGCTGGTCGGCAGGCGACCTGAGCACAGCCAGGCTGATGGTGGACAGGGAGAGCAGGGCAAACAGGCTGTAACGGTCGGCCACGAAGCCCTCGGTGATATCGAGGGCATTCCAGGAGTAGTCCACCGACAGCGCCGCGGGCCAGGCGCTGAGCCAGAGGTAACGGCCGGCCACCGACAGGGCTCCGGCCAGCCTGTCCGCCAGGGGCAGCAGCGACAGGGGGTTATCGAGCAGATCGCCCGGCCTGTCGTCAAAAAGGGGCAATACCTGCCACCTGAGGTACAGCCAGGCGCCCACAGGGGCCAGCAGGGCCACGAACGCCACCAGGTCGCGTCTACGGCCCTCCGGGGCGAGAAACAGGGCGCACAGCGGCGGTACGGCCAGCAGGGTGATGGCGTTCTCCTTGCACAACAGGCCGGCAAACAGGGCCACCGCGGCCAGCAGCGGCAGGGCCAGCGAGGTCTGCCACCTCGAATCGGTGCCGGTGCCCCCCGGAGCAGCTCCGCGGCGGTAGCTCAGCAGCGCCAGCAGGCCCGAGCACCAGGCCACCGCCGACATCAGCTCGGCCCGGCCCACTGTCCACACGACCGCCTCAGAGTGTATGGGCAGCAGTACGAAGGCCGCGCCGGCTATGCGCGCGGCGGCCACACCCATGCCCAGCTCCAGGGCCAGCAGGTAGACCAGCAGCGCCACCAACGCGTGCAGCAGTATGTTGACCACGTGGTAGCCGGCCGGGTAGAGACCGCCAACGGCGTGGTTGACCGCGAAGCTCAGCGTCACCAGCGGTCGGTAGCCGGGGCTGCCCGAGCGTTGGTCGCCCCACCAGGATGGCGTGGTAAACACCTGGGCCGGCTGCAGGGGGCCGGTGACCAACTGGTTAAAAATTATCGCGTTGCGGTCGTCGGAGACGAAGCCGCCGTTGATCGAGCCGCCCCATGCGGCGAAGCTGAGCGCGGTCAGTGTCAGGGTGACCAATACCAGCGAGGTGGCTGAGGTCAGGCGAGCGGAGTTGCCGGCCCGGATCACGACCGGGGTCCTCAGTTGAGCTCGCGCACGTCGACCACCGCCATGGCCGGAAAGGGGTCAAGCGATTGGCCGTTGCCGCCGAGGTCGGCGTCGGTGGCTTCGATTACCGTTATGTCGAAACTGCCGGGGAAGAGGTCTTCGCTGGTGCGGAAAGAACAGGTGGCGACTTCCGAGGGCACGGGAAAGCCTTCGATGTCGATGATCGCGCCCTTTATCTTGCCGTTGCCTATGTTGTTGAAGGTCGCCATGACGCCGGAGATGCTGCCGTTGCACTCCACCGAGCCTCCTCGGCCCACGAAACCCCCGCTGGCGCCGAGGTGCCTCAGCTCGAATTGCAGAGCACCCAGCGCGACGCCGCTGGTGGTGACCGCCAGCCTGAGCTCATAGGTCACCGGGTCGGCCGGTGGAGGCGCGGGGTTGTCGTCCTGGCCGTCATCCTGGGGTTGGTTGTCGCTCGCTTGCCCGTCGTCTTCCTGCCCCGGGTCATCCTGCCCCGGGTCATCCTGTCCCGGGTCGTCCTGCCCCTGGTATAAGGTGCCGCCAGCGTTATGGCGCTGCTCTTCGGCGCGGAGCCGGTCGGTCTCGGCTTCGCGTTGCCAGTCTCGCACGACCTGTTGTCGGGTGCTGTCGGTGTTGTTGGCGGTGTTGTTGGCGGTGTTGTTACCGGCGCTGCCGCCAACACGGGGGTTGCTCTCAGCAGCGCCGGACGAACCGGCGGCCCGCGTCGCTGGAGAGCCGCTACCCTGTGACGCGTTGCTCTCGCGGCGGGAGCCGGCAGCTGGGCTGGAGGCCGAGCCAGCAGTCGAGGGTAGGCCAGCGGGCCTCGGCGATGTAGCTGCGCCCTTGCCAGCCGGGCCGCGCGGGCTATCGGCCCTGGCCATCCTGCGGTTGGCCTTGTCGCCTGGCGTGAGCTCGCTGTGCTCAAGCGCGCTACCGTCCGATGAAATGGCGCTGCGCACCGCTACCCTCAGCCCGTGGGCCACCGCGCGGTGGCCGATTCCCTCGGAGAGGGGGAGCATGCGACAGGCGGCCAGGTCCAGCGGGGTAGAAAACGATGACGCCGAGCTTACGCTCACAGTGAGAGTACCGTGGCCGTCGTCCGAGAAGCCGGTCGTCATTCCCGGGTGCAGGGCAAAGCAGGCAGGCACGCCACCTGAGGACAGGGGCTCGGCTCCCGAGTTGGAATAGTTAACAGTGAAAACAGCTGACGACAGCGAGTGCAGGGGTTGGTCGACCCGCAGGGTTACATCGATGGGGTCGGGCGAGCCCGTGCAGGACAGCAGGCTGCCCGCGCACAGCAGCAGGGCTGCCGTGCTTCTTGAGAAAAACCTTCTGTAGACAATGCAGTTCACTTGGCTGTCTACCATTTTAAGGCAAAAACCGTTCCCGCTCCACCAATTTGCGAGCGTACAAAAAGAAGGGCCCAGGCCCGCGGGTAGCGGGGCCGGGCCCGGGAGAGCGAAAGCTGCCACGGCAGCAGGGGGTGGCCCCGCGCCGCTGCTCTCAGTCAGTTCAGCCGAGAAGCAGGCCTACTCGGTCTTGCAGTTCTCGTCACAGCCGTCACCGCCCTGCGGCCGGCAGCGGCCATCGGGGCAGTCGGTGGCCGCGCTGCAGGCAAGCCCATCGTTGGCGCCGCCCAGGCAGCTGCCACCGTCGTCACATTCCTCGGTGCAGCCCTCCACGAGGTCGCCGCAACGACACAGGAACAGCTCGCTGTGGAAGGAGATAGCCCCTGGCCCGGTCAGTCCAGCCGCGCTGTTGATCGCGCCGCTGGCCGTGGCCGGTATGCAGAACAGCGAAGCCGTGGTCGGCCTGGAGGTATCTGCCTGGCAGGTCGCGGGCGCCGCGCAGTCGGCGTCGCTCGTGCAGGGAGCGTCGTTGTTTATGTCGCCGCCCATGCAGTGGCTGCCAACCGCCGAGGCCACTCCAGTGCGGGTTATGGTGCCTTCGAAGCATGGCGTCTGCACTATCACGCAGGTGCCAGCGCCCTGGGTCGCGCACTCAAGGTCGTTTGAACAGGCCAGGTAGGCTTTGTCCGAGCAGCTGCCCTGGGTTTTGTCGTGGCATTCTTCGGCCACGTCGTTTCCGCAGAACCCTACCGTGCAGCCGTTGGGCTTGGTCTGGGCAGCGTTAGCCGGTACCGAGCCCGTACCCTGTATGCAGGTGCTGCCCCCTTCCGAACACTGGCCGTCGTTGAAGCAGGGCTGGTCGGGGTCGCCTTGCGGTGCCGCGGCAGTAGCACAGAAGCCACAGTGGCAGAAGAAACCGCAGGTCGAATTCGGATGTACAGCCTGGCACTCCGAGTCCAGCGAGCAGGCCTGCGCGAAGTTATGAGTGCAGACTCCGCTCAGGTTGAACGGGGGCGCGCACTGCAGCGAGGCCGTCTGGCTGTCGGTACGCGTGGTCACCTTCGGGAAGATGATGGCCAGGCCCTGTCCCGACACATTGGTCGTGACGTCGGGTGGGCAGTCAAAGGACACGCCGCCGAACTTGGGGCTGAATCCGCCTACCGTGCAGCTGTCACCATCATGGGGGCCGCCTTCACAGACGAAGGTATCGCCCACTTCAGGGGCATCGTCCAGATGCCCGCAACGCGGGCAGGGTTGGTCACTCTGCAGACCCAGGTGCACGCGGCTGCGCAGACTGGCCACGGCTTCACCTTGGCCGGTGCCGGGGTTGGCCGTGCCCACTATGTCGGCATTGAAATAGGTCGTAACGCAGACCGGTACTCCGCCCGAGCTGAGCGGCAACGGAGAGCCGAAGAAGCGCTCACACTGGCCGCTTACACATTCGGATCCCGAATCGCAGGGTTCCAGCGTGGTAAGGCAAAGTCCCTGCAGGGCCGGGCCGCGGATTTCACAATCATCGGTGCCGTCGCAGTCGCAGGTGACATCGCAGGTACCGCCGCCGCAGTTGGCGTCAACGGAGCAGTCGGCGCCGGGTGTGGCGCCAGCTACGCAGGCCTTGGGGTTTTCGAAGGTCAAGGAGAAGCCTTCGACCAGGGTCGCGTTGTGGCCCAGCCCGGTGGTGCCCGAATCGAGTTCCGAATCTCCCAGGGGGAAGAACTCGGCCGAGGTGCAGGCCAGTCCCGAGGCGCTGCCACTGCCGCCGCCGGGGCAGGTCAGTGTGACCGTCTGGCCCACGGCCTTTTGCAGTATGCGCAACGCGTCCGAAGCCGCGGCCGTACCGCCGTCGTCAGTATCGCAGGTGGTGAGGTCCACGGGCTGACTGCCGACAGCCATCTGCAGGCAGTAAAGCGCGTCTGCCGCGGTGACGTTGCCGTCGCCGTCGGGCGGCGGGGCCGGGTCGCCGCAGCCCGCTGCCGGGGCCTGTATGGCCGTTACGAGAACAAAAATGGCAGCCGTCAAGCCGGCCGCGAATACCGCACGAAAACTCGTCATCAAGATTACCTCACTCCCCTTAGTCGTTCCGAGCAGGCTCGGAAAGAAGACTATCTATAGAGTGCGGGGGGCTCAGACAACAGGCGGGGGGGGGAAATTTTTGGCCCACCGGGCTGCGGCGCCTGCCACTCCGACAGCCTACAGCCCGAGGCTAACCCGCCCGGGGAGGGTAAGTCCAGTGCTTTTCTCAGTAGTTACAGTTACTTATGGTAACTGGCTTATCGAGGAGACGCTCACCGAAGGGGTAGGGATCAGGGCCGTAAAATCCGTGGCCACGGCCTCGGTAACGATGATAGTAAAGTCGCCAGCAGTCGGTTGGCTGCCGTTGAAGGTGCAGGTGGCCAGCTCTACCGGGCCGGTCCCGCCGCCGGGCGATAAGAACCCGGCCGTGATGATGCGGGTGGACTCGTCGTCGTTAAAAGCGCTCAAGCCAACACCGGCAAGGAGGGCGTCAAGAATTATCGCGCACTGCACGTCAGCTCCAGAACCGACCATTTCGCCCGAAGCCGTCGAGTAGTCGAGCGTGAAAGTCAGGCTGCCAAAAGTCACGGCGTCGTCCAGACGCAGGCCGATCTCCCAGTTGCCGGCCGCGGGCAGGGTCGTGGTGGTGGTCGAAGTGGTGGTCGTTACTCCCACGGTGGTGGTCGTCGTGCTGCCTGGCGCGAGAGTGGTCGTGGTGGTGGGCAGCGTCACATCGCCGGCGGTAATGTCGACCGACGGTAAGGGCACTATTGGCACCAGTCCCGGGCCGGAGGCCTCGGTCACTGTCAATATGAAGTCAGACTCCAGCGTGGCGGGGTCGGGGAGGAAGGGCAGCGTGGTTCTGAACTCGCAGCTCGCCAGTTCGGCGGGTGTATTGAAGCCAGTCACGTGGATGATGCCGGCGCTGAGCGTAGAGCTGCTCGAATCGTTGTTGAAGGCAGACTCGGCACCCAAGGGCGTGGCCGTACAGTTGACCGACGATCCGTCGCCGAAAAATCCGCCCAGCGAGGCCAGGGCCGAGTAGTCCACGCTGAAGCCAATGGCGTGCACATCAAGCTCGGAGTCGGGGGTGCTGAAAGTAAACTCCAGCGATGAACCTGGCAGCGTGGTGGTGCTGGTGCTGGTGGTCGAGGTGCTGCTGGTGGTGGTAGAGCTGGTGGAGGAGGTGGAACTAACGGTCACCGTCGAAGAGGTAGTGGTTACAACCAGGTCGCCGTTGCAGCCCGACCCCAGCGCCGCCAGGGCGAGGGCCGAGGTCAGGGCAACTGTCGAAAGCAGGTTCGACGTGTTGCTGGTGTTTCGTGACGTAGTGGCGCTGTTCTTCATGTCATTTTCTCGCTTGCCGTATACTTGTACAAGGGGTCGACGAGGACCCATGTCTCCAACCATTATCGACCAGCAAGAGATGGCGGCGCTACCAGTTTTTTTGCCCTGCGGCCCCTGATTAGGACCCGCTATGGCGTCTGCTTTGCGATTTGCCGGGGCCTGCGGGGGGTCTGCCGGGGGGACGGTGCCGCGAGGGCGGCCAAAAAAAAGAGGGAGGCGCAAGCAGCGCCTCCCTCCCTTGGAGCTCAGCCGGCACGAGGCCGGCGTTTCATGCTTTCAGAATTACGGGTTGGTTGTCGTCACAGTCAGGCACACATCGTCAGCATCGGCCGACGGATGGCAGCCGCCCGTAGTCGAGCTCACCACGACCGCAACGTTGCCCGAGATATCGGCAAACGCAGTGTCCGTGGCTTCTGTTATGTTCAGCACGTAGTTACCGGCAACTGACGCTCCGGTGGCCGAACACCAGACGTACTCGAGCCCGGCCGAAGCGTCGATGCCCTCAGCATCGATGGCACCGATGGTGGCGACTGT
>CAUZFM010000023.1:0-31426 GCA_963579235.1 uncultured Binatia bacterium (SeqCode)
CCCCCCCCTGGGAATCTTACTGCCCGGGTGCGATTTCGATATCTACGCCCGGGCCGGAGCCTTCGGGCTCGCGTATGCGGTCGATGAGCTGTTGCACGGAGGGTCCCGGCGGTTTGCAGAAGGGCACCAGCAGCAAGGCCACAGCAAAGTTGAGGAGCATGCCCACAGAGCCTATGGCCTGGGCGCTTATGCCGAAGCACCAGGCCGGCATGCCGAAAAAGCGGTTGCCTATGATGTAGGCGGCAGTAAAGCCGATGCCCACCACCATGCCGCTCACGGCAGGCACGGTGCCCACGCGGCGAGAGAAAATACCCAGCACCAGGGCCGGAAAGAAACTCGCTGCCGCCAGTCCGAAGGCAAACGCTACAACCTCGGCTACGAAGCCCGGTGGATAGATCCCGAATATGCCCGCCACCACCACGGCCAGTCCTATGGTGGCCCTACCCACCGCCAGTCGCCTGGCCTCGGACGCTTGCGGGTTGATGATGCGGTAGTAAAGATCGTGGGCGACGCTCGAAGACACGACCAGCAGCAAGCCACTGGCCGTCGACAGCGCCGCCGCCAGACCGCCGGCTGCCATGAGCGCTATGATCCACGCCGACAATCCGGCCATTTCGGGTGTGGCCAGCACTATGATGTCGCGGTCGGGTCCCGACAGGCCGGCCTCGCGCAGTTCGGGTCGCGCGTCTTCGCCGCTGGCACCGTCCAGCCAGCGCTGGTGGCTGGTGGCCAGTGCCTGCATGCGCGCTGCCGCCATGCTGCCGCTCCTGAACACCTCGTTGTCTTCACCGGCCGAGTAACGAAGGCGGTTGTCGCCGTCGTCGAACCAGGCGATGAGCCCGGTCTGTTCCCAGCTCTCGAACCAGGCCGGTAGTTCCTGTCGGCTCTGCCCCTGCAGGCTGTCTATCATGTAGTAGCGCGCAAACGCGGCCGTGGCGGGCGCGGTGAGATAGAGCATGGAGATAAAAAACAGCGCCCAGAATGCGCTCCAGCGTGCGGCCTTCACATTCTTGACGGTGTAAAAACGCACCAGCACATGCGGCAGCCCAGCCGTGCCCACCATGAGCGCGAGCGCAGTGAGGCCCACGTTGAGGCGGTTCCAGCGCTCCGAGGCAAAGGCATCGGTGTAGCTGGCAAAGCCGAGGTCGGCGTGGATCTGGTTGAGCTTGTCGAGCAGGTACACGCTACCACCCGACGCGCTGTCGAGCAGCTCGGCACCCATGCCCACCTGCGGCAGCGCGTGGCCGGTCAGGCGTATGCTGATGGCTATGGCGGGCACGAGGAAGGCGGTAATGAGCACCCAGTACTGGGCCACCTGTGTCCAAGTGATGCCCTTCATGCCGCCCAGGGTGGCGTAGACGAAGACGATGGCCATGCCTATGACGACGCCCACGTTGATGTCGACCTCGAGGAAGCGCGAGAAGACCACGCCTACACCGCGCATCTGTCCGGCCACGTAAACAAAGCTGATGAACACGGCGCATAGCACGGCCACCACGCGTGCTATGTTCGAATCGTAGCGGTCGCCGATGAAGTCGGGCACCGTGAACTTGCCGAACTTACGCAGGTAGGGTGCCAGCAGCAGGGCCAGCAGTACGTAGCCACCCGTCCAGCCCATGAGGTACACGCCGCCCGCGTAGCCCATCATGGAGATCAATCCGGCCATGGAGATGAACGAGGCGGCGCTCATCCAGTCGGCGGCGGTGGCCATGCCGTTGGCCATCGCGGGTACTCCGCGCCCAGCCACGAAAAACCCGCGGGTGTCGCGCACGCGGCTTCGCCACGCGATGCCCAGGTACAGCGAAAAACTCAGGCCCACGAAGAGGTAGGTCCACGCCGAAACGCTCACTTGCCCGCCTCTCCGCTACGCTCTTCCTGCAGTTCGCGGTGGTGGCGGTCGTCCACGCGGTTCATGAGGGCGGCGTAGATGCCGATCAACAACACGAAGACGATGATGCTGCCCTGTTGGGCGAACCAGAAGCCCAGCGGAAACCCACCGAGGCGTATCTCGTTGAGGGCCGGCGCGCCGATTATGCCCAGGCCGAAGCCCGCCACCGCCCAGATGAGCAGCAGCACGGCCATTATTTTGAGGTTGGTGCGCCAGTAGCGCGCGGCGACAGAATCTTTCATAAGAGGATAAGCTCCTTCCGGTTCCCAAAGGTGGCAACTGGTGCGCGCCCTGGGTCCGCGGGCGAGACTGGAAGGTATACGTCTTTGCGGGTAGAAGGTAGACCATGGAACTTAAAGGGAAAAAGGCACTTGTAACCGGCGGTGGCGTGGGCATAGGACGGGCCACCGCACTGGCACTGGCGGCGGCCGGCTGCCACGTGGCGGTAAACTACTCGCGCTCGCGCGAGGATTGCGAGGCCACCGCGGCAGAGATCGAAGGGCTGGGCGTCAAGTCGCTTGCCGTCAAGGCCGACGTGGGCAAGGACGAGCAGGTGCGCGCGATGGTGGCCGAGACGGTCGAAGCACTGGGAGGTCTCGACGTGCTGGTGAACAACGCCGGCGTGACCTGTTTCGTGGCCCACGAGGATCTCGAGGGCGTGAGCGACGAGGACTGGGAACGTATTTTTGATACCAACGTGCGCGGCACCTTCTACTGCACGCGCGCGGCGGCCGACGCACTCAAGGCTGGTGAGGGGGGCGCGGTGGTCAACCTGTCGAGCGTGGCCGGCGTCTACGGCATGGGCAGTTCGATTCCCTACTGTGCTTCGAAGGCCGCTATCAATAGTCTCACGGTCACTACCTCGAGGGTCATGGCCCCGGAGGTCAGGGTCAACGCCGTGGCGCCGGGCTTCGTTGACACCCGTTGGTGGAAGGACCGGGAACACTACGACGTCATCAAGCAGATGGCAGCCGAGGCTACCCCGCTCAAGCGCGTGGCGGGACCCGACGACGTGGCGCAAACCATCATGGGTTTGCTGCGGGCCGACATGGTGACGGGCGACATCGTGGTGATGGACGGCGGAATGGGCCAGTCTCACGGCTGAGGGGGGGGAGAGCTGATGTTCGAAGGACTGTCGAGAGAATTGAGAACGATAAGGGTCCTTGGCAGGACCGGCCTGAAGATGCTGCGCTTCAAACCCGGCGGCACGCACACCGTGGCCGGCCAGCTCGAAGAACAGGTCGACCGTACACCGTCGGCCACCGCGCTGCGTTTCGAGGGAGAATCGGTGAGTTACCGGAACATGGACGAGGCCGCCAACCGGGTGGCGGCGTGGGCGCGTTCGCAGGGGGTGGGGCACGGAGACGTCGTGGCGCTGCTGATGGAGAACCGCCCCGAGTTTATAATCACCTGGTTCGGACTGGCCAAGCTCGGCGCAGTGACCGCGCTCATCAACACCAACCTCGCGGGTGCCCAGCTGGCCCACGCGATCACGGTGTCGGGCGCGCGCGAGCTGGTTGTAGACGCTGCGCTGGCCGAGCGCTGGACTGATATCGCCGACGAGTTGCAGGACGCGCCCCGCGCCTGGGTGAGCTGCGGCGAGCACGAGGGCTGTTTGCCGCTGGACCCGGTGCTGGCCACCGCTTCGATCGAACGGCCGCCGGCCTCGCTGCGCGAGAACGCTCGATCGCGTGACGATCTTTTTTATATCTACACCTCGGGTACCACGGGTAATCCCAAGGCCGCTCACTTCAGTAACTTTCGTTTCCTCGGAGTTGGCGCGGCCTACACGGTGCTGGCCGACGCCGGGCCCAACGACAAGGTGTATTGCGTGCTGCCCCTGTATCACTCGAGCGGCGGCGTGATCGCGGTCGCGACGGCGCTGCTCAACGGGGGCTGCCTGGTCATCAGGCGGCGGTTTTCGGCGTCGGCGTTCTGGCGCGAGTGCACTGAAGAAGGCGTCACCATCTTCCTGTACATCGGTGAGCTGTGTCGCTACCTGCTCCACGGTGAGCCGAGCGAATATGATCGCGCGCACTCGGTCAGGTGCGCGGTGGGCAACGGCCTGCGGCCCGACATCTGGGAAGAGTTTCGCGATCGCTTCGGCCTGGCCGAAATACGCGAGTTCTACGGTGCCACCGAGGCCAATTTTGCGCTCATAAACGTAGATAACACGGTGGGCTCGGTAGGGCGCGTGCCGGCCTGGGCCAAGCCCATGCTGCCCGTGGAGCTGGTGCGCTACGACGTGGAGTCCGATTCTCATCCGCGCGACGCGGACGATTTTATGATCGCCTGTGAGACCGACGAGGTGGGCGAGGCCGTGTGTCGGATGCCGGCCGACAAGGGCCGGCCGGTGGCTGAGTTTGAAGGCTACACCGACAGGGAGGCCTCCGAGCGCAAGGTATTGAGGGACGTGTTCGAGAGCGGCGACCGCTGGTACCGTAGCGGCGACCTGCTCAGGCGCGACGCCAACGGTTACTACTACTTCGTGGATCGCATCGGCGATACCTTTCGTTGGAAGGGCGAGAACGTATCCACCAACGAGGTGGCCGAGCAGCTTACGGCCTGCACGGGAGTGAGCGAGGCCACGGTCTACGGCGTAGAGGTGCCGGGCGCGGACGGCAGGGCCGGCATGGCGGCGCTGGTCGTTGACGGCGAGCTCGACCTCGCGAAGCTCTACAGCGAGGTGACGGGTTCACTGGCGGCTTACGCGCAGCCGCTGTTCCTGCGCCTGGTGGAGGTCGTGGACGTGACGGGTACCTTCAAGCACCGCAAAACAGACATGGTACGCGAGGGCTTTGACCCCGCGGTGGTGGCCGACCCGTTGCTGTTTCGCGACGACGAGGCCGGCTGCTACGCGCCGCTCGACGAGGCACTGCGGGAGCGAATAGTAGACGGCAGCGTCAGGGTCTGACGCTCGCCCGAGAACCGCGCCGCTGGCCCTCGCAGAAAAAAGGGCCCGTACTGCGCGTGGCAGCACGGGCCCGGTAATGTCCGGGGTCCGCGCCCCGGGGTCCCCTCGTTGCGCGACCTCAGGGCAGCACGCCGTTGGATAAGTTGATACCGATCTCGTGGTTACGTGCGGGGCCGCCGAATCCCGCTCCCGAATTGATCGCTGGTGACGTGGTGGCCGCGTAACAGTAAACGCTGATCGACTGGTAGTTATCGGCGTTGCCAGACAGCTGGCCGTTTCCCTCTATCAACGGGCCAAAACATTCCAGGTTCGTTTCTAAGCAGTCGGCAGCTCCAACGAAATCGTCGTCATTTCCGAGGAAACCGTCGAGCCCGGCTTCGCAATTGCGGCGTTCTTCGCAAGGCCCCGAACAGCTGTCGCCGGCTCCACAGTCTGATTGACTCGAGCAGGGGGTACCGGCGGTGACGCAGGTGGAACTACAACCCGCTCCAATGCTAGATTTATCACAGACGCGGAAGACGTGTCCCTCGCCGGTGCAGCTCGTCTGGGTGGGTCCCGTGGAACATTCGCGGTCCTGGGGCCAAGGATCTCCGGTCTTGAGTTCGCAAAGCTGTATGCAGAGGCCACCGGGGCAGGCATCCACGCAAGTTCCGGTTCCACAGGTGGCGTTGCTCGTGCAGGCCAGGTGCTCCGTAGCGGGATCACCCTCGCAGTGGCTGGGGTTCACGCAGCTGCTGCCCGGACAGTCGGAGTCCTCGTCGCAGGCCTTGCCCACGTTAGCGCCCGCGGCGCAGCTGGCGAAGGCTCCGCTACTGTTGCTGTCTGCGCAACCACCGCCCGAATTTATCCCCGCGTTGCAGCCCGGGTTGCATGAGTTGAGCTGCGTAGGTACGCCACCCGCATCCGGGCAGGGGCAGTCGTACAATTCGAAACCAGCAGCCGAGCAGGGCAAGCCATCGACAGCGGCATCCAGGGACCGGGAGTAGGTAGTGTTGGGCAAGTGACGTATGCGTAGCCCGAACTCACCCGATATCGTCTTGCCCTCGTCGGGCGGGCAGTCGTTAGAAACCGAGCCGAAAACTGGATCAACGTCGCCCACCTCGCAGGCGGCTCCGTTTTTGGCATATCCCGCGCCACCGAAGCAGACATTAGACAGGTTGCAGGCGCTGCCCGGGCAGTCGCTTGACGCGCTTGAGCAGGTTTCACCCCCCGGGCAGTCGATGTTGAAGCGGCACTCGTCACCGCTGGTACTACAGCTGCCACTACAAGGCAGGCCTTCGAAGGTGCCCCCGTCGCAGAAGCCACCGCATATCGGGCAAGGTGTGGCGGAATTTATGCCGAGGTAGACCTTGCTGTTGGCTTCGTAGAAGTACTCGGCGGCACCGGTCTGCATGTTCTGAGTCCCGGTAACGTCGGTGGCCATTTTCTGCAGCGTGCATACGGGCGTTCCGCCGTTGGATACCGGAAAGGGATTGCTGCTTAGCAGGTACACGCAGGTGGTGCTTCGGTCGCACTGGCCAAGACATATTTCGTTAGCTCCACAGTCGCCCTGCGTGCTGCAGTTGCCGACCGGGCTCCCACCCGAGTCGTAGCACTGGGCCTGGCAGTCGTCGTGGTCGGTGCAGCTCGCGCCGGCATCACTGTTGAACGAATCGCAGGTCCGGCAGTCTTCGTCCCTGAGGCAATCACCCACGCCGGGTGTGTTCGAGCAAGTTGGCCTGGTGGTTGACGCTATCGTGCAGACAGGGTCGGCCGAGCTACCAGTGCAGGTGTTGTTGGTCAGCTCAGAGCAGTCGCAGTCCGTCCTGTCCAGGATGAACCCACCCTTGTTCGGTGTGGCCTGGTCGTGCGAGCCGCCTATCCAGCCAGCGTCAGAGTCCGAGGCGAGAGAGTTGGCTTGTCGCCTATAGCGCGCCACGTTTCCGCAGGTGCACTGGAAAAGATCGCCCGGGGGGTAGCAGAGTCCGGGACACGTAGAGTCGTCGATGCCGTCACACTCTTCTCCCAGTAGCAGGCTGCTGTTCGGCCCTTGGTTTATGACATTATCGCCGCAGACCGGCGTGGGGGGGTAGGCGGCTTCAATTATCGACCGCGTTGAGTAGCTGCGGTTCGGGGCGAACTTCGGGGAATCGCCCAGCTCAGCCGCGGCAGCCGCTATGCAATCCTGGGCGTCGGCTATCGAGGTGACGCTACCCACTCCCTCTCCGCACAGGTCGAGTTCCTGGATGTCGGACTCAGTGCATTTATTGGCTATGTCAGCGCGCAGCTTGGCGTCGGACTTGCTTATCTTGTCCGCCAGCTTGGCGTCGTCGATGGTGCAAGTACGTGGGTTGCCCAGCGTCTTGCCATTGTTGATCGAGTCGCGGCACTTGGCCACCCCCTTTGCTATCGTGGAGGAAAGCTTCAGGGCTGACTTGGAGATCGTTGACAGGCACTTGGCCGTGCCCTTCGTAAGACCGTCGGCGTTGACTATGGATCCGTATACCAGGTCAACGAGTTCAGAGCCGCTTGCAGAAGCGAGCTGCCCGGCACACTCGCCTATCTGCGAAGCGCTTGCGAGTCTTGTACCCAGCGTCACTTCGCAGAACGGGCCCGGGTAGTTGATCGTGGCAATGTCGAAGGTGCCGTCGCCCTTGCATAGTTCGTTGGCCGCTCCTGAGAGCGGAGGACAGAGATTGTCGGCAACGCAGGCGATTCCCGACACCGAGCAGGTGCTTCCACAGCTCTTGGCAGCAGTCGCCGTGGCCTTGGCCTTGGCCTTGTCTATTTTCGCCTGGCCCTTGGCGTCGGGGCACGAGCCCACCGCCTTTCCGCTTATGTCGGCGTCGCGGCACTTGGCCAGTGACTTGGCCGTGGTAGAGGCGGCCTTGGTAGCAGCCTTGGACACTTTTGAAACGCACTTGCCTTCGAGTTTGCTGGTAAGCGTAGCTGCTGACGCGGTGGTCGGTTGGAGGAGTACGCCGCCGGTAAAGACCGAGGCCGTAAAGAATAACGAAGCCACGGTCAGAAGGGCCATCACCGGCGAGTTGTTTACGTTTTTCATTGGGGCAATTTCCTCCAACGGGGCATCGCCGTCAGGCCGGGGCCTTTCCGCTCAGCACCGGGCTGCACTCAAAATTCAAGGGGTCGGGTCAAAGCAGACTCGCCCAGTACAAGCCTAGGAAATCGGGTGCTATCCTGTCAAGCGGAAAATCGCTCAGCTCTGCCCGTGGGGGCGTTTGCGAGAAGAAAGTCGTATCTACGCACCCCCGGCTGGGGGGGTAGGTCGGCTGCTGTACTCGAGGACTGTCCGCCGGCCGCCGGGTGACAGGATGCCTACCTGGAACGCAGCAGGACGTTGAAGCGATCGAGGTTGGCCACGCCAAGGTAAACGTGGAGCACGGCCAGCAGCGCGGCCACCGCTATGCCGGCCGGATCGAGGAAAGCGTGGAAGGCGACGATGTTTACCATCACCGGCGCCAGCAGGATCAACGCCAGTGGTACGAACAAGCCGGTCAACAGCAGGAAGCCGCACACGGTCTCGACCAGGCCCGTCATTGGGAAGATGTAGCCGGAGGCAGCCAGTGCTCCGAGGAACTCGGCCGCAGCACCGTGGTGCTCGGGTGTGGGCATGAAGTGCAGGAACTTGTTGAGTCCGAACACGAACATCGCCAAGCCCAACAGAATTCGTATAACCATCGTCAATCGCGTTTCCATTGTTGCCCTCCCCCGGAGCCTCAATTGTCTGCGTCGGCGGAGCCGTAGTCAACAGCGCGGCCCTCGGTGTGATCGGCGGTGCGGTTAAACGTATCCTTCAGGGTTGCAGCAGGCGGCTGGTCCACTCCCCGTTGCGCCTTACGAACAATTCCCGGTGGTGTAGCCGTGGCTCCCGCCGTGTCCAGAATTCGATGCGCCGAGGCTTGATCGAGTATCCCTTCCAGTAGTCGGGGCGCTTGATGTCCCGGCCTTCGCTGTCTTTCTCCAGGTGACGATACTCGGCCATCATCCGTGAGCGGTCGAACAGCGTTCGGCTCTGTTGCGATACGGCCGCGGCCAGCTGGCTGCCGCGGGGACGAGTGGCCCAGTACTTGTCGGCAGTATCGGCCGACAGCAGCGTGGCGGTCCCTTCTATGCGCACCTGTCGCCCGGTGGCGTCCCAGTAGAACGCCAGCGCGGCGGCTGGGTTGTTGCGCAGCTGCTCGCCCTTGTCGCTCTGGGCGTTGGTATAGAAAACAAAACCGTCAGGGCCGGCCTGCTTGAGCAACAGGTAGCGCAGCGTTGGGCGGCCGCGGCTGTCTACCGTGGCCATGGCGCAGGCTTCGGGCAGGGTTATGCCAGCTCGCCTGGCTTCGGAGAACCAGCGGTTGAATCGTTTTACGGGGTCTATGGCCATTGTTGTTTTTCCGCTTCAGGGGGCAGCGTTGTTATACGGGGTAGCTCAGCTCGCCGCCTTTGTACTCGGCCATTTCTTCGCGACCAAGTCGGGCGGCTGCCTGCAGGCAGAGCTCCAGGTCGCGGGCCTGGGCTTGCCTGTCGCCTGGCCGACCTATGGGCGTTCCCAGTGGTCGAGGAAAGTGCAGCGTGCGCGGTACCCCGAGCTTGCGCGTCGTTTCGGGCAGCAGGGTGACCATGAGGGTGGCTATGCCGCGCTCTTCGATGGCTCTAGCTACCAGGCCGACGGCCCGGTGGCAGTAGCCTCAAGCCGGCGTGAGTATTGCGAGGTCCACCTCGTCGGAGACCATGGCCTCGGCCAGCTCGGGGGCGTAATGCTCGATGAGCTTGGTAGGGTTGGGAATGCCGCCGCTGAAACTGAAGTGGCGAGGACCCACGCTAGCTATCTTTCCGTCCGCGGCAAAGTCGTTGAGTACGGCCAGTGGCAGCATTACCCCGCTATCAACCTCGACGTTGCTGCTGTCGTAGAACATGTGGCTGACCACCAGGCGGGCGGGGTCCGCATCTCCCGGTATCACCCGGTAGCTGCAGTCGCCTTCTTCGGCAGCCAGGTTGAAGGGCTGCTGGTCGTCGAGTATGAGCCCGCCCGAGTTCACCAGGGCCACCCGGCATTGCTCCAGCGGCTTGAGTAGAGGCGAAAACGGGACTTCGCTGTGCCAGCGGTGGTTCTCGCGGGCGGCGTGCCACTGGTAGATACCCGGCGTGTTGCGTTGCATCCACAGGGCGACCCGGGCCACGGCCCGCTTCGACCAGGCTACCTCGCTCGAAGAGAGAGGCGCCCGGCTGTGGGTGGGGGGTTGCATGGCCCATGTTTAGCCGAGCCCAGCCAAAACTGGAAGGCGGTGGCAAGCTGGCCTTGCCAGGAATCAACAGCCGGATACACTGCGGGTCGCGAGAACAGCTTTCGCAAGGAGAAATACCGCCCATGGAAGATCAGGAAAGCGAACAGTCACAGCCGCCGATAGGAGAACCGCCGCCCGCAGGCGAGAAGCGCCCGGGGGCCGAGGTGTCGCTGGACATGCCACTGGCCGAGGCGATGAGCACGCAGAGGGCGATACGCCGACTCACCGACGACCCGGTAGACGATGGCCTGGTGCTGCGCTTGCTCGAACTGGCGCTCAAGGCGCCCACCGGTTCGAACGCCCAGAACTGGGAGTTCGTTGTCGTGAAGGACCCCGCGGTCAAGGCCGCACTGGGGCGGCAGAATATGCGCATGTGGAAAATCTACGGCGGCCTCGGGCGCTGGCTGGCGCGCAACGACGAGGGCCAGCAACGCATCATGAATGCCGTGCAATGGCAGGCCGATCATTTTGACGACATCCCGGTGATCGTTGTGGCCTGCCTCAGGAGCATTATTCCGCCGTGGCCTCCCATGGCAGCCACGGGTTTGTACGGTTCGATCTACCCCTCGGTTCAGAACCTGTTGCTGGCCGCGCGCGCGGCCGGGCTGGGCGCGGCGCTGATAACCCTGCCCCTGTGGAGTACCATAGCGGCCCGTCGCATTCTCGGCCTGCCGTGGAAGGTTACGCCCTGCGCGGTTATTCCCCTGGGCTGGCCGCGGGGACGTTACGGGCCCACCACCCGCCGTCCGGTGGGCGATGTTGTGTCGTTGGACAACTACGGCAACAGGCCCTGGGCAGGACAGGGCGCCGAGGGATAAGATGCTGGCTGCCGCTTACCGGCGGTACATGTTAAAGATGCGGCGTGAAGAAAAATAACCTCAAGCCGGTCGCTTCTACTTCCTTGTCCCGCCTGGCGCTGGCCGTTGTCCCGCTGTTGCTGGGTGGCTTGCTGGCCGGCTGCTGGCCGGTTGCACTGGGCGGCGCGGCCGCCGGTGGTTACTACGTCGGCAAGGACGACCGCCCGGTAGGGCAGATCATAGACGATGCCGGTATAGAGCTGAGCATCAAGGCTGCCTACGCGGCGGATGACGAGATAAGCGTGTGGGACATCAAGGTCGACAGTCACGACGGCAATGTAAAGTTGTTCGGCAAGGTGCCCAGCCGCAAGGTTGGTCGTAAGGCGGTCAAGCTGGCCGAAGCCGTACACGGAGTAGAAGACGTGGTCGACAAACTCAGTGTCGAGAATGAATGACAACAACCGGGCTTGAGTCCGGCGCCTGCCGGCAATCAGCGCAGGCGATATAGCAAGAGGGGGATAAGAGGCAATGGCTACAGAGGGTACCAGTTCTTCGCGCATCGCGGCAGTGGGTAGACTGCTCGCCCTCGTGGGCATGGCCCTGGGCGTAGGCTCGTTGGCCGCAGCCTTCGTGCAGGTACTATCGCCGATGGCCGGCTTCAGCGGTTTTGCGCTGGGCATGCTGCTGTCGTTGCTGGCGCTGGTCTGTTCGCTGCTGGGGCTTTACTCGACCCGCGCTGCTGCCGGACTCGACGGTCGTGGCGATGCGGTGTCGGGTGCCCTGGTGTCGGGCAGTATGGTCGTGGCACTGCTGGTGGCGCTCTCGGGGCAGGGGTCCGACGCTCCGCCCATCAATGATTTTACGACCGACATCAATAACCCCCCGGTCTTCGTGAAGGCGCTCGAAGATCCCGCCAACGAAGGCAACCCGATGGCTTACCCCGGCGAAGAGTTCGCCGCGCAGCAGCGCCAATCGGATGCCGATCTCGTCCCGCTGCTCCTCACCCAGCCCTACGACCTGGTATTTGACCGGGTGCAGGCGGCGCTCGAAGACCTCTCGAGCACGACCGTAACCGCTGTAGACAGGGCGAGCGGGCGCCTGGAGGCATCGGCCACCTCGTCGATTTTTCACTTCGTGGACGATGTTGTAGTCCGGGTGCAAGCGACTGATGAAGGCACGCGGGTAGACGTACGCTCTCGTTCTCGCGACGGGCGCGGCGACCTCGGTGTCAACGCGGCGCGCATTCGCACAGTGTTGTCGCAGGTCTCGGCCGGGCGCTGAACGCTCCGTTGGCCGGAAAGCTGATTACTGCCGGCGGCCTTTTTTCAGCCGGCGGTCGCAGCTAGAACTGCTGTCATGGCTGACAACAACATAACCCTTAGCATTGAGGACGGCGTGGCCCACATCCACATGGATGACGGCAAGGCCAACGCTTTTTCGCCCGCTGCCATAGCGAGCATGAATTCACTGCTCGACGAAGTCGATGAAACCGACGCCGGGGCGGTGGTCATAAGCGGTCGCGAGGGGCGGTTGTCCGGCGGCTTTGATCTCAAGGTCATCACCGGCGACCCCGAGGGCGCGTTGGCTCTTCTGACCAGCGGCATAGAGATGTTGCTACGGCTTTACGCCAGCCCGCGCCCGGTGGTGGTGGCCTGCACCGGCCACGCGGTGGCGCTTGGAGCCATGCTGCTGCTGTCGGTCGACAAGCGGGTGGGCACGGCTGGTGACTTCAAACTGGGGCTCAACGAGACAGCCATCGGAATGAACCTGCCCTATTTTGCCTTGATGCTTGCGCGCGAGCGCTTGGACCGCAAGCACCTGCACGAGGCCACGCAACTGGCCCGGCTCTACAATCCCGCCGAGGCGGTGGACATCGGCTTTCTCGACCAGGTCGTGGAGCCCGGCGATGTTATAGCAGCGGCTGTTGAAGACGCCGCGCGCCTGGCCCAGCTCAGCCGCGGCGCGTTTGCCCTCACCCGCAAGGATGCACGTGGGCCGGTGGTGGCTTCCATCCGCAAATGGATGGAGACCGACCTCGCTGGCATGATGACCGGTTGATGGGGGTCAGTTTCACAGTCTGGTCGGACGTTCTTTGACCCTGGTGTTATGTCGCGGCCGTGAGCCTGCGCACCCTCGAAGAAGAGTTTGGCGACAAGCTGACCGTTAACTGGCGAGGCTACATGCTGCGTCCGCAACAACGCACGGCCTCGCTGGAGAAGTTTACCGGCTACACCGCGTCCTGGGCGCGTCCCGGGTCGATGCCGGGCTCGCCGGTTTTTGCGTATCCCTGGAGCTCGGCCGAGCCACCGACCTCGTGGTCATTGCCGTCGGGCATTGCCGTCAAGGCGGCCGCCCGCCAGCAACGCTTCACCGACTACCACCTGGCATTGATGAAGGCCTACTTCGAACAACACCGCGACCCCGGTAGTCGATCCACGCTGTTCGAGGTCGCCGTGGAGCTGGGCCTGGACCAGGTCCGTTTTGAGGCTGACCTCCACGACCCGTCGCTGGAAGAAGAACTGCAGAAAGATTTCGCCGAGGCTCGCGAGCTCGGTATCACCGGCATACCGACGGTGGTGGTAGACGGCGACGTGCTCACGCTGCCCGGTGCCCAGGAGCTCGACCTCTATCGCCAGATCGTCAATCGCCGGCTGAAACAGTCGCAAGCCGAGCAGGGGAGGCAGGAGTAATGAGCGACGGCAACGAACTCCTGGCCGCGGCCGGTCGCGATGCCGAGCGCTTGGTCGAGTTGCGCAGGCGCATGCACGTCAATCCGGAGCTCGGCCTGGTCAACCCCGACACGCAGGCGTTGATACTGGGCGAGCTCGAACGGCTGGGCATCAGCGGTGCCCGCAGCGGCGAAGGCTGCAGCTCGGTGGTGGCCGACATCGTCGGCGAGGGTAAAGCTGTTGAGGGCCAGCGGTCGGCGGGGGTGGTCGCGCTCAGGGCCGACACCGACGCCCTGCCCATGACCGAGCACAGCGGCGTTGACTTCAGCTCCGAACGTGATGGTTGCATGCACGCCTGCGGGCACGACGCCCACGTGGCCATGCTGCTCGGTGCCGCGTCGTTGTTGCAGGAGCGACGTGCCGACTTTGCCGGCACGGTGAGGTTGATGTTCCAGCCCGGCGAAGAGGGGCACTGGGGAGCGGTGGTCATGCTCGACGAGGGAGTCCTGGAGGGAGTTGACGCGGCCTTCGCGATACACGTCGACCCCAGCTCGCCGTCGCGGGCGGTGTCATGGCGAGAGGGCACCTTCATGGCCTCGGCTGATATATTTGAGATTCATCTCGACGGCCGCGGGGGACACGCCTCGGTGCCGCATCTTTCGGCAGACCCGATACCCGGTATCGGGCCGATCGTCGACGGGCTGTCGCACGCGATGGCACGCGAGACCGACCCCTACGATCGCGTTGTATTCAGCGTCACCAGGGTGGAAGCGGGCAGTACCTTCAACGTCATTCCTCCGCGTGCCACCTTGCAGGGAACCATACGCTGCCTGAGCGATGATGGACGGCGGCGCGCTCACGACCAGTTGCGCCGCGTGGTGGCGGGAGTTGCGGCCGCGCGCGGGCTCACCGCTGAGGTCGACATAGCCGAAGGCTACGGACCTACCGTTAACGACGGGTACGCGGCCCGGCTGGTTGCCGGCGTTGCCGGCGGGCTGGGCCTTCGCAGCATAGAGATGCCCGGCCCGATGATGGGTGCCGAAGATTTTTCATACGTACTCAACCGCGTGCCGGGGGCGATGGCGTTTCTCGGTTGTCGCGTCGAAGACGGCGGCCCCCTGCATTCCGACCGCATGAAACTCGACGAGGGGGTGCTGCCCGTGGGCGCGGCACTGCACTGCGCCGTGGCCCTGGCCATGCTCGCCGACGGTCGGCAACTCTTCAGGGCGCCTTGAACAACACGCCGGGGTTCAGCATCCCGGCCGGATCCATTTCGGCGCGCGCGGCCAGCATGGCTTTCGCGAATCCGTCGGGGCGCTGTTTTTCGTACCAGGGGCGGTGGTCGCGGCCGACCGCGTGGTGGTGGGTTATGCTACCACCAAGGTCTATTACTGCCGCGGCGGCTACTGCCTTGATCTCGGCCCACTGCTGCAGCTGGGCGCCGGCACGCGCGGGCGCGATGATCGAAAAGTAAGGAGCGGGCCCGTCGGGGTACACGTGGGTAAAGCGGCAGGTCACCTGCCCGCCTCCGCAAATGTCGGCCAGTGCCTTGTTGACGGCCTCGATGATGCCCGAATGAAACTGTTCGAAGCGATCCCAGGTTATGGCGGTTTCGAAGGTCTCGGTTATAAAGCCCATCGCCACCAGCGCGTCGCGTAGGTAGGGTGCCTGCAGGAACGACTTGCGCCAGGCCCCGGCTGCTCCCTCGCGGGTGCCCGCCTGGTCGCCGCGGGTGTCACCGGCTCCCTCGTCGTGGCTGCCGCCGTGGTCGCGACAGCACTCGAGCGCCCGTGCCATCCACGCGTCGGGTGGGTGGTCGGCGGACTCGAAGCCAACTATTAGAACGTGGTCGTCGCCGTTGCCCGCGCCGTTGAGCGCCGCCTCCACCTTGTCGAGCAGCCGCAGGTTGGCGGGGAACAGTCCCGATTGCGACACCGCCTGCACCGCCCGCCAGGCCTGCTCGTAGTCGGTAAAACGAAGCGAGGCCGATGCCCGCATGCTGGGCCTGTCCTGCAGCCGCATCCAGGCTTCGGTTATTATTCCCAGCGTACCCTCCGAACCTATGAACATGCGGTCGGGGCTGGGGCCGGCGCCCGATCCCGGCAGGCGCCGGGACTCTATGCTCCCCGAAGGAGTTATTACCCTGAGCGATTCTACGAAGTCGTCTATATGGGTGTACAGCGTCGCGTAGTGTCCACCACTGCGCGTGGCTATCCAGCCACCCAGCGTCGAGAACTCAAACGACTGGGGAAAGTGTCGCAGGGTGAGCCCGTGTGGCCGTAGCTGGTCTTCGAGAGCGGGGCCGTAGATCCCGGCCTGTATGCGCGCGGCGCGCGACTCGCGGTCGATTTCGAGCACGCGGTCCATGCGCGACAGGTCGACGGTCACCGTGCCGGCATAGCTGTCGCCGACAGCCGGCTCCACGCCGCCCACTACGCTCGAGCCACCACCGAAGGGAATCACGGCTGCCCCCTGGTCACCGGCCCAGTCGAGCAGCGAGCAGAGCTCTTCTTCGTCGGCCGGGTAGGCAACGACGTCGGGCGGGTTGCCGAAATCTCCGGACAGCCCACGCACTACGTCGCGAAAACTACGCCCGTAGCTGTGCAGCGCGCGCTCGTAGGGCGACTGCGAGCAGGCCTGCTGGAGCGACGAGGGTGGCGACAGGCGCGGCTGGCGCAGGTCGAGGTCTTCGAGCCGCGGTGGAGTGGCGGGTTCGGGGGCCTCGACGCCAAAGCGCTTGGCAAGCGCGCCGGCGACGGCGCGACGTTGTTCTTCCGATGGCCCCTCGCCCTCGTAACCCCAGCCCCAGAAACTACGTTGCCTTGCTGCCATGCTGCCGACACTATCCGGTCGTGGGCCAACCGAAGCAATGGCAGAAGCGGCGACCGCCGCAGGTCAGCGTGCTCATGCCCGTGCGCAACGCCGATGAGTGGCTGCCGGAAGCCCTGGATTCTGTGACCGAGCAGACCTTGGAAGACTGGGAACTGCTGGCGGTCGACGATCACAGCAGCGATGCGAGCCGCTCGGTGCTCGAGGCAGCGGCCGGGCGTGACAGCAGGATACTACTGGTCGCTAACCCGGGCCGCGGCATTGTCGACGCGCTCAATTACGGTCTGCAGTTGGCGCAGGCGCCCTTGATCGCGCGCATGGACGCCGACGACTGTTGCCATCCTACGCGCCTTGCTGAGCAGCAGCGGGCGTTGCACGAAAACCCGCACTTGTTCGCCGTTGGTTGCGCGGTCGAGGCTTTTCCCGGCGATCGCATGACCGACGGCATGCGCCGTTATCTCGAGTGGCAGGGTTCTTTGACGACCACTGCCGAACTGGGGCGGGATCGTTTTGTGGAGTGCCCAGTTTTGCATCCGACCCTTATGCTGAACAGCGAAAGACTTCGCGAGCTAGGAGGGTGGTGTAGCCGCGGCTGGCCCGAGGACTGGGATCTCGTATTGCGGGGGCTGGCCGCGGGACACGAGCTGGCTTCGTTGTCCGGCCTGCTCTACCGCTGGCGCTTGCACGACCGCCAATCGTGGCGCAACGACGAGGCTTACAGCGAGGAGGCTTTTGCGCGGGCGCGGGCGCACTTTCTCGCCCGTTGGCTGGGCGAAGCCGTGCGCGAGCAGCAGGACTGCTGGCTGCTGGGCGCCGGCCCGGTGGGCAAGACCCTGGCCCGGGGACTGGCCCTCGAGGGGTGCTACCCTCGAGGCTTTGCCGAGGTCAACCCGCGCAAGCAGGGGGGCTCGGTGCTGGTGGAGGGGCGGCGCTTGCCGGTTATCTCCATGCAGGAGCTGGCCAGGCTTGAAACCCGGCCGCTGGCGGTTGCGGCGGTTGGACAGGCGGGTGCTCGCGAGCGCATACGCGCCTGGGTAAGCGAACGTGGCTGGACAGACGGCGTCGACTTCATCGCCGCTGCCTGAAAAAACAGGCTGCGCCGGCGCCAGCACTTGCCCAAGCCACGGTATCCGGTCTAAAAAGGGCGGTTCGTGGGCATTCTCGAGCCGCCCCACCAAGGAGAAACTGACGATGACCATGCAGCGTACCCCACTCTTGATGCACCGTTTGACCGATCGTGGCGCCCGGGTTGCGCCCAATGAAACGGTTGTCACCCTGAAGGCCGACGGTATTCACCGCCAGACGCTGGCCGTGACCAGGCAGCGTGCCTGCCAACTGGCCAACGCCCTGGGCAGCCACGGTATCGGCCACGGAGACCGCGTGGCAAGTTTCCAGTGGAACAACCACCGTCATCTCGAAATGTACCAAGCCGTGCCCTCGATGGGAGCGGTGCTGCACACGCTCAACCTGCGCCTGGGCCCTGCCGACCTCGAGTACATCATCAACCACGCGGGCGACCGGGTCATCGTGGCCGACCAGGACCTGCTGCCGTTGCTGGCCCCGCTGTCGGGAAAGATAGACTGCGTTGAAAAGATCGTCGTGTGTTCGGACGGTGGCGCATTTTCGGGCGACGGCCCGCTGGCCGGTGTAGAGACCGTGGACTACGAGGAGTTTATTGCCGGCCAGCTCGACGATTGCAGCTGGCCCGAGCTCGACGAGAATTCGCCCATGGGATTGTGCTACACCAGCGGCACGACCGGCAACCCCAAGGGCGTGATGTACACCCATCGCAGCACCTACCTGCACACCATGGCGGTGTGCATGACCGACGCGCTGGGCTTGTCGGCGACCGACTGCGTGCTGGGCGTAGTGCCGATGTTTCACGCGATGGGCTGGGGTGTTCCCTTTGCCAACCTCATGACCGGTTGCCGGCAGGTGCTCAACGGCAGTGCCATGGACCCGGTGGCCTTGCTCGACCTCTACGCCAGTGAGGGCGTCACGGTTTCGACCGGCGTGCCAACGATATGGCAGGGCGTGATGGCCGCCGTGCAGGCCGAGCCCGATCGTTGGAATCTCGAGCGCTTCAACCGCGTGACCTGCGGCGGGTCTGCACCGCCGGCCTCGCTCATGCGCTGGTTCTGGGATGAACTCGGCGTGGAGATGATACAGGGCTGGGGTATGACCGAGACAAACCCGCTGGGAACAATATCCCGCCGGGTCGCCAAGTACGCCGACCACGACCTGTCTCTCGACGAACAGTTTGCCAACATAGCCAAGGCGGGGCAGCTCATTCCCGGTCTCGATATTGAAATAGTCGACGAGGAGTTCCAGCCGCTGCCGCACGACGGCGAGGCCGTAGGCGAACTGCTCATCCGTGGCCCATGGGTCGCGTCGGAGTACTACAACGACCCGCAGCCGACCAAGTTCCACGAGGGCTGGCTGGTGACCGGAGACGTGGCGAAGATAGACGAGGGTGAGTATCTCATCATCGCCGATCGCTCCAAGGACATGATCAAGTCTGGCGGCGAGTGGATCTCGTCGGTGGATCTCGAAAACCACATTGTCTCGTTGCCGGCGGTCGCGCAGGCCGCGGTCGTGGCCCAGCCTCACCCCAAGTGGGACGAGCGGCCGGTGGCCATCGTCGTGGTGGCTGATGGCGCCAGGCTCGATGCCGGCGAGGTGCTGAAGCACTGCGAGGCTCGCTTTGCCAAGTGGCAGTTGCCCGACGATGTGCTGTTTCGAGATTCTATTCCCCTGACCTCGACTGGCAAGATAGACAAGAAGGTCATACGCGCGGCGCTCGAAGAGGAGGGCTACCAGTTGCCCAGCCTCGTGGCCAAGGCATCCTGACCGCGGCTTGCCGCCTCGATAACCGTCAGCTGTACAACCCTCACCTGGACAATTGCTACCTGGATTCGAGAAAGGAAAGAACATGACTATGAGTACTGTGAACGGACACTGCGACCCTCGGCTCGACAGGTTGCGGCAGGTTTTCGAGGCGAATTTTACCGACGGCTGCGAGGTCGGCGCCGCCGTGGCGGTGGTGGAGGACGGCGAAGTGCTGGCCAGCCTGTGGGGCGGCAGCAAGTCACCGGGTGGCGAGCCCTGGCAGGAAGACACGATAGTAAACGTGTTTTCTACAACCAAGGGCATGGTCGCGCTCGCGGTGCAGATACTTGTCGACCGGGGAAAGATATCGATGGACTCGCCGGTGGCCGATTACTGGCCCGAGTTTGCCGCGGCGGGCAAGCAGGACATCACCGTGGCCCAGCTCATGTCGCACCAGGCCGGACTGGCGGCCCTGCGGCAACAGCTGGAAGCCGACGCGGGGTACGACTGGGATGGTATCTGCGCGATGCTCGCCGCCGAGGAGCCCTGGTGGACGCCGGGCGAGAAACACGGTTACCACGCGATTAGTTTTGGCTGGCTCGGGGGCGAACTTGTACGTCGGGTTGACGGTCGCGACGTGGCCACCTTCATACGCGAAGAAATCGCGCTGCCCTCGGGAGCCGACTTTTACCTCGGCTTCGGCGGGGATCTCGACGCGCGCTGCGCCGAGATGAGCGAGTTGTCCACCGACCCAGTACCGGCGGGCGAGCCCAACCTGTTCCAGTTAATGATGTCGGATCTCGAGGGCCTCACCGCCCGCGCCTTCACCAACCCGCCCGCGCTCATGCAACCGGGAGCCGTTAACTCGAGGGCCTGGCGCGGAGCCCAGGTGCCGGGTGCCAACGGGCACTCTTCGGCCCTGTCGCTGGCCAGGATCTACGGCAACGCGGCTGGGTTGCTTTCGGCAGAGGCCATAGCCACCTGCGGCCGTGAGTTGGTGCAGGGTCCCGACGCGGTGCTGGAACTGGAAACTCGTTTTTCGGTGGGATTCATGTTGCCGCAGCCGCACATGCCGTTTGGTTCGGGTGAGGGGAGCTTTGGCCACGCCGGTGCGGGGGGCTCGCTGGCTTTTTACGACCCCAAGCGGAGACTGGGTTTTGCTTACGTGATGAACCGCATGGGTCCGCACATACTGCTCGATCCACGGGCCTACCGCCTGCTCACCGCGGTCTACGGGGAGGATAATTAGATGCCAAGCAACAGGGCCCTCAGGTTCATGAACTCTGCACACCGCTGCCTGCTCAAGATGAGCGGGGGAAGGCTGGGCTGGACGGCGGCCGATATGCCGGTGTTGGAATTGACCACCATCGGTCGCAAGTCGGGTAAGCCCCGCTCGGTGATGCTGACCTCGCCCCACCAGGATGGCGATGTGTTGGTCATCGTTGCGTCGAAGGGCGGCGCAGACCACCACCCCAACTGGTTTCTCAACCTGCGGGATAATTCCCAGGTGGAGGTGACCATGCAGGACTGTGCTGACCGCAAAATGAACGCGCGTGTCGCCAGCCGCGAAGAGCGTGAACAACTCTGGCCGGCGATAACCAGCGAGTACACGAACTACGCCGGCTACCAGGGCAAGACCGACCGGGAGATACCGTTGGTAATGCTCGAACCTGCCGACTGATGGGGCATGTCTGAACGCCGGCCAGCGAGCGGGGGCGGCATGGCCGCGCTCGCGTACAGTATACGCAAGGGCCGCGAGGCCGGCGGCGTACTCGCACTTTATCGCCGCCTGGCAAGCCGAAACGCATGCAAGACCTGTGGCCTGGGCATGGGAGGGCAAGCCGGCGGCATGGTCAGCGAAGCGGGGCGCTGGCCCGAAGTCTGCAAGAAAAGCATACAGGCCCAGGCCGCCGACATGGCCGCCGCGATTCCTGAACGCTTTTTTGCCGACAATACTCTCGAGCAGATAGGCGCGCTCGGCTCCCAGGGGCTCGAATCCCTGGGCAGGCTGTCGTTCCCCTTACTGGCCGAGCCCGGCGCGACGCATTTTGTCCGTGTGGGCTGGGACGAGGCGCTCGACCGCGCGGCAGCCGGCTTCGAGGCGGCCGGTCCTGACAGCGCATTTTTTTATTCTTCGGGACGCGCGAGCAACGAGTCGGCGTTCCTGATGCAGCTCGTGGCCCGGGCCTGGGGTACGGCCAACATCAACAACTGCTCGTACTATTGTCACCAGGCCTCGGGTGTGGCCCTGACCGAAGCCTACGGTTCGTCCACCGCGTCGGTCACCCTTGATGACCTCGACTCCTGCGACCTCGTGTTGCTGGCCGGTTCCAACCCGGCGAGTAACCACCCGCGTTTTATTACCCGCTTGGTAGAGATCCGCCGTCGCGGCGGCGTGGTGATAGTCGTCAACCCGCTGAAGGAAAAAGGACTGCTGCGTTTTCACGTTCCGTCGGATCCGCGCAGCATGCTGTTCGGCTCCACGGTGAGCGACATCTACCTGCAGCCCCACGCCGGTGAGGACGCTGCCCTGTTCAAGGCCATGCTGCTTGCGCTGGTAAAGAAGGGGGCGACCGACGGGGCGTTCATAGCCGAGCACTCGAGCGGTTGGGACGAGCTCGAGGCCGACCTGTCGCGCTCGGATCTCGGTGCGCTCGTGCAGCGCAGCGGGGTAGACGCGGCTGATTTTGAGCGCGCGGTGGACGCGCTGGCCGTTGCCAAAAACGGGGTGGCGGCCTGGGCCATGGGCCTTACCCACCACGTGAACGGTACCAACAGCGTGGCGGCGCTGGCCAACCTGGTGATGGCGAGGGGTTGGTTGGGGCGGCCGGGTGCGGGACTGTTACCGCTCAGGGGGCACTCGAACGTGCAGGGCGTGGGCTCCTGCGGGGTGGCCCCGGCGATCAAGCAGGCTTTCGCCTCGAAGCTCGAGGAAGTTTATGGTGTGGCCGCTCCCACCGGCAAGGGTTTGGATACCTACGCCTCGATGGAAGCAGCTGAGCAGGGCAGGATCGGCGCTGCCTTCATGCTCGGCGGCAACCTGTTTGCGAGTAACCCCGACAGCGCGTGGGCCTCGCGTGCGCTTGGACGCATAAACACGACGGTTTACCTGGCCACCAAGCTCAACCTGGGGCACCTGCTGGGCCGCGGGCGCACGAGCCTGTTGCTGCCCGTGCTCGCACGCGACGAAGAGCAACAGCCGACAACACAGGAGAGTATGTTCAACCTCGTGCGCATGTCGGACGGTGGTGCGCCTGCACCCGGGGGCGAGGCTCGCTCGGAGGTCGAACTGGTCGCTGAACTGGCCGAGCGACTGTTGCCGACGGGCCGTTTTGACTGGAGCCAACTGCGTTCGCACTCCGAGCTCAGGCGTAGCATGGCACAGGTGGTACCGGGCTACGGACAGCTCGCCGAGATAGACGAAAGTCGCAAGGAGTTTCACGTCGCCGGTCGGGGATTAAGGCAGGGTCATTTTGCCACTGACGATGGTCGTGCCCACTTCAAGGTCACGCCCCTGCCGGTCGAGCAGCAGGCCGAGCCGGGCACCTTTACCCTGATCACCCTGAGGTCGGAGGGGCAGTTTAACACCGTTGTCTACGAGCAGGAGGACCGCTATCGCGGTAACACCCGGCGCGACGTGGTGATGATGTCGAGCGAGGACGCGGGGGTGCTCGGCCTGGCCGATGGTGACCCGGTAGAAGTCTACACCGGCACTGGCCGAATGCGGGTGGTCGTATCTCTTGTCGAAATACGGCCGGGCAACCTGGCCATGTACTACCCCGAGGCCAACCAGCTGGTGCCACGCCGGCTCGACCCGCGCTCGCGAACGCCGGCATTCAAATCAGTCCGTGCACAGCTGGCCCCCTGCTGACGCTGATCCAGACACTGACCACGGGAGGTGGGGATCGCCGCTCTTAACTTCTTGTATTTACAGTGATTTCAGAGCAGGTATAAGGCATGTCGAAAATGTTCTTTGAGCGCCTGAGCGCGCTCGATAATTCCTTTCTGATCTTCGAGAAGCCCGACATTCCGATGCACATCGGCAGCACGATGATCTTCGAGGCTGGTGAGCTGGCCCGTCCCGACGGCGGCATCGACGCCGATTCGGTGCGCGACGCGGTGCGGGCTGCCCTGCCGTTCATCCCGCGCTACAGGCAGAAGATCATGCAGGTGCCCGGTAGTTATCGCTGGGTGTGGGTAGACGATTCTCACTTCAACATCGACTACCACATTCGTCACACGGCGTTGCCCAGGCCCGGTGGAGAGAAGGAACTCAAGCGTCTCGCCGGTCGCATAATGGAAAACCACCTCGACCGCAGCCGCCCGCTGTGGGAGATGTGGGTGGTCGAGGGCATGGACGACGGACGCTTTGCAATCATAAGCAAGGTGCATCACTGCATGATAGACGGCGTGGCCGGTGTTGACCTGATGACGGTGCTGCTCGACGTCGATCCTGAGAGCAAACGCCCCCAGCCCGGTGGCTTTATTCCACGCCGTGTACCGACGCCCTGGGAGCTGCTGACCGACGGAGTGAGCCACCGCGTGATGCTGCCGCTGAGGTTGTTGAAGGGCGCGGGTGCCTTTTTCAAGGAAGCTGACGACACCAAGCGCGACTTGCTGGTACGCCTGCGTGCCGTGGCCAGCATGCTGGGTTGGACCATGGGTAGTGCGGACGACACTCCGTTTAACCGCGAAGTGGGTCCGCACAGAAGGGCCGACTGGTACGCTATGGATCTTGCTCGGGTTAAATCGGTGCGCGCCCGGCTGGGTGGGTCGATCAACGATATCGTGCTCACCGTGGTGGCCGGCACCGTGCAGAGAATGCTCTCCAAGCGCAGGATCAATCCCGGTTCTGTGGACTTCAGGGTGCTGGCACCGGTGAGCGTGCGCGGCAACGACGAACGGGGGCGACCAGGAAACCGCGTGTCCGCCTGGCTCATTGACCTGCCGGTAGGCCGTGTCGACCCGCGCGCACAGCTCGATCTTGTGCGAGAGCAAACCCGTGAACTCAAGGAATCGCGGCAGGCGGTCGGAGCCGAGCTGCTCATCGACGCAGCCGAGTGGGCCCCGTCTACCATGCTCGCGCTTGGCACGCGCAACGTGACCCGTATGCGATTGTTCGACATGATAGTGACCAACGTGCCGGGTCCGCAGTTCCCCGTTTACATGGCCGGCGCTCGCCTGCTCGAGACTTACCCGGTGGTGCCTTTGTTCGACAACATGGGGCTTGGCATCGCGCTGCTCAGTTACGACGGTACGATATACTGGGGCATGAACGCCGACTACGATTTGTTTCCAGACACATCGGAGGTCGTCGACGCCATCGACGAATCGTTTGCCGCCCTCGAGGCGGTGGCGCAGGCGGCTTCAGACGAGCTGACCTCCAGCGGTGGCGAAGTAAACATCCAGCCGCCGGCCGGTAGCAAGTCGGCAGCGGCAGGGGTGGGGGAGGCTCATCCCGAGGCGACCGCGGCCGCCGACACCACCGGCGAGCAGGTTTCCTCGAGCCCGGGCGAGCCGCCGGGCAAGGAGACGCTCAACTAGAGCCCGTCGTTGGGGCCTGCCGTAGCAGCCTGTCGCTGCGGGCATATGCTGCCAGGGCGCTCGACTAGCCGAGTTCGAGCAGCTCGCAGGCGCGGGTAGCCAGGTAGCGGCACACCTCCCCGTAGGTGGTCGCGAGTTCCGAACTGGCATTGCCGTCCAGGCCGCGCTTGTAGACGCCCTGGGTTATGGCGGCCATCCTGAAAAGCGAAAAAGCGATGTAGTAGTTCCAGTTGTCTATGCCGTCGCGGCCGGTTCGCCGGCAGTAGCTTGCCACGTACTGCTCCTCGCTCGGTATGCCGATGGCGGCAAAGTCCACGTCGACCAGGCCGCTCTGCGTAGGACTCTGCACGTGGTAGCCCATGCAGTTGTAAGCGAGGTCGGCCAACGGGTGGCCCAGCGTTGACAGCTCCCAGTCGAGGACGGCTATCATGCGCGTCTGGTCGGGGTGGTAGACCGAGTTTTCGAGGCGGTAGTCCCCGTGCGCTATGCCGCTGGAGTCGTCGTCGGGAATGTTGGCCGGCAGCCAGTCGATGAGCGTGTCCATGTCGGGCAACTGCTCGGTCTGCGAATCGCGGTACTGCCCGCTCCAACGTCCAAGCTGCCGGTCAAAGTAGTTGCCCTGCCGGCCGTAGTCGGCCAGGCCCACGGCGGCGGTGTCTACGTTGTGCAGCGCGGCCAGCACTTCGCCCATGGATTCGTACACGGCCGTTCGCTCTGTTGGCGACAGATCGGGCAAGCGCGGGTCACGGAATATCCTGCCCTCGAGGCATTCCATGATGTAGAAATCGGTGCCGATGACCTCGGCGTCGGTGCAAAGCGCGTACATGCGGGGCACCGGCACGTCGGTGTCGGCCAACGCACTCATCACCCGGTACTCGCGGTCTACCTGGTGGGCGCTCTTAAGCAGGCGGCCGGGAGGTTTCTTGCGCAGGACGTAACGCTGGCCGGGGGTAGCCAGCAGGTAGGTGGGGTTGGATTGGCCGCCCTTGAACTGAGTGATGTCAACCGGGCCTTGAAAGTCTTCGACGTTGGATTTCAGCCAGCAGGTCAAGGGAGCGGGGTCGATGCGGTGCGCTTCGCGTACGGGACCAGCCTGGGATGCGGGATCGGTGTTCATGGCAGGGCTTGTTAGCGCGAACCGTGGGGCGCCGCCAACGGTTCGGACAGGGATTCGTCCTTTAGCCTTCAGCCGACCAGCAGCTTGAGTACGTCGTCGGTGTGGGTGGTCGGGTCAACGTCGGCCAGAGAAGCAACTACGATACCCTTCTCGTCGATCACATAACTTATGCGGGCCGCCCAACCGGCGTCCGGCGCGTCGCAAGCCCCCAGGGCCAGGCCCACCTTCCTGTCTACGTCTGACAGCAGCAGAAAAGTGTAGTCAAACTTTTCGGCGAAGGCCTTGTTCTCTTCGACGGTGTCAAAGCTGATACCGAGTACGGTTACGTTCTTGTCTTCAAATTCGCGGATTCGATCACGGAATCCGTTGCCCTGGACAGTTCAACCGGGGGTATCGGCCTTGGGGTAGAACCACAAGACCACCGGGCCGCCCCTGAGCGCGGACAGTGTGACCTCGCTGCCGTCGTGGGCGGCGAGGGTGAAGTCGGGGGCTTCTGTCCCCGTGGCGATCATGTTGTCTTCTGCTGCCATTGTCTTGTCTCCTCGTGCGGTGGCTTGAGTCTATCCTCGTAAAGCGGCTATGGCGAGCAGCCCGGGGGGCTCTCCACCCCCCCGACCGGGAGCGCGCTGTCGGCTCCGGGTCGCGGCGACGGCCTGCTGTAAGGGCTACGTTAACGGCAGACTTCACGGAGGAGAAACCCGGCGCTGTATTTTTGCCCTTGACGATGGCTCCGGCCAAAGGCTAGGTCTTGAGTGGTGTCAGCGATCGGCAGAACAAGGGGGGTAATAGTGATCCTGGTCGCGGGCCTCGTATTGTCTGCGATGCCCGTCCACGCGGCAGCCGACTGCGCGCAGGAGCGCCTGGCAGCCGAGCGTGGCTATGTGGCGGGGCTGACCGGTTGCTGGCTCAAGCTGGTGCGGGCCGACCACCCCGAAGAGTGGGCGCTGTGCCGGGCCCGCGCGCTGGTGGAGCGCGACGGGCGGGTGCTCGGAGCCCTGCGCACAAACGGAGCCGATGGCGTTGCCTGCGCGGCGACTCTTTTTCAGGGGACGGCTGCCCGGGGCGGAATGGACCAACTCCTGGGCGAGGTCGTTTTTTCGGGTTCCCCCGTGGCTTCATCGTGTTCGACTCGCAGGGTGCGTGCAGTCGGGCGTTATCTTCGCCGCAATCTTTCCTGCATCAAGCGTAGCCTCGGCGGTGGAACCGCCGGAGCTGAACTGGCCTGCCGGGACAAGGCAGACGATTCGCTGTCGAGAAATTGGGGCAGGGCCAACCGTAGGGGCGAGTGCCTCGCGCTTGAAAGCTCAGTGGCCAGCGACTGGGTAGCCCTGCTGATGCCCGACGGGTTGCCGCTGGCCGGGGGCGTGTGCGGCGACGGCCTGTTGCAGTCCGCCGAGGAGTGCGACGATGCCAACCAGGCCTCGGGCGATGGCTGCAGCGGCGACTGCCGGCTCGAGCAGTGCGACGGCAACGGCTGTGGCTGGTGTCCGTACGGCTCGTCGCGGGTGGCCGGTGCCTGCCTGTGCCCAGCCGGTTACCAGTTGCAGGGCGGACTCTGCGTTGACGTCGACGAGTGCGCCGCGGCCAGCCACTCGTGTGCGGTCTACGCCGATTGCGTCAATACGGACGGCGACTACTCCTGCGCCATAGCGTGCACGGAGAGTTCGTTCAGGCAGGCACTCAACGACTGTGGCGGTGACGCCCGCAGGATAAGCTTTGATTGCAAGGGCAAGGTTATCAAGGTGTCGGCGTCAGACCCGCTGCGGACCGTGGCCTGTGACGGTTTGCTCGTGGACGGTCTTGACAGCGGTGTTGTTTTTCAACTCTCACCAGTCTGCGGCGGGGCAAACAGCTGTAGCTCCGATAACTCCGAGTCCTTGTTCCTCGACCTGCAGGGTAACGACAACGTAATACGGCGTCTGTCGATCAGGGGTTTTCACGACGGCGTGCACGTCGCGGGCAGCGGCAACCTGATCGAAGAAATGGCCTTCAGCGACAACTGCGACGACGCTATCACCACCATGCAATCGGGTGTGGGAAACGTGTTCCGCGACGTGTCGGTGAACGGCGGTTGCGACAAGTGCCTGCAGCTGTACGGCGATTCTTCTCTCGCTGTCGGCCAGGTCGGCGAACCGGGGCACTACAACGCCGTGTTCGAGCGGCTGGTAGTAGGCAACTGCGTGCAACCGGTCCGTACGACTGCGGGCGGTCGGTTTCTTTTCAGCGACAGTGTCATTACGGGGTCCCCGAGTGACCGCTGGAGCTGCGACGGCCCGCGTTTCACCAGCGGCCCGGGCGACAGCCAGTCGGTGTACCTCGATGGCCTGCTGCTGGCTAACTGCCGCCGCGGTTTGAGGGTGGGGGGCGAAGTCGGGGCAGTCGTAAGCAACTCCATAATCTACGGCTCGGGACTGCGGGCAGTCCTGGCCTCGGCCGATTCGTCGTTGCTCATCGCCGACAGCATGCTCATCGATAACGGTGGCGGGGGCTCCGTTGAAATTGGTTTCGGCGGCGTCGCACTCGTGGATAACGGCGCTGTTGATCTTGGCGGTGGCGAAGTCACCGTAGGCGAAAAGCTGCAGGGCAGCGGTGGAGGCAATCTGTTCTGCCGCAACCGTGGTCCGGCCGGCCAACTGCTCGACCTGCAGAACAACGGGAGCGCCGGGCAGGTAGTGTCGGCCTCGAGCAACCTCTGGTGCGTCGATCCGGTGTCCAGTGTTGAGGGCGCGGCGGTCGTGGCGCCTTGGACCCTGGTGATTTCGCCTTAGCAGGCTGCCCGGCGGTGGTCTTCGACTTCAAGCTGGACCGAGAAAGGGGCAGCGGCTACAAGTCCCTGCCGTGGCGATAATCGAAGTAGACAATCCCGCCACCGGTGAAATAGCCTGTCGCTTTGAACAGGACAGCAGCGAGTCCCTGGAAGCGGCGCTGGCTCGCGCGGTAGTGGCTGGTCGTGAATGGGCCGCGCTGCCGGTAGCCGCCAGGGTGGTGGTCTGTGAGCGAGCCACCGCGGGGATGGAGCGCGACAGCGATTCCCTGGCCGTCGACATAAGCTCGCAGATGGGCAAGCCCCTGTCCCAGGCCAGGGCCGAGGTCGCCACCAGCTGCGCGCGCGCGCGTTACATGCAGTCGGTGGCCGAGCGCTGTCTCGCCGACAAGCCGCTGGAGGGTCCCGACGGTTTTGAATTTTTTGTTGAGCGCCTCCCGCTGGGCGTGGTGCTCAACGTGCCCGCGTGGAATTACCCGCTGTTGACGGCCGTCAACGCGCTGGTGCCGGCGCTGCTGGCCGGCAACGCAGTGTTGTTGCGTCACTCCTCGCGTACTCCCTTGTGCGGCGGCCATTTCGAGAGGGCGTTTCTCGAGGCCGGGCTGCCGGCGGGCGTACTGGCCGCGGTACAAGCCGACCACGACGCCACCGCCCGCCTGGTGGCTGACCCGCGGGTTGATTACATAGCCTTCACGGGTTCGACCCGGGGAGGCCGTGAGTTGTCGAAGGCGGCGGCGGGGCGGTTTGTGGACCTCGGTCTCGAGCTCGGGGGCAACGACGCTGCGTGGGTAAGAGCCGACGCCGAGTTATCTTCTACAGCCGAGTCTCTTGCCGAGGGCGCTTTCTACAACGCGGGGCAGAGTTGCTGCGGAGTGGAGAGGGTATTCGCGCAGGACGATGTCTACGACGAGTTGCTCGACCTGCTGGTCGCGCGCAGCGCCGACTGGAAACCCGGCGACCCGATGGACGAAGCGACGAGCATGGGGCCCATGGCGCAGGCATCGTCGATAGCGCTGCTCGAGCAACACGTAGCCGATGCCGTGGAGCGGGGGGCGCGCCTGCTTGTGGGGGGCAAGCCCGCTCAGTTGGACGGACGAGGGAGGTACTTCGAGGCGACGGTGCTCGCCGACGTACCCGCCGATGCACAGGTGATGAAGGAGGAGAGCTTTGGGCCTCTGCTCGCCGTTGCCAGGGTAGCCGACGATGAGCGTGCGATCGCTGCCGTCAACGACAGCCGCTACGGTCTCACTGCCTCGGTCTGGAGCCGTGACCTCGACCGCTCGCGCGCCATCGGCAGGCGCCTGGAGGTAGGAACGGTGTTCCTCAACCGCTGCGATTTTCTCGACCCAACACTGCCGTGGTCGGGGTGGAAGGATAGCGGGGTGGGGCTGACCTTGTCCGAGCTCGGCTTCGACCGTCTCACCCGCACGCGCGGATTCCACCTGCGCCTGCCCTGAAGAGAGCAGGCGCGAAGCGGCTTACCGGCCGGCCGAGATTACGTTGGCCAGCGAGAAGTAATCTGCCGTGGTGCCTTCCTCGTCGCCCAGGTTGAAGTACCAGCCCTGCTCGCCCGGAAAACGGTGGCTGGGCAGCGCGCAGAACGTGGCGTGCTCGAGCTGCACGTCGACCATGGTTATAGACGGGTTGTATGACGCTTCGTATTCCTGGCAGTACGGGGCGTCGGGAATGGGGCACTTGGCGTACTTGAACTGGTTGATCCACATCTTCCACAGCTCGCCGGCGGTGTCATAGATGTCGGTGTAAGGAATGCGGTAGCTCTCCTTGTCGAGAAAAATTACCCGCTTGCCGTAGGCGTATTGCGGAAGCAGCGACACTCCCTCGACCACCCATACGTCCCTGGGCTCCCAGAGGTCGGCGTGCACGAAATCACCTGAGCCCTCGCCCCACTTAACGGGCAGGTGCTCTGAGTGGAAACTGCCGAGGACTTTTTTCTCGCCGAGAAACTTCCAGTCCATCCAGCCCACCTTACCGGCGTAGCCTGCGTAGCTGTCCATGTCGGTGTCCTGTCCAAACAGAGCGTCAGAACGCTGGGCCGAAGACAGCCGGCGCACGCGGCGCAATTGCGGCAGGTAGAGCCAGGTGTCGTCCTGTCGCGAAGGTTCCTTGTAACGGAAGAGCAGGAAGCCGACACCCTTGAGATCGAAGGGCTCGAGCAGTGGGTACATCGCTTCCTTGTAACGCACCTTGTCGGGGTTCTCAGGAATGACGGGAAAGGGTTCAACCTCGGTGCGTTCGTACCAGGACATGCGACGGATGTGATCGATGAGAAAGTGACGTTCGACTGTCAGCGGGTGGCCGTCTTTGCCGACAGCGCCGGTGTCGCAGTCAAAGTTGCGCAGGTCGAGGTCGTCCACGCGTATGGTGGCGTTGAAGTTGAACATCAACTTGGTCGCGATCGTGGGATCGTTGGTGTCAACCTGCGGAAACGGCAGCCCTGCCACGTGGTTGCGGATTTCCTTGCGGTCCTCGGACAGCTCAACCTGGGACGAGTATTTTTCGGTGGCCTCCATGAACGGCGGGGGCATGGTCACGAGTGCGTATTCACCCACGCGAATCTTCACGCCGCGGTCTACTGTCCACAGCATGGCCGGGCTGAGCAAGTCCGAGTAGTCATGGATGTTGGTAGTGTCGATGAGCAGCCCGGGCTCGGGGATTTTCTGTTCCGCGGCCGAAGGAGCCGGGGCAAGGAATCCGGGGGCCAGCAGGGTCACCAGGGCAAGCAGGCAGATGGTCTTCGCGGGTCTATTCACAGGTTTCTCCAGTTGCGTGTGCCCGCCGCTT
>CAUZFM010000024.1:0-30763 GCA_963579235.1 uncultured Binatia bacterium (SeqCode)
GCCTTTACCCTGGGCGACCAATGCTCTGCCGGTATTTGTGTTTCGGGAGGCTTCGGTTGCCCTGCAGAGCCGTTGTTCGGCTGCCTTGAGCCAACCCGTTCCGGTAAATCGACCTTCAAGTTGAAGGACGACTCGAGTGACTCGCGCGACCAACTTGGTTGGAGCTGGAAGTCTGGTGCGGCGACGACGACCTCTGATTTTGGCGACCCGTCGAGCACTACGAAGATGCGCGTGTGTACCTGGGATTCGGTCGGAGGGGCCCAGTCCAACGTGATGGACCAGGAGCTGCCCGTGGGTGGTCTTTGCAACACCAGGGCTTGCTGGAAAGGAAACGCGCGCGGGTTTGTGTTCAAGGACAAGAGCGGCCTGTTGGCTGACGGGCTGAGCCTGGTGAAACTCAGGGCAGGTTCAGACGGCAAAGCCTCGGTCAAGGTCAAGGGACTTGGTTCTTTTCTCGGTATGGTCAGCTTGCCTTTGAGCATGGAACCGGGGCTCACCGTCCAGATGATAAACGACGAAGGTGCCTGCTGGTCGAACTCATTTTCGGGAGCCAGCAAAAATACCAATCGACAGTTCAAGGCGAAATCCTTTAACTGAAAGACCTACCTTTGACCGGACGCCGGGAGCCGACTATGTTTGGCTCCTGGCGTTTTTTGTGGCGTCGTATGGCCCCTTCGTCTAGTGGTCCAGGACGTCGGCCTCTCACGCCGAAAACACGGGTTCGAGTCCCGTAGGGGTCACCACTGCGCAGGAAGAAACACGCTTCGCGCCTTGGATCGTGCGGCCTGGTGGGCAAGTAGCAGTGAGCAATACCGCCGACTCTTGCATTTTTTGTCTCATCGCGCGCGGCGACGCGCCCGCAGCCCTCGTGTACCGAGACGATCGCGTGCTGGCCTTCATGGACCTTTTCCCACTGTCCAGGGGGCATCTGCTGGTGGTTCCCCGTGCACACGCTGAGAACATATTCGAGATCAGCGAGACCGATATGCTGGCGGTGGCCGCGCTTCAGCTGAAAATAGCCGAGGTCTTGAAGGCCGAGCTTGAGCCTGACGGAATCGCCGTTTACCAGGCCAACGGTACTGCCGCCGGGCAGACTGTATTTCACTACCACGTTCACCTCATCCCGCGGGGGGATGGCGAAGGCTTCGACCTTGCCAATCGCAAGACAGCTGATCGCCGCGAGTTGAGCAGGCTGGCCACGAGACTGAGGGAGAGCTTGCAACGGGGCCCGCAAAACCCAGCGGTAGTGGGTGTGCCTGGCCGCTGACGGGGGGAGCCATGGGTACGGCAGCGGGGCGGTTGGCTCGGCGCCTCGACACAGAAGACGCAGGGACAGTAAAATTCCTGAACCGACTTTTCTTGCCTCGGCCTATTACATATATGTAAACTTAATCTCGTGGAGAGCTCCACAAAATATCGGCGACGTCTTGCGCAACCGGCCGCGGCATTGCTGGCCCTGTTTCTGCTGCTGCCCACCGGCGAGTCGGCGGCCTGGCCGCTGTCTCTGCTCAGCTACAACATAAACGGCGCGGGCGCACCCGGTTCCGGAGGCCGTGCTGCCCTGCAACGCATTATCGACTACCTGGCGCCAGACGTCGTGCTGTTGCAGGAGGGGAAGGGGCTGGCCAACCTGGAGGATTTTCTGGCTGACAACCCTGCTTACGAGTCGGTGTACTCGTCTGCCGATGGTGCCGGAAATAGAAGGGCAGTGATGAGCCTTTACCCGCTCGTAGCCGGGTCGGCGATCGAGCATGGTTTGTCTGGTAACGGCCAGACCAGTAAGCGCACCCTTTTGGAAGCCACCATTGATCTGCCCGGGCAGGACCTGCTCGTGTGGGTGGCGCATTGGGACGCGTCCGTTAACGCTATAAGGCAACAGGAATCAGTCGCCTCGGCGGCAATCGTCGCCGCAAGCATGGCCGCTGATCCCTTGGCCCTACTGGTCTACGCTGGCGACCTCAACGAAGAAGATGGTGACGCCGAAGTCGCGAGCTTGCTCAACGAAGGGCTCCTGTTGCTCAGTCCGCTGGACGTCAACAACTCGCGGCCCGAAACACTGAACGCTGACCCTGCTCGCGGCACTTATCTTTCCCGCCGGGTCGATTACCTGTTGCCGTCGCCGGCGCTGGCAGCCTTCGTGGTGGGGGGCGAGGTTCTCAACACTCTTACCTTTGCCGCCGGCAGCCTGCCGCCGGGGTTGCTGGCAAATGATACCGTTGATTCCTCGGACCACCTGCCGGTGCTCCTCGCCCTGGAAATTACTGCAGGCGGAGATGGTTGCGGAGATGTCAACTCGGACGGCACCATAAACGTGATCGACGCTATGCTCGTGGCCCAGTTCACTGTAGGCCTCCGGGCCTGCACGACGCTATCCTCCTTCGTCAAATGCGACGTGAGTCCGCCGGGGACGCCCGATGGCACTTGCAGCATCGCCGATGCGCTGCGCATGGCGCAGTGCAGTGTCGGCCTTGTTTCCTGCGACATGGTCTGCGGCGCGTTGGCCTGCAATTGAGGCAGGTGGATAGGCGACTTGCCGCGGACGCGTGCCTGTTGGTATTGTCGGGGGGAGCGTGCGGAGCGCGGAGTAAGCCATGCAGCAGGAACCCCGCCGGATAGTAACCGACAGCATGATGGGCCTGGAGATGCCCGATATCGCCCGCTGGTCTCCGCGGGTGCAGGTCATACTGGGCCAGAACCCGGGGCCGTTCACCGGGCCGGGCACCAACACCTATCTGCTGGGCACCGGCGAGAGACTGCTGTTGCTCGACACCGGGCAGGGAGTGGAGGGCTGGGTCGACAAGCTGCACGAGGCTTTAGCGGGCAGACAGCTAGAGGCCATGGTCCTGACCCACGGTCACCCCGATCACATTGGTGGGGTTGCTCAGGTTCTCAATCGCTATGGTGACATGCCGGTTCACAAGGCGCGCTGCGCCGAATACGACCGCGACCTGGAGATAAGCGATCTCGCCGATGGCGGGCGTGTCTCTGTTGAAGGAGCCACTCTGAGGGCGCTGGCTACGCCGGGCCACGCAGCAGATCATCTCTGTTTCGTGCTCGAAGAAGAGAACGCGGTGTTCAGTGGCGACAACGTGCTCGGCGCTGGTACCACGGTGATACCGGGCAACGGCGACATGGCGCAGTACCTCGACTCACTGGCCCTGCTGCTGGATATTTCACCTGATATTATTTATCCCGCCCACGGCCCGGCCATTACAGACCCGGCGCGCAAGGTGGGGGAGTTGATTGCCCACCGCAATCTTCGCGAGCGACAGGTGCTGGACTGCCTCGGTGACAAGCCCATGGCCGTAGAGGCGATAGTGGAACTGATGTACACCGACGTGCCCGTGTCTCTGCACCCGGCGGCGGCCTGGTCGGTGGCCGCGCATCTGCGCAAGTTGGAGTCCGAGGGCTCGGCGCGCGGCGGCGAACAGGGTTGGACGCTGACCCCAGGGCCAGGATAGGGAATTGTTCTACGAAGGGGAGAAGCAGTGAAGTTCTGGCAGGCGCTTTCTTTCACCGAGCCCGGGCAGTTGGTAGACCTCGCGTGCATGGCCGAGGAGATCGGCTTTGACGGCGTGTTTCTCTCCGACCATCTCTTTCATCCCAGCGCGTTGTCATCGCCTTATCCATACTCGGAGGACGGGACGCCGCCTTTTCCGGCCGATACTGCTTTTCCAGATACCTGGTCGGTGCTGGGTGCTGTGGCTGCCGCGACAAGTAAGGTGAAACTATCGAGTTCAATCTACATCTTACCGCTGCGGCACCCGCTCGAAGTGGCCAAGGCCTGCGCGACCCTCGCACTGTTGTCCGACGGGCGCTTTGCCCTGGGAGCCGGTACTGGCTGGATGAAAGAGGAATTTGACCAGCTGGGCGTCGATTTCAGAACCCGGGGCCGGCGCATGGACGAGATGATCCAGATCATGCGGCGGTTGTGGACGGGCGAGGAGCTGGAGTGGCACGGCGAGTTTTTTGACTTTGCCCCCCTGCGCAGCCTGCCGGCCGCTCCCGCTGGCGGCATACCGGTGTACACGGGTGGTCGCAGCCGGCGGGCGTTGAAGCGGGCGGCGGCCACGGCCGACGGCTACATGGGCGCCGGTGACAGCGAGGAATCTGCCTTCGAACTTCTGGACAGCCTGGCTGCATTCAGATGCGAGGCCGGTCGCGAAAACCTGCCCTTTGAGTGCGTGCTGCCCCTTTCGGTGCCGCCCACGGCTGAACTACTGGCCAGACTTGAAGAAAAAGGGGCAAGCTCCACGGTGAGTTACCCGCTCAGCTACAGCCTTGGCCCGCGGTCGAGCCTGGACGAAAAACGGCGGGCCATGGAGTTCTACGCCGAGACCGTGATCGGGCCTTCGCGCTGAAGCTCCGTATGATTAAAACGAGCTTAGTTCATGAAAACTAAAGGGAAAAACCTCTTCGCGACTTTGTTCGGCTGGGCCTTCTCCGTGGGTGTCTGCGTCCTGGTGGCGGGCTGTGGTGGCCGAGAAAGCATTGACTACAGCGGGCCGACGGCCGATTGGCCGCATTACGGGGCCGATGCCGGGGGTACGAGTTACAGCCCGCTTACCCAGCTCACCGCGGCCAACGTGGACTCCTTGCAGCTAGCCTGGGAGTACCGGCACGGTGATATCTCCGACGGCAGCGGGGAGTGGGCGCGCAGTTCTTTCCAGGTCACGCCTCTCGTGGCCGAGGGCACGCTCTATTTCTGTACGCCGTTTAACCGGGTCATAGCACTCGACGCTGAAACCGGCGTTGAGAAATGGGTTTTTGACCCCGAGCTGCGTTTCCGGCGGGGGCAGGGTCCTTACCCGCTCACTTGCCGCGGCGTGGCTTGGTGGCAGGACGGCCAGGAGGGCCGGGACGGCGGCACGAGGCTTTGCAGTCGGCGTATTTTTACCGGCACCCGGGATTCGGAACTCATTGCCCTTGACGCCGACACCGGCCGACCCTGCCCCGGCTTTGGCGACGCTGGCAGGGTGCACCTGCGCGAGGGCTTGTCGGAGCACGAGCAGTGGGAGTATTACCCGACCTCGGCTCCCGTGGCGGTAGCCGACCTGGTCATCGTGGGTGCCCTGGTGGCTGACAACGAACGCGTGGACGTGCCTTCGGGCGTAGTGCGCGCCTTCGACGCGCGTGACGGCAGCCTGCGCTGGGCCTGGGATCCGGTGCCGCCCGCCTGGCAGCCCACGGAAGCCGACAGCGAGGGGCAATGGCAATCGGGCAGCCCCAACGTCTGGGCACCACTGTCTGTCGACGAAGAAAACGGCCTGGTTTATGTGCCCACGGGCAACCCCTCGCCTGACCTCTACGGCGGCCAGCGCCGGGGGCTGGATTACTACGGCAGCTCGGTGGTCGCGCTTGATCTCGACAGCGGTGAGCCGGCCTGGCACTTCCAGACCGTCCACCACGACGTCTGGGACTACGACGTGCCGGCCCAGCCGACCTTGTTCGACATTGCCGGCGTCGGGGGTGGCCGCCCCGGGCTGGTGCAGGCGACCAAGATGGGGCACCTGTTTCTTCTCGACCGCCTGACCGGTGAGCCTCTTTATCCGGTAGAAGAACTCGCGGTGGCCACCGATGGTGTGCCGGGTGAGCTGCTCTCGGCCACGCAGCCGTTTCCTACTCATCCCGCTCCCCTGCAGGCGCGCAGGCTCGACGCGTCGGATGCCTTTGGTTTCAGCCCCTGGGACAGGGCCGACTGTCGCAAAAGAATCGCGTCGTTGCGCAACGATGGTGTTTTCACGCCGCCTCAGCTCACGCCGACCCTGCAGTGGCCGGGCTCGGCTGGTGGTGCCAACTGGGGTGGTGTTTCGGTCGACCCGGTGAGGGGACGGTTGTACGTCAACCAGCTGCGCACGCCCATGGTGATACAACTCATAGAGCGCGAAAAGTTCGACAAGTTTGACCGCGAATCGGTGGTCTATCCCGACGAGCTCTATCCCATGCAGGGCACCCCTTACGGGCTCAAGCGCGGGCCCCTGCTTTCCAGCGCCGGGGCGCCGTGCAATCCGCCGCCCTGGGGTACGATGACCGCCGTCGACCTTGTCAGTGGTGAGGTACTGTGGGAGTCGGTGCTCGGCACCACGCGCGATATTGCGCCGTGGCCCATGTGGTTGCCCCTGGGAGCGCCGAACCTCGGTGGCTCGCTGGTGACCGCAGGGGGCCTGGTGTTTATCGGCGCCACGACCGACAAGTTTTTCAGGGCTTTCGAAGTCGAAGACGGCCGCGAGGTCTGGACCAGGCGGATACCCTACACTGCCAATTCCTCGCCTGTCACTTACCGGCTGGGTACCGAGAGCAGGCAGTTTGTCGTCATTGCTGCCGGCGGCCACGGCTGGTCTGAGCCCGGCGACGCTCTGCTGGCCTTTGCTCTGCCCTCTGCGGGGCCGGCGGACTGATGGGCCAGGGCTGGGCCAGACAAACTGCTTCCTGGCTTTTGTTTCCACTGCTTCTGGGCACCTGCCTGCTGACGGCCTGGCGCATGTTGGAGGCCGGCATGAACGAAGCGGCCACGCTGGGCGTGGTTTCGTTGCTGGCCATAACCGTTATTGCGCTGTTTGAGCGGGCCCTACCGCTTGATGTCGACTGGAACCGTAGTCGTTCAGATCTGCTGACCGACGCCGCACATTCGCTGGTGAACAGCTACGGGGCGCGCGAGATGTTCAAGCTTGGCCTGCCGCTGCTGTTGCTGCTAGCGCTGCCTTTCCGCGAGGCGCAGCAGGGGAGCGGCGGAGGTCCCTGGCCGGTAGAACTGGCGTTGCCCCTGCAGGTGGTGCTGGCGGCGTTGGTGGCGGAGTTCGGCCAGTACTGGGCGCATCGCTTAGCCCACGAGAACGAGTTTTTCTGGCGCCTGCACTCCACCCATCACAGCCCCACGCGTCTGTACTGGCTCAACGCCGGCCGCGATCACCCGCTGGGGGTGTTGTGGGTGTTCGTCTGCGAAACGACTCCGCTGCTTCTGCTGGGAGTCCCGGGAGATTGCCTGCTGTTGTTCTATAGCTTCGAATCGGTGCACGGGCTTTTTCAGCACTCCAACATAGACCTGAGGATGGGCTGGCTGGACTGGGTGTTCAGTGGGGCGTCGCTGCACCGCTGGCATCACTCGGCCGTGGCGGCTGAGGCCTGTCATAATTACGGCGCAAATCTCATCCTCTGGGATATCGTCTTTGCTACGCGCTACCTGCCAGCCGACAAACGGCCGCCCGCAGCCGTGGGGCTAGAAGACATGAAGCGTTTTCCGCAGGACTTCGGCGGGCAGATGCTCGTGCCGTTTAATTGGAAGCGAGAGGCGGGTTACCGCACGAGCGGGGCTGAGAGGCCCTCCCGGGCCGGCGACCCGGTATGAACGGTCTGTAATCAAAGACCTGGTTCATCGAGGCCTGCCTTGTGCGGACCCGGTTGCTGCGATATATGGCTGTAACCGGTGCCGCTGCGCGCCGCAGGGAGGAGACAGCAAGTTTATGAAAAGGGTTATGAAGACGGTTACGGGGAAACTGATTCTTGCGGCGTTGATCTGCTTGTTCGTGGCAGTTTCCGGGGCAGGCCCGGCCGCGGCCGCCGTGGGTGACTGGTACAAGGGGGACGGGCACGTGTCTTTCGGCTACGGAATCGCTGATTCCGACATTGACGGTGACGGCCAGACCGGCCAGCGTCTGCTCTTTGTGAAGGAAGCTTTTGATTGGCTGGCTCTCGAAGGGGGCTACATGGATCGCGGTGGTGACGACGGCGACGGTATTTACGCGGCAGTGATGCCCACTATTGCGATTAGCCCTGGCTTCTCGGTGCACGCCCTCGGTGGCTGGCAGATCGGGGAGGAAGACAACTCGCTGCTGGGCGCAGGGGTAACGGTCCGCTCCTCGACTACTCCGTTCGGTCTTCGCGCCGAGCACATAACCGCCGACGGTGACCAGGCTATCTGGTTGATGCTGCTGTTCGATATCGACATGTGGGTCGGGCAATAGGCTGTCGCCTGCGGCATGAAGCTCTACAATGCAATGGGGCCCAACCCCCGCGTGGTACGTATGTTTGCTCTCGAGCTGGGGCATGAGCTCATTCTCGAGGAAGTCGACCTGTTCAGCGGGGACAACAGGCGCGCGCCATATACGGATAGCAATCCCGGTGGGCAGCTTCCCGCCCTGGAACTCGACGACGGCTCGGTGATCTCCGAGATAACGGCTATCTGCGAGTACCTGGACGAAACCGTCGGTGATGGCTTGCTGGTGGGCAAGAGCGCAGCAGATCGGGCCACTACGCGCATGTGGACCAGGCGGCTGGATCTGAAGATCTGCGAGCCCATGGGCAACGGTTTCCGTTTTGCCGAGGGCCTGGCCCTGTTTGAAGAGCGAATGCGCTGTATTCCCGAGGCTGCGGACGGCCTCAAGGCTACCGCTGTCGATGGCCTGCAGTGGCTTGAGGGTCTCTTTGGAGACAAGCCGTTTGTTGCTGGCGATCAATTGACGATGGCCGACCTGTTGCTGTTCGGCTTCGTGGATTTCTTTGCCACCGTCGGCCAGCCACTCGACCCGTCACTTGAAAAACTGTCGGCCTGGTATTCGCGCATGAACGAACGCGAAAGCGCGGCCGCAAGCCTCCATCCGTCCGCCAGTGCGGCGGGCATGAACGGGTGATCAGGCTTCTTCCGGGAGCTGGCAGCAGGCATTAGTCGAAGCGTGGCCGGTGACGGTAAGCTGCTGCTGGGTTCGCTGCTTTACCCGGTTTTCGAACTGCTCGACCTGTTCGGGCCACTGGAAATGTTCGGCAACTGCCCGCAGCTTGAGCTGTGCACCGTGGCTCTTTCTGCCGGCCCGGTGAAATCAGCCCAGGGCGTCGAAGCGGTGGCAGACTACGCACTGGATGATTGCCCGCCCTTGGACCTGCTGCTCATCCCCGGTGGCCTGGGCAGCGTGGAACAGATTTCGAACCAGCCGTTGCTGGATTGGATTGGGAAACGCGTTGCCGAAACGCGCGTGACCATGACCGTGTGCAGCGGCAGCATGCTGCTGGCGGCCACGGGCTTGCTCGACGGTCGACCTGCAACTACCAACAAGGCTAGGTTCAACGAGATCACCGAATTGACGCCGTCTGTAGAGTGGGTCAAGAAGGCCCGCTGGGTTGACGACGGCAATATCGTTACCGCTTCGGGCGTATCGGCGGGCATGGACATGGCACTGGCCGTCGTGGCCCGGGAGTTCGGCCAGGAACAGGCCGAGCTGATGGCCGAGCTTACCGAGTACGAATGGCATCGGGACCCCGATTGGGATCCTTTTGCGCGCGTGCACGGGCTCGTTGACTGAAGCGGCAGTACTGCGGCTGAGCATATGGCTGGCCGCAAGGCTCAGTCCAGCCTAGCGGTGCAGCACAGCCTCTTGCGATCAAAATCGAGGTCTTAGCGGGTAAAGCGGTTACCGGTCATGAGCCGTGCTCCGCCACGCATGTCCAACGGCGGTTGGTTTTTGTCAAATTCTGAAGCGTCGCATCTGCCCGGCGCGGCGTTGACTGTATAAGGGGCTGCGTACACAGTCGGCAGTCGCGGAGCGGTTGCGCGGCAGCAGGGACCACGAGGTTGACGGTGAGAGGTTTATACGAGGGCGGCAAGTTACCGCCCCGGCTAAAGGCGGTCTACGCCTCCGGCGAGTTTGCCTCCAGCATTGTTTTCGGCGCGCTCTCGTTGGTGTTCGCTTCTTATTTTCTCATTGAGGTAGCCGGACTCCGACCGCTGCTGGCGGGCCTGGTGCCGCTTAGCGGCCGTGCACTCGACGCCTTTACCGACCCCCTCATGGGCCGCATCTCGGACGGCACGAGGTGGAAATCAGGCCGTCGCCGGCCGTACTTTCTTATCGGCGCGCTGCCTTTCGGACTTAGCTTCGCGTTGCTGTGGGCCGATCCCGGGCAGATTCCCGAGGCTGGCCGTTTTGCTTACTACACGCTGGCCTACTGCCTGATGACCACCTCGTCTACTGTCCTGATCATACCTTACATGGCACTTCAGGCAGAGATGGCCACCGACTACCACGAGCGCAACTCGATCAACGGCTATCGCAGCGCTGCCGGAATGGTGGGTATCATGGCCGCGGTAGGCATGCGTCCGCTGGCCGAGGCCCTGGGCGGCGGTGGTGAGGGATTTGCGAGCGCGGCGATGTTGCTGGGGGTGGTGCTGATGCTGCCATGGTTGGCCGCCTACCGGGTCAGCTTTGAACGCCCGTCGTTCAGCAACCGCAAGGTGCAGTTGGGGCTGGTGGACGGCTTCAGGGTCCTCGGCCGACACGCCAATTTCAGGCGACTGGTGGGGCTCTACCTGTCGGGCCGGGTCGCGATAGATCTCGTCTCGGCCATGCTGGTGATCTACTGCACCTACTGGCTCGGCCAGACCGAGCGCTTTGAGCAGTTCATGTTGATATTCCTGCTCGCGGTGGTCGCCTCGGTGCCCCTGGTGCTCAAGATCGCCCGGCGACGAAACAAGGCGTCGATGTTCGCCTGGGCAGCGCTGTGGTGGGCTCTCATGCAATCTTTACTGGTTTTCGTGCAGCCCGACTGGCCCCCGTGGATAATGTTCGTGCACGCGCCCTTATTGGCTTTTGGTTTTGCCGCGGCCGAGCTTCTGCCCTGGTCCATGGTCGGTGACGTTGTCGACGAGGACGACCTGTTAACGGGCGAGAGGCGGGAGGGCCTTTACAACGGGGTGTTCACCTTCTTGCGCAAGCTCTCGGGCGCGTTGGCAGTTTTTCTGGCCCTGGGCCTGCTCGACCTCGCCGGTCTCGAGGCCGGCCGCCAGCAGCAAGCGCATACCTTGTGGACGGTTCGCCTGCTGACTGGTCTTGGTCCCGGGGTCTTCCTCTTGGTGGCCGCGTGGTTTGCCCGTGGTTACACCATCAGCCAGGCAGTCCATGAAGACCTCGTCCTAAAGCTCCGCGCGCGTGACGGCCAGCCAAGCCGGGGCCAGGTGGATTCTGGCCAGTGAGGTCGCGGGTCTACGCTGGGGCGGCGTCTATGATGGCCAGTCGCGCCTTGGCAAGCGCGCGCAGCAGGCCCTGGTCAAGACCGAGCTCGCCCAGCCTCTCCCAGGAAAACCATTCCACGGCCAGGGATTCGCGGGGGTCTACTTTTAATCTAGCGCCGGCCGGCGCCACGAGCAGGTACCTCAGGTCGAGGTGGCGATGGGCTTCTTCGTCGTCACGCGCGGGGATGTCGTGTACGTCCACGTCGAGTGGCTGCGGTGCCTCGGGATGCAAGCTGAGCCCGTTGATGCCGGTTTCTTCGCGTGCCTCGCGCAGGGCTACTTGTTCGCCCAGGAGCTCGCCGGGCTCGCCGTGGCCACCGGGCTGCAACCAGCGGTCCAGTTTCGCGTGGTGCAGCAGGACGACTTCTTCGCCGTCGGCCGAAACGACTATGGCGCTGCCGGTCAGGTGTCCCTGCCGGGCGGGTCGGCTGTCGTTGCTGCTCCTGGCAAAGGGACGTGGGTCGATTCTTACGAACTCGATTATTTCAGCGAGGTCACGCGCCTCGGCTTCGTCGCCGGCGTCGTGCGTGAGCAAGGAGGTCAACAGGTCGCTGTTGGGCCGGGTAGCGGCGCTGGACTGCATATGGTTTTCTTGCCCGCACGGGCCAACGGTGCAAACGAGGGCTGTTACGACTCGCCGAGAGCCCGTTTTACCAAGAAACAGTGGAGGGAGATAAAGACGCATGGCTGATATGAAAGAGCGGCGGGTGCTGATCACGGGAGGAGGCAGCGGCATCGGACTGGGCTGCGCTGAGGCGGTGGTAAAGGCCGGTGGCCAGGTGGTCCTGGCCGGCCGTCGCGAGGATGTACTCGAGCAGGCCTGCTCCGAGCTGGGAGCGGCGGCTGCCTGGGCCAGCTGTGATGTGGGGGACGACGCCCAGGTCAGGGCGGCCGTTGATCGAGCGGTCAAGATCATGGGCGGCCTCGATGGCGCAGTGAATGCAGCGGGACAGGGCGCGGTAGGTACGGTGATCAACAGCCCGGTGGAGGATTTTGAAGCCACGCTCAAAACGAACCTGTCGGGTGTCTACAGCTCCCTGCGATGGGAAGCCCGGGCGATGAAGGCCTGCGGGGGAGGCAGTATCGTCAACGTGAGCTCAATCGCGGCCGAACTTACCCACCCCTGGATGACCGCCTACTGCGTGTCGAAGGCGGCGGTCAATATGCTCACCCGCTGCGCGGCCGATGATCTCGGCGAGCACGGGGTGAGGGTAAACGCCGTCATGCCGGGACTGGTGCGCACCGGGCTCGTGGAGCCGATCACCGCTGACGAGACTTTGACCGAGGAGTATCTGCAGCTCATGCCCCTGCGGCGGGTTGGCGAGCCCACCGACGTAGCTTCGCTGGTCACTTTCCTGCTCAGCGGGGAGTCGTCCTGGATCACGGGGCAGGCCATGTCGGTTGACGGCGGACACAGCTTGCGCAAAGGGCCGGATCTGAGCCCCTTGATACGCCAGTTATTGCCCGTAGAGGACTGAGCACTGCGCTTCAGCCGCGGCGGAGCTCGTGCAGCCAGGTGCGCTCGGGGCGGCCGTCTTCCAGCACCCACTGGGCACTGGACTGGTCGACGAAGCCCAGGTCGCGCAGGTGGCCGAGGCACAACCTGGCGTCGGCCCGCAGCGTTTCGGTGAGCAGTACCGTGCCGTTCTGTCCGGTCTGGGCATCGAGAAACTCGGCCAGCGGCCGGTAAGACTCGGGCTCGTAGACAACGTCGGCGGCAAGCACGAGGTCGTAGCTCGTCGGCAGTCTATCGTGACAGAAATCGAGTTCGCGCAGCTGCCAGTTCTTCAGCCCGTGGTGGCGGGCGCTGGCTTCGACGAAAGGGAAGCACTCGGGAGCGTAGTCGGCAAAAGTTACGCTGCAGCCGCAGAGCCCTGCCGCCACGCCGGCCAGCCCGAGCCCGCAGCCGACGTCGAGTACCTCGACGCCGTTTCCCGGCGGATTCGCCAGCAGGCGGCGAGCTATTGCCCGCGCACCAATCCAGGGCAAGGCCCAGTAAGGAGGGTCGGGCAGCTCGCGCTCGTTCAACAGGCGCTGGCGGTCAACGTGCTTGTCGAGAGAGTCGACCACGTACAGTTCCAGGGTGAGCGCTTCCGGGTCGTCACTGGGTCCGAGGTCCAGCCTGGCCAGGCGTGATTCCCAGCCGGTCCCGGTCAAGGTTTTGCCAGCGAGAGTATCTTTCGGTACTCGCCAGCCAGCAGGGGGACCACCGACAGCCGGGATTGTTTCACGAGCGCGACCTCGGCCAGCGCCGGCTCAGCCTTGATATCAGCCAGGGTCACGGGGCGGGTGAGTTTTTCCACCGGCACCATGTCCACGGCTACCCAGCGTTCGTCGTCGGTGGTGGGATCCTGGTAGGCTTCTCTCACTACCTCAGCGATTCCGACTACCTCTTTGCCTGTCACGCTGTGGTAAAAAAGCACCCGGTCGCCGATTTTCATGGCCGACAGGTTGTTGCGCGCCTGGTAGTTACGCACGCCGTCCCAGTAGTCCCGGCCCTCGCTTACGAAGTCATCCCAGGAGTATTTCTTCGGTTCAGATTTGGCCAGCCAGTGTTTCACAATTGCGCTCCTGTATGCCCGTGGCGGGCAGGCGGCCCGGCACGAGGCAGGCCCAAGGTTGAGCGCGGCCGGTTTCCTTGTCAAAAGGGTGCTGTCCGTTGCGCCCTGGAGGGCGACGGCGAGTGAGGGCTTATGAACGACTGGGTATCTACTGTTGTTTTGGGAAACAGCCTGGCAGCCTGGGCGGCATCCGCGGCGGCGGCCGCGGTCGTGCTCCTGGTGTTGCTGCTGGGCAAGCGCGTGCTGGCCGGCAGGCTCAAGGCGCTGGCCGGACGCACCGCCGGAACTCTCGACGACATAGCCGCCGAACTGATAGTAGCCACGCGCGGTTGGGTGCTGCTGCTGCTGGCGTTGTATATCGGTTCAACGCTGGTCAGTCTTGCCGACGCCGTCGACCGGGCGGCATGGGCACTGCTGGTGCTGGCCCTCGCCGCCCAGGTGCTGACCTGGGGAAACCTGCTCATTGCCTACTGGCTGGTCACGCGATTCAGGGTTGGCGAACAGGTGGGCGGCGAAGACGCCGCCGGCCAGCAGCTGCAACTCGAGCGAGGCTCGGCTTTCGGTGCGGTGGGCTTCGTGGCCAGGCTTGCGCTGTGGTCGGTGGTTGGCCTGCTGGTAATGGACAACCTCGGCATAGACGTGACCACTTTGCTGGCTGGCGTCGGGGTGGGTGGCATCGCAGTGGCCCTGGCCACGCAGAGCGTGCTTGGCGACATATTTAACTCGCTGTCGATCGTGCTCGACAAGCCCTTCGAGGTGGGCGACTACGTGGTGGTGGGCGACATCAGGGGCAACGTGGAACGCATAGGTATCAAGACCACGCGGCTTCGTAGCCTCACGGGCGAGCAGATCATCTTTGCCAACTCCGATCTCGTGGGCAGCAGGATACAGAACTTCAAGAGCCTCAAGGAGCGCAGGGCGTTGTTCCAGTTCGGGGTGACCTACCAGACACCGGCGGCCAAGCTCGAAGAGATACCGGCCATGGTCAAGAGAATAATTGAGGGGGTGGGGCTTACGCGCGTAGACCGGGTTCACTTTGCCAGCTACGGTGATTCCGCGTTGCTTTTCGAGGTGGTCTACTACGTGCTCAGTCGCGAGTACGTAGACTTCATGGACGTGCAGCACGAGATCAACCTCTCCCTGTTCAGGACCTTCGAGGGCGAGGGCATCGAATTCGCTTACCCGACGCAGACTCTCTACCTGCAGCAGGCCGACGCCTGAGCTGCTCGCAGTCGCCTGGCGAGCACGGGCCATGCCTTGCAAAACGCTACTGCGCTGCTAGTCTTCGCTGGCTTTCCGGGGTAAACGGGCCGTTAGCTCAGGTGGTAGAGCAGCTGCCTTTTAAGCAGCGGGTCGCAGGTTCAAGTCCTGCACGGCTCACCACCGGGCTGCCAGTTATAGCCGAAAGCGAGTGCCCGAGGGCGCGTAAGTCAGTTTCAGTCCCCGTCGTCTAGCTTGGCCCAGGACACCGGCCTTTCACGCCGGCGACACGGGTTCAAATCCCGTCGGGGACGCCACTAACGCGGGGCGGGCAGTCATTGCCCGTCCCGTTTTTTCTGTCGCGGTGTTCTTTGCAGAGGCACGGCTGTTTGAGTATGCCTGGTCGCCGCAGCTCAGTCTCAAAAAATCGCCCAGGATTCGAGTTCGCCGTCGGGCAGCGCCTCGGGGCCGTGCATGGCCGTGACCGTGCACACCCGGAAGTGGCCCTCGGGGTGGGAGCTTTCTCTTGAGTCGAAGGACGGTGCAGATGCACAGCCGCCAGCGGTGAGTATTTCGTCGGCCTCGCAGTTAACCGATACGGTTTCCAATCGCTCTGTTGATACGCCCACGTTACGCCTGGCGTGCACGGTGTGGGAGGCCTCGAGCGGGTTGTCCGGAACTCACTGCGGCCCGGTGGGGCCCGACGGACCGGCTACATACTTGGGCCCAGCCCGTTCTGTCGGAGATTGTGGTGGCAACGCGCCCTTACCCTTGATTGAGGCATTATTCCGCGCCGCTGTCGGGATCCCTGCTCACCCCCCCGATGGTGTAAAAATGTCCCAACACGGGGTTTTTATTATGTGAGTGCTAGGGCTAGATTGACCGGATTATGTCTGACACAGAACAGTTCAGAGGGGAGTGCGCCGCGTGGCTTAATGAAAACTGCCCCCCGTCGATGAGGTGGGAAGGCCCGAAGACCGGCGACGGTACCATAGGCGAAATGCTGGCCTGGGGCGGCCGCAAGGCCGATTGGAGCAAGAAACCTGATGCCCGGGTCTGGCTCGATCGCATGGCCGAAAAGGGTTGGACCGCGCCCACCTGGCCTGTTGAGTACGGAGGAGGTGGGCTCGACAAGGATGAGTCCCGTGTATTGGCCCAGGAATTGGCCCGGATCAAGGCGATGCCGCCACTGTCCGGTTTCGGGCTCACGATGATAGGTCCGTTGCTGGTTGATCATGGTACCGAGGACCAGAAGAAGCGGTTTCTCCCGGAAATCTGCCGCGGCGAAATACGCTGGTGCCAGGGCTATTCGGAGCCCAACTCCGGCAGCGATCTCGCCAGCCTTGCGACCCGCGCCGAGCTCGACGGCGACGACTGGGTGCTCAACGGTCAGAAGGTCTGGACTTCGTACGCCGACTTGGCTGACTGGATGTTCTGCCTCGTTAGGACAGACACCGAGAACAAGCACGCCGGTATCACCTTCATTCTTTTTGACATGGATGACCCCGGCATCACCGTGAGACCGATCCCGTTGATAAGTGGATATTCGCCGTTCTGCGAGACTTTTATCGAGGACGTGCGCGTGCCCCGCGACCAGGTGGTGGGTGGCGTCAACAACGGCTGGGCGATGGCCAAGGCCTTGCTGGGCCACGAACGCAACATGATAAGCAGCGCGTTCAGCGAGTACAGTTCGGTCAACCGGGTCGTGGACCTTGCGCGTGAGTACCTGCCCGGGGAAAACGGCAGGATAGGCGACGTCCACAGAAGGGATTCCGTCGCCGCCTTGACGATGGACAAGGCCTGTCTCGATCTCACCATCAGGCGCAGCGGTGAGGCAGCCAAGCTGGGTCAACAGCCGGGGGCTGAGACCTCAATTTTCAAGTACTACGCTACCGAGCTGAACAAGGATCGCTTCTCGCTGATGTTGTCGGTGCTCGGCCCGCAGGCACTGGGCTGGGAGGGCGAGGGATTCGAGGGTGGCGAACTGGAAATAACCAGGGAGTGGTTGCGTTCACGCGGCAACTCTATTGAAGGCGGTACTTCCGAGATCCAGCTCAACATTATTGCCAAGCGTGTGCTTGGCCTGCCCGACTGAGGAGAATCCGTATGAGCCTCGTATTTAACGAAGAACAGAAACTGCTCAAGACCAGCGCTGCCGATTTCGCGAGGAAGGAGTCGCCGGTGTCGCGCATCAGGGCTTTTCGCGACAGCGACGACAAACTGGGCTTTTCAAGAGAGCTGTGGGCGTCGATGGCCGCGCTCGGTTGGCCTGCCATACTGGTGCCCGAGCAGTACGGTGGGCTTGGCCTAGGACTGACCGAGATCTGCTGCGTGATCGAAGAACTTGGCCGCAACCTGGTGCCCGAACCCTTGTTGTCCAACGCCTTGCTGGGTTCGGCGGCGATAATTGAGGCCGGCAGCGAGGAGCAGAAGAGCCGTCTACTGCCCGCGGTCGTCGATGGCTCCGGGTTGGTCGCTCTGGCCTGGCAGGAACGCAAAACGCGCTACGATCCCGCTGTCATCGAGGCGAGCGCGTCGTCGTCGGGCGGTGGTTGGACCTTGGAGGGTGAGAAAGTGCTCGTCTGGGATGGGCACGTGGCCGACGTGCTGGTCGTGAGTGCGAGGACGTCAGGTGCGCCCGGCGACCGTGACGGTGTGTCATTATTCCTCGTCGACAAGGGCGCGGCCGGGCTGAAGATCACTCGGCAGCAGACCATGGACCTGCGCAACGCTGCGGTGTTGCGCTTCGATTCGGTGGAGCTGGACAGCGACTCCCTGCTGGGCAAAGAAGGGGAGGGCCTAGCTCCGCTTCAGGTCGTAATAGACCGAGCCACTGTAGGGCTGTGCGCCGAGATGATGGGCTCGGCTGAAGCCGTTTTTGCAATGACGCTCGATTACCTCAAGACCCGCGAGCAATTCGGCGTGGTGATAGGCAGCTTCCAGGCACTGAAGCACCGCGCGGCCTTGATCTTCATTGAGCTCGAGCTGTCGCGTTCAGCGCTCATGGGGGCCTGCGAAGCAGTGGATTCGGCCGCCGATAACGCAGCCGAAAAGATCTCGACGGCCAAGGCTCGCTTGTCAGACACGGCGGTGCTCGCGGCTTACGAAGGCCTGCAGATGCACGGCGGCGTGGGAATGACCGACGAGCACGACATAGGCTTTTACCTTAAGCGCGCGCGCGCAGCCGAACTCAGTTTTGGCGATGCTGCCTGGCACCGGGACCGCTTCGCTACTCTCCAGGGTTTCTGAGCCTCAACCGCTCGCAGTCACGGCTTATGGGGGGCTGAACGCCTGCTACAGCTTGCCAGCAGAGGCCAGCGCTTCGAGTCCGGCCTCGGCAAGCGCCGGTACTATGATATCGAGCGACGCGAACAGCGGGTCGTTGGACTTGCCTTGCAGAAATCTCGAGTAGCTCGCCTCCATTATGATGGCTATCTTCCACATCGCGAAGGCCTCGAACCAGGGAAGTCCCGAGGTATCCCGTCCAGTAGCCTCGCGGTACAGGTCCACGAGCTCGTCGCGGTCGCAGAACCCTCCAGAGCTCGTCAATGCCAGCCCCAGCGCGACCGCGCCACGGGTGTCACCGGGCTGACTCCAGAAGCCGCGCAGCCAGCCAAGATCCACGAGGGGAGGGGCAATGGTCGAGACTTCCCAGTCGATTACCGCCGCCACCTTTGCTTCCTGGTCGCGACGCCACATGATGTTGTCGAGCTTGTAGTCGCCGTGCGACAGGGCCACCTCGTTGCAGTCGGGGACGTGGCCTTGCAGGTAATCTCCCAGCTGGTCAACGGCGGCCACCTCGCGTTGGCTGACGGCGACCCACTGCCTGTTCATGAGCTCGAGATTGCGCTGCAGGAAACCCGAGGGACGCCCGTGTCGGGCCAGGCCGGCCTCATCGAGGTCTACCGAGTGTATCGCCGCCAGGGTTTCTATGGTGGCGGGGCCCAGCGCGGCCCTGCGTGGGGGTGAGTCGGCAAAGTCGTCGGGGAAGCTGTCGCGCAGGACGACGCCGTCAACGTCTTCCATGAGTAGGAAAGGCGCGCAGGCTACTTCCGGGTCTTCGCACAGCGCCACCATGCGCGGCACCGCTACCGGACTGTCGGCCAGTGCTTTCATGACCCTGTATTCGCGGGCCATGCTGCTGGCTCCGGGCTGGAGTTTTCCTCGCGGTGGCCGCCGCATTATCCAGCGCTCAGAGTCAGCGCGCAGGCTCCAGGTTTCGCAGGAGTGTCCGCCGGCGTGGGCCGTGAGCTCCAGGTCTACGCCTTGACAGCCCTGTACGTTGGCCTCCAGGTAGGTCTTGAGAGACTCGAGGTCGGGCTGCTCCCTGTTGGCCATGAGTTGTTTGCCGTCCCGATCAGGAAGAGCGCGGCCTGATTTTCTCGAGCACGTTGCGGGTGGCCCGCGAGCGGTTGAGGGTGTAGAAGTGCAGGCCCGGGACGCCTTCGGCCAGCAACGCCGCGCACTGCTCGGTTGCCCAGGCTTCGCCTGCGGTCGCTATCGAGTCGGCGTCGTCACCGGCAAGCTCAACCTGCCGTCGCAAGCGTGCGGGGATAGCGGCACCAAAGCGCGCCATGCGCTCAAGGCCGCCCGTGACCGGCATGATACCGGGCACGATGGGCACTGTTATGCCCGCCTTTACGGCCCGCTCTCGAAAAGCGAAGTAGCTGTCGTTGTCAAAGAACAGCTGCGTGATGAGCAGCTCGGCTCCTTGCTGTACCTTGTGGGCAAGCCGTTCGAGGTCGGCCTCCGGACTCTCCGCCTCCGGGTGAACTTCGGGGTAGGCCGCCGCGGCGAGACAGAAAGGGCGGTTTTCGGCCCGGATCATGGTGATCAGCTCGCTGGCGTAGCTCAGTCCGTCGGCTGCCGGTTTGAACTCGCTGTCACCGGACGGCGGGTCACCCCTGAGGGCGATGACGTTCTCAATTCCCGAGTTCTCGAGCCGGTCGAGTATCGCGCGCAGCTCGTCGCGGCTCGAGCCCACGCAGGTAAGGTGGGCCATGGCTTCCAGGCCCACGGTATTCTTGATCCACGACACCAGTGCGAGCGTGCGGTCTCTCGTGGAGCCGCCAGCGCCGTAGGTCACCGATACGAAGTGCGGCTGGAGCGCCTGCAATTCGGATATAGTTTCGAGCAGGTTCGCGTGGGCCTTGTCGTTGGCGGGGGGAAAGAACTCAAAAGAAAAGACCGGCTCTTCACCGCTGTAATATTCAGATATATGCATGGCGGTGGGCGACAGGAACAACCGCCGTGTTCATGTTGTGTCCCCGTCGCCAGCTTGTCAACAGCCAGCGCTCGCGGGGAGTGCCGCTACTTGGCGGCCGGTCAGTACTTGCGCGGCGGCAGTACCGCGTCCGGGCCGATGGCGCCGGGGGCGAGCGGGACACTGAGCGGGTCGTGGCCGGGAGCGGTGATGAGCACCTGCACTTCCGGTAGCCCCAGTGAACTGAAACGCCTTGCGAGTTCTTCGAACTGGGGTCTGGCCACCGCTCCCCTCAGTTCCAGGGTGAGCTGCAGGGTCTCGAACGAAGAGCGGGCTTCGCTGCGTACCGCGTTGAGCAGGTCTTCGATACTGTAAGGTGACAGCTCGCCGCTGTGGTAGTAACGCGAAGCCAGGCCATTCTGACCGGTGCGCCGGAACTCCGCCCTGAAGGGCACCGCTTTCCAGGGGCCGGCGGTCTTCAGCGGGTTGCTCTGCTTTACCATGGCGACAAGCCTCTTGTACCCCCCGTACGGGGGGTCGTCAAGGAACGCGACGGCGATAATGGAGAGTGCCGCCGTCGCTTACTTTTTACGGATGGATTCTATGATGACGGCTTCCACCGGGGCGTTGGAAAAGCCCGGCCCGCGCGATTTTGTGGCCGACGCTTCGATAGCTTTTACCACGTCGAGTCCGTTGACGACTTTGCCGAACACCGCGTAGCCGTATTCGGCCGGCTTGGTTGAGCGATGGTTGAGAAAGTCGTTGTCTGCCGCGTTGATGAAGAACTGCGATGTGGCCGAATCGACTACGTTCGTACGCGCCATGGCGAGGGTGCCGATGTCGTTCTTCAAGCCGTTGTCGGCCTCGTTCTTCACCGCCACCTTGGTGGGCTTCTTCTGGTAGGAGGTATCGAAACCACCGCCCTGTATCATGAAGCCCTTGATCACCCTGTGGAAGATCGTGCCGTCGTAGTATTCGTCTTCTACGTAGGAGAGAAAGTTCTTGACCGTCTCGGGGGCGGCTTCTTCGTCGAGCTCAACTTCGAAACTGCCCAGGCTGGTCGTGATAACCACGACGCTGCCCGTGGTCGCTTCGGTCGCTTCGCTTGGAGCAGGACTGTCGCTGCTGCAGGCACTGAGGGCAAATACAGCCGAGGTCAGAATCGTAGCGGCGGTGCTGGTGAGCTTCATGGTCATCCTCCAATCGTGTCGGGTTCAGCCCTGTTGCTGAGCCCGCTATGCAGGTGTGGATAGCACGAACGCAAAAGGGTTCAAGCAGGCTTCTTTAGATCCTGCGCAGTTTGCGGAAAAGGCTGCCCAGTCGCCAGAGATCAGCCGCGCCGCCCCCGGTAAAAACCGACGCCACGTTGCTGACCACGAGGTGGCGGGCACCGGCTTCAACCAGCGGCACAAGTTCGTCGCGCACTTCGGCCGGACTGCCGGCGTAGAGCGAGTTGAGTAACAATTCCGGTGTCATGGTGGCTGCCGCGCGATCGACGTCTTCTTCTGTTACCCGCGAAGGTACGATGTCGTAAAATCCCCTGTGGCCTTCGCCCAGGGGGTGTTTCAGGCCCTGGGCCTCCCAGGCCGTGGACGGGGCGATCAACACCAGTGCCGCCGCCACGCGGCTTTTCATGGCGATCTCGAGCACCGCGTCGCGACTTTCGCCCAGCGCCACCACCACCATCTGGCAGGCGACGAAGTTCTCCATGTCGCGGCCGTGTTCGTCTGCGGACCGCTTGATGGCAGCGAGGCTCTCGCTGTACTCTGCCGGGGTCATCTTGAGAGTTGGCAGCCAGCCGTCGCCGAAGCGACCCACCAGGCCCAGCATCCGCGGCGCGTGGGCGGCGATCCAGATGCGGGGAGGGCGGTCCTTGTAGAGGGGCAGGTTGAAGACCGCATCCTTGAGTTGCCAGAAGCGGCCGTCGTAGGTCACCGGTTCGCCCTTGCTGCTCCACATTTTTGTGATGATAGTGAGAGCTTCCTCGAGTCGCGATACCTGCAATCGGAAGTCCATGCCATAAGGCTCCACGTTTTCGCGCTCGCCGTTGCCTATGCCGAGTATGGCGTGCCCCTTGGATATGTGATCCAGGGTGACAAAAGACTGGGCCAGCGATACCGGGTGGCGCCTGAAAGGCTCGGTTACGGCCGTGCCCAGGTCGACGCCGGGTATTCTCAACGCGGTTGTAGCCAGGATTTGCATGGGATCGAGAAAAGCGTCGCTCGATTTGACGATGGCTGCCGCGGGAGTGTGTTCTTCGGACCAGACGTGTCCCGGCAGCCAGCCCATGAAGTGGTCGGGCAGCCACAGAGATTCGGCGCCGAAAATTCTCGCCAGCCGCAGTCCCAGTCTGCCCAGCCACAAGGGATGCAGGCATCCGTCCTGGTAACCTACGGTGACCCGCTCTTTGCCCATAGGGGTTTTCTTTCATGTGCTTTCTTGTGCTGCAAGGAGGCAGGCCAAATTCGGCGAGCAGCGGGGGGCCATTACGACCAACGGCCGGGGCTGGTACAATGCGTCGATGACCCGCGCAGGCAAGGCCGTTTCTCTGCTCGCTGTCTCACTGCTGGTGGGCTGCACCTCATCCCCGCCCGCAGACAATGTGCTGTTCGTGTCATTTGACACCTCGCGGGCCGACCATTTTACGGCTTACGGTTACCGCGCCCAGACCACCCCTACCGTGACCGCGCTGGCCCAGCGGGGCGTTCTCTTCGAGAGGGCTTATTCGCACGTACCCTCGACCCTGCCGTCGCATAGCTCCATGTTTACCGGCCTGTTGCCCCCGTCGCACGGGGTGCGCTGCAACGGTAAGTACCGTCTCGCCGACGAGCGGCTCACGCTGGCTGAGATCCTGGCAGCGGATGGCTTTGACACCGCTGCGGTCATCGGCGCTTTTCCGCTGGCGGCTCGTTTTGGTCTGGCTCAGGGTTTTGATCACTACGATGACGACTTCAGCTCGTCGGCCCTCACGGCGCGTCATCGACGTCAGTCGGCCGATTCTTCGGGTAGCTGGATAGGGCACAGCTTTGCCGATTTTGAGCGTGCGGGTGACGAGGTGACCGACAGGGCCCTGGAGTGGCTGGGCGAACGCGACGAGCGTTGGTTCCTCTTCGTGCACTACTTCGACGCACACTGGCCCTATGCTGCGCCGGCGGAGTACGCAGGGCGGTTTTCTTCTCCCTACGACGCCGAGCTCGCGTTTGCCGACAACGAGTTGTCGCGCTTGCTGGCGGCCGTGCAGAAGATGCCGGGCCGCACACTGGTGGTTTTTACCTCTGACCACGGCGAGGGACTGGGCGATCACGGTGAAGCGCTACACAATCGCTACCTCTACGACTCTACCCAGCATGTGCCCCTGGTGATGGCCCTGGAGGGGGCCTTGCCGGCGGGCGGCGTGGTGGACCAGGCGGTGGGGCACGTTGACCTGCTACCCTCGATGCTCGAATTACTGGGTGTGGCGATTCCCCCCGGCCTCGACGGCCGCTCGTTGCTGCCACTGGCCAGGGGCGAGCCGCAGGAGCCGCGCCCGGTGTACATGGAAACCCTGGTGCCCACGCTGGAACGACCATTGGGTATAGAGCTGCGCGCGGTGGTGGACGGAGGATTCAAATTCATAGAAACCCGTCGACAGCGGGGCGGGGGCCGCACGGTCACCGGCGAGCTTTACAACCTTGGCGCCGATCCGGCCGAGCTGGCTGATATGCGCTACGCGCACGAAGAGACTGCTGCGCGCCTACGCGATGTCCTTGGGCGCGTGAGCGGCCAACTCGAAAAAAACGCGGTCGCGCCCGAGCCCCTGCCGATGGACGAAGGCACCCGCCAGCGTCTCAAGGCCCTGGGCTACCTGTAGGAGTCTGGGCGCGGCCGGCTCGAGGTACCGCTTGCTCCGGGGCACGGGCGATGCCGGCCTGTTTTTGACTGCCGAACTGTTGCGCCGTATGTTGCCGGGTTCATGGATTTTATAAGCGGACAAGTGGAGCTACGCAGATGACGGATACTGATTACAGATCGATTTCTATCGACGAAATAGACGGCCTCAACAACACGATATCTTCGGTTGTTGACGCCGCCATAGCTTCGGCTTCGGAGTCCACCGGGGGTGGGCGAAAAATCGATGATCAGCAGGTGCTCACCGAGCGCATAGCTTACGTTGCAACCGAGCTCGCAGCTTGCAAGGCGCTGGCCGCCTACAGCAGGCAGGCTGGAGAAGCAGGGGCCGCCGACAGCGTGATGCTCGACCAGGCCGCGGTTTTCAGTGCAGGCGTGGCGGCATCGCTGTTGCGAGAAATGGCCCTTGCAGGGCCGGACTACGGGCTGCCCGATGGCTTGTTTGAGCAGACCATCGGGTCGGATACCACGCGCGCGTTGCTCTGCGAGTTTGGCGACGAAAAACGGGTGCGGGGCATAGGCCGGGCGGTCGCCGAATCCCGGGGGATCAATAACGGCTGGTTGGCGTACGAGGACGCGGTCATGGTACGCGATTCGGTGCGGGCTTTCGCCGACCAGGAAGTCGAGGGACTGGCCGAGCACATTCATCGTGAAGACGCCCTGGTGCCGGATTCTTTGATAAGCAAGATGGCCGAGATGGGCTACTTCGGCATGTCGGTACCCGAAGAATACGGCGGACTGGGCATGGGTAACCTCGCCATGATCATGACTACCGAGGAGCTGTCGCGGGTATCGCTGGCGGCGGCTGGCAGCCTGATTACGCGCCCCGAAATTCTCACCAAGGCCCTGCTTCAGGGCGGAACCGAAGAACAGAAGACGGCCTGGCTGTCGCGCGTGGCCAGCGGCGAAGTCATGGTCGGCATCTCGGTCACCGAGCCCGACGTCGGTTCTGACGTGGCGTCGGTGGCTTGCAAGGCCGAAGCCGTCGACCAGGACGGACGCAAGGGCTACCTCATCAACGGTGCCAAGGCCTGGTGTACTTTTGCGGGGCGCGCCGACGTGTTGGCGGTGCTGCTGCGAACGAGTAGCGACATGTCTGCCGGGGCTAAGGGCTTGTCGCTGTTCATGGTCGAAAAAGACCGTTTCGACGGGCACGAGTTTACAATGAAGCAGCCGGGCGGAGGCAGTCTCTCGGGCAAGGCCGACCGCACGCCGGGTTACAGGGGAATGCACTCGTTCACGCTGGCTTTTGAAGATTACTTCGTGCCGGCAGAAAACCTGGTGGGCGAGGAGAAGGGCCTCGACCGCGGGTTCTACCTGCAGATGAACGGTTTTGCGGCGGGAAGACTACAGACCGGCGGCCGCGCCACCGGACTGGGCCAGGCCTGTCTCGAGGCGGCAGCGGGTTACGCCTGCGACCGCAGCCAGTTCTCACGGCCGATCATCGATTTTCAGCTCACGCAATACAAGCTCGGGCTGATGTCCTCCAGGCTGCAGGGAGCGCGGCAGCTGACTTACCACGCGGCCCTCGAGTTCGACAAGGACGAGTCGGCTTCGCTCGTGCCGGCCATGGCCAAGCTTTTGGCCTGCGATGTGGCGGTTGCGGTCAGTCAGGAGGCCCAGTTGCTGCACGGTGGCTGGGGCTACGCCGAGGAGTACCCGATTTCGCGTTACGTTGTCGATGCCCAGGTGCTACCCATCTTCGAGGGCGTCAAGCCCATACTCGAACTCAAGGTCATCGGCCGGCAACTGCTGGCCGCCTGATCGCAGGTCTCTTCTCCCGCGCGATCGGCCCCGGGCCGGTTCGCGCGTTCATTGCTGTGCGCCGATCCTGCGCCAGCGTTCAAGTTCGTGCGCTGACAGCGTGCGGTTTTCTCATTTATCCTTGTAAACAGCCACTTTTATCTGGCAGCTCCTTCTGGCCGCGACCTTGCAATGCTGCAAGGCGAATACGCAATCCTGGGAGGAAAAGGAATGAACACTACTTTTAACGAGCAGCAGTCAGCAGTAGCCACCGCCGGCAAAGAGATAGACGGCGAAAGGCTCAGCGGACAGATTTTTCACTACGGCGGCGGACCCGAGCCCGACCAGTACAACAAGCACATCGAGTGGACGCCTGAGCAGGCGCTCATGCTCGCCATTCTCGAGGATGCGATTGCCTGCTATCGCCGTGAGCTCCGCCGCCCCCGGCAGAACCCGGAGATACTGGCGCGGCAGGCCGAATTCTGGATCAAGACCAACGATTGGAACTCGCCCTTCTCGTTCAACAACGTTTGCGATGGCCTGGGCCTGGGATCGGTGGCTACACGCCAGCGGATACTGGAGAGAGATGAAGCCGGCAGTTACGTCGGCCTTGATTCCTGAGACGAGAAAGCGGTTGCGGGTCTGCAACTTGTACGCGTAGCGTTATTGCAGGCCTGCAATAGTTGTGGCCGTTGCATTGCGGATAACTGAACGAGAACCCGGGGTAAGAAAGAATGGAAAATACGAGGATACTGGTCGTAGACGACGATCCCTTGATCTGCCGACAGATGGAAGACCTTTTCAGGGAGCGAAACGCCACCGTGGAGTGCGCGGGCACTGCTCGCGAGGCTCTGGAATTACTCGAAGACTCGGCGTTTTCACTGGCCCTTGTCGACTTGAAGATGCCTGGTAGCGACGGCCTGAGCCTCACGACCGAAGTTGGCGAGCGCTGGCCGGATATGCCGGTGATCATAGTCACTGGCTATGCCTCTATAAAGGGTGCGGTCGAAGCCATGCGGCACGGCGCCGAAGACTACATTACCAAGCCTTTTGAACGCGAAGACATACTTCTTGCTGCCGAAAAGGTCATGGAGAAGCGCAAGTTGATCGATGAGATCAGCTACTTGCGTGGTCAATTGAGCGAACGTTTTTCGTTTGCCAACATGATCAGTCGCAACCCGGTCATGCACGAACTCTTTGAGACCGTAGAGTCTCTTGCCCACAACGACGCTACTGTTCTCATATCCGGAGAATCGGGCACGGGTAAGGAGCTCATCGCCAGGGCGATCCACTACCAGGGCCGCCGTAAAGAAGGCCGGTTCGTGGCTATCAATTGCGCGGCTTTTCCCGAAACCCTACTCGAAAGCGAGCTCTTTGGTTACGAAAAGGGGGCATTCACAGGTGCGGTGGCCGACCGCGTGGGCAAGGTCGAACTGTCCAGCGGCGGTACTTTGTTTCTCGACGAGGTTGAGAGCATCTCGCTGGCCATGCAGCTCAAGCTGCTGCGAGTGCTGGAGCAGAGGGAGATTGAGAAACTCGGCGGAAACCGGCTGTTGAAGGTAGATCTTAGGGTAATAACGGCTACCAATCGGAACCTCGACCAGATGATTGAGAGCGGCGAAATGCGCGAAGATTTTTTCTACCGCATAAACGTGGTGCCGGTTGACCTTCCGCCACTCAGAGACAGGATCGAGGACGTGCCCCTGCTCGTGGCTGACCTATTGAAATCCAACTCGATAGCCGTGGAACGGCATATCAAGAGCGCCTCGAACAAAACCCTTCGTGAATTGATGAGTTACCATTGGCCAGGTAACATCCGTGAACTGAGAAACGTAGTTGAGCGGGCCATCATCAAGTGCAGAGGGACGGCCTTGTCAGAGATCGATATTCCCTTGAGCACCCCGGGTAAACTCGGCGGTAAGGGTGTACAGGCGGCCAGCGGAGCCCTTCGCTTACCTCTCAAGGAGTACCTCCGGCGTGCTGAAAGAGAGTACCTGGAGTCCTTGCTGTTGCGTAACGCCGGAGCCATAGCGGTCAGCGCGGGACACGCGATGATAGACGCGGCCACGTTGCACCGCAAGATGAAAATCCACGGTTTACGTCGCGATGAGTTCCGGGGGCAGGGCAACAACCCGGCTGGCCGTGCAGGGCTGCAATGATCTATTGATTTCGCAAGGCTTGTCCCACCCACAGGGGGGGAGGGCTTCTCGCGACCCGTCCAATAAAAACCTCGGAAAGGCGGGTAAACAATGGCCATTCCTGGAATACCCAATCGGGGGGCAACTCCTACCCGACAGGGGGGGAATGGCACGGGGGTTGCTCATTTGCTCACTGCGATGGAATCCCGTCCGCGCTCGGAGCCAGGCAGGCGTCGAACGGACAGCGAGCACCGCGGAGGCAGCAAGCTATGTACGCCCATTTTTACCGATTGTCGGAAGACCCCTTCAACCTGACACCCGACCCGCGTTTTCATTACGTCAACCCGACCACACGGGAGGCCCTGGCGTCGGTGCTGTACGGTATACGGGCGCGCAAGGGCTGCATCTCCCTGGTGGGCGAGGCCGGTACTGGTAAAACCACGCTGCTCAAGCGCGTCGCCGAAGAGCTGCAGGACGAGAGCACGGTGGTGTTCATCTTTAACCCCGGTGTCAGTTTTGACGAACTGCTCGAGTATATCTGCATGGAACTCGGTCTTGACGTCGAGGGCTGCGCCAGGCTCGGGATGCTCGACAGGTTGAACGGTTTTCTCCTTGAATCCCTGGTCGAGGGTCGCAACGTGGTCGTGCTCATAGACGAAGCCCAGACCTTGCCCAATTCCGTGCTCGAGGGCCTGAGGTTGCTCACGAACCTTGAAACTTCCAAGGAAAAAACGCTGCAGATAGTTCTTTCGGGACAACCCGAACTCGAAGAAAAACTCAGGGATCCCTCGCTGCGGCAGTTGCGGCAGCGCATCGGTGCGCGGGCGAGGCTGGAGCCCTTGAACCAAAGCGAAATCGGCGCTTACGTCACCACGCGGCTGAAAGGCGCAGGTGGCAAGGAGACCGGCGTATTCAGTTCTATGGCACTCCGGTTGGTGTGGATGGCCTCGGCAGGGATACCCCGCCTGGTTAACGTGGTGTGTGACAACGCCCTGCTCATAGCTTTTGCCGCTGGACGCAAGCGGGTCGGGTGCAAGCTGATGAACGAAGCGGTGCGCGATGTGGAGGGCTCCACCGGGTTTGGTGCTTGGGCGGCGATCGCCCGTATGCGCTGCGCTATGGGTCACAAGGGTCGTCGTGTGGCGGTTGCTGCCGTGGCCGCTTCGCTGGTCCTGGGCCTCGCCTGGGCAAACGTGGCCGGCCAGGCGGCAGAAGAGCCCGCCTACCGCGTATTGGCTGATACCGGGCAGGAGAGGGCGCTTGCAGTTCCCTCGGCTCCTGCGGCCAAGGCGCTCTCTTTTGTCGCCGAGAAAAGCTCTCCCTCGGCGGCTGCAGTTGTCAGCCGGGTCGAGGAAGTGGGCACGCGCACCGCCGTTGCGACAAGTGAAACTCCGGAGCTATCCGTGTTGACCGACAGCGTCGTGGCAAGGCCGGTGATTGAGGCGACGGCGGTTGAGGCGCTCGGCGCTGCGGCAGCCGCTACCGCGCTCGCCAGCAAGCCCAGCGCGGAACTCCTCGATGGTGTTTCTGCCAGCACGCGGCTTGCGGCGATACTCGCCAGGTCAACCGCAGCGAGACTCTACGACACCAATCGCCCGGCGAAGCCGGCCTTGTACATAACTGCTGGCGCAGGTGTAGCGGCGGGCAGGGATGTGCTGGTCGAAAACGGCGATACGATCTGGGAAATTGCCGAGGCCGCTTACGGAAACACCCTCCCGGCAACACTCGATCGTATTTTTGAAGCCAACCCTGAGCTGGGTAATCCCAGGAAGCTGGCGGTTGGCGGCACCCTGTTCCTGCCCTTCAAAGACGCACGGGCGATGGTCAGCGCTGGCAAGCCCGGCGGCTGGCAGGTCCTGCTGGTGGCGAGCGGTAGTTTCGAACGCCTTGATGGTATGCGCGACCTCGTTAGCAGCCAGGAGGCAGGGGTCTCCTTGAAGACCCGCAGGTTAGAAGACGGACGCGGGTTGGGTCTGTTCGCGGTCGGCTTTGGCGATCGCGACTCGGCGCTTCGCGTGGCCGATCTCGTTGTTAACTCAGCGATACACGAGGCACGCCTCGCGCCCGCGGGTCAGCTGGCTACGGATGAATCGCCGGCCTTGATGCCCGGTGCTTGAGTGACGCGGCAGTGCGAAAATGCCCAGCCTTGCGTTTATGCAATCACGCAGAGTCCGGGCCGAGCCTGCAGCAGAAAATAAAGGCAGTTTCTATTGATGATGATCCAAAGCCACAAAAACCCACCCGGGCGGGGTGTCCGAACGGCCAGATGGGTGGGTATTCCCCCCCGGTCGGGGGAAGAAAGCTCCCCGCAGGTGGGGGATGTCGTGGCATTATATTTGCTCCCCTTGAGGAGCGAAATTTCGTCCTGGCTACCGCGCCATGCGGTCTGCCGGGGCAATGACTACAGAACGGAAAGAATACTATGATGACGATAATCAGAACTTTAATCCTGGTGACGGCGGTTACGCTTTCGGGTTGCTCGGCAGCCAGGGAATTATCAAACGGTCCATTCATACCGTCCGAGGCCCTGGCCGCCGACGGTAGCACGCTCCCGTACAGCGTGGTGGTGGGCGACGTGATCGATATCAAGTTTCCTTTCCACCCGGAGCTGGACACCGTGGCCACCGTCAGGAGTGATGGCCACGTTGGCGTGCCTTCCCTCGGAGAGTTCCGGGCAGCCGGCCTGACAACCTGGGACTTGAGCAGGGCCCTGCTGAGCAGGGCATCGGTGACCTACCGTGAACCCACCGTGAGCGTGGTGATCCGCGAGATGGCGGTCAGGCGAGTCTACGTGGGTGGCGAAGTCGGGGATCCCGGCTACGTGCGACTGAGGCCCGGCATGACTTCCTTCAGGGCCATAGTCGAACGCGGTGGGCTCAAGCGCACCGCCAAGACTGACAGCGTGCTGCTTGTTCGCTGGAAGGGGCCCGGTGATTACGAAGCCGACAGGCTCGATCTGGAAGCAATGATAAACGACGGAGATGCTAGCGCCGATGCGCTGTTGGGACCCAATGACGTGGTGTTCGTGCCCCGT
>CAUZFM010000025.1:0-30215 GCA_963579235.1 uncultured Binatia bacterium (SeqCode)
CTAGCTCGTATGGACGGAAGCAACCCCGCTTTCTTCTGCTAGGATGTAGCGATGGCTGGGGCTGAGACGGCGTGGGCGGATCTGCTCGAGGGTGTGGCTTTAGAGCGGCTCGTACCTGGCAGCGGAGCCCAGGCGCTAGCCGGGCGCGAGCAGGCCCAGGCCTTGGAGCGTGCGGGCGTGGTAGAGTTTGCTCGCGCGTCGTCGTTGGCAGCTACGCCGATGACGGTGCTGGTCAACGACAGCCACCGGCCCACCGACAGCGCGGGTTTTCTGCGCGCGTTGTTTCTCCTGCTCGATGCCGCCGGGGTGACTCCCGGGTTGAGGTTGCTGGTGGCTGCCGGAAGCCACCGCGCCGACGATGAAGAAAAACGCGCGCACGAGCAGTCGGTGCTCGGGCCCTACGCAGATCGCTTTGCAGAAATCGCCTGGCATGACGCCGTCGACCCAGCCGGGCTGAGCCCGGTGGGCGACTACCAGCTGCACAGCTGGATGGCCGAGGGTGGCTGGTATCTCGCCTGTGGCAGCGTTGAGCCCCACTACTTTGCCGGCCTCACCGGAGCCCATAAGACCCTCAGCGTGGGCGTTATGTCGCTCAAGTCGCTCGCCGCCAACCACGAGGGCGCGATGTCTCCGGATGCCGCTGGCCTGCGCCTTGACGGCAACCCGGTTTACGAGGGGGTGGCGGCTGCCATATCTGCACTGGAGAATTCGGGTGCCCGACTGCTGGCGCTCAACCAGGTGTTGCTCGACGGCGAGTTGGTGGGCGTGTCGGCCGGTCACCCGCTGGCCAGCCTGCACGAGTTGTTGCCGCTCATGAGGTCGTCTTTCGTGCAACAGCTGGCCGCGCCCGTGGACCTGCTGGTGGCGCGCGTGGCGCCGCCGCTCGATCGCGACCTCTACCAGGCCGACAAGGGCATCAAGAACACCGAGGCGGCGGTCAGCGACGGCGGCCTGCTGCTGCTGGAGGCTGCCTGCGCGGGCGGTACCGGCATCGACCACTTCGTTGAGTTGATGAAGGCCTGCCCCGACCACGCTTCGGCTTTGGCAACGGTGCGCGACCGAGGCTACCGCCTGGGCGATCACAAGGCCGTGCGCCTGCGCGCGCTCACCGACCTGCGCGGCGTCCGCCTGGCGCTGGTTAGCGCTGGTGTTGACCCGGCGCTCGAAGCTGCGCTGGGCATGAGGATCTTTGTCGGCCGCGAGGAGGCGGCCGCCTGGGCACGCGGCTTGTTGCCAGCATCGTCGCGCGGCCTGCTGGTCGAAGACGCCGGCAACGTAACGCTGGAGATAAAAGAACCGGGTGATGGCGCGTGAGCGTTAACAGGGCAATCACCCGGGGCGCGGGCGCCGCCACGCGGCAAGCCCGAGTACTCACCGACGCGGACGACATCGAGCCCTGGCTGCACGACGCCGCCCACTACCCCGGAGGCCACACCACCGAGGTGTGCCTGCCCCGGAGCGAGAGCCAGCTGGCCGCGGTGCTCGCCCGCCGACTTCCCGTGTTGGCAGTGGGCGCGCAGTCTTCGCTCACCGGCGGCGCGACCCCGCGCGGCGAAATAGTGCTCTCAACGGCGCGCATGGACAGCGTGATCGAATGGAAGAGCGACTCGGTGGTGGTCGAACCCGGCCTGCTGCTGGCCACGCTCGAAGAGCAACTCCGCGAGCGCGACCTTTACTATCCACCCGCGCCCACCTTCGACGGAGCCAGCGTGGGCGGCACGGTTGCCACCAACGCCGCGGGCGCAGCCACCTTCAAGCACGGCACCACCAGGCCCTGGGTGCGCGCCATAAGCGTGCTGCTTGCCTGCGGCGAGGTGTTGGACCTCGAACGCGGCGAGGTCACCGCCGACGAACACGGTCGCTTTGAACTGCAACTGCTCGACGGGTCGCTCGTCAGCTTTGAGCGACCCGCGCTAACGCTGCCCGCCGTGCCCAAGTGCTCGGCCGGCTACTGGTCCGAGGCGGGCATGGACCTCGTTGACCTGTTCATAGGCAGCGAGGGCACGCTGGGCATCGTGACCCGGGTTGAGCTCACCCTGCAGACCAGTCGTCCGGCGTTGTTCGCCGGCCTCATTCCGATGGCCGACGACGAGGCAGCGATAGGGCTGGTGGCGGCGCTGCGCGAGGCTCCCCTCGTAGACGTAGCCGCGGTGGAGTACATGGACCGCCGTTGTCTTGAACTGCTGCGAGAGGACGGTGCCTGCGAGCGCGCGGGGGTCGCCCTTGCTGCCGACACCGGTGCCGCGCTGCTGTTCCAGGCCGAGTTACCCCCGGGTATGACCACGGCTGAGGCCGCCGATCAGCTTGCTGCGGCAGGCGACCCGGCCGCTGGTGACACGGAACAGAATTCGCCGCTGCTGGCGTTGTGCCGATTGCTGGCCGACCACGGCGTGCTCGATTCCACGTTGCCCGCGTTGCCGGGCGAGCAGGCAAGGCGAGACGCTTTGTTTGCCTTGCGCGAAGCCGTGCCCTCGGCCGTCAACGAGCGGGTGGGGCGCGCAGCGCGCGAAATAGACTCGACGATTGCCAAGTCGGCTGGTGACGTCATCGTCCCTTTTGAAAACTTTGATCGGTCGCTCGAGCGCTATCGCGAGATTCTCAACGAGCACGAACTCGATCACGCGGTATGGGGTCACATATCCGACGGCAACGTACACACGAACGTCATGGCGCGCAGCGCCGGGGAGATGCGCCGCGCGGGCGAGGCCCAGCTTGAAATCGGTCGCGCTGCCATCGCGTTGGGCGGCTCGCCCATGTCGGAACACGGAGTGGGTCGCAACGAGATCAAGAAACGCCTGCTCGTAGAACTGTACGGAGAGCAGGCCGTCGCCTCCATGCGCAGGATAAAAGACGCGCTCGACCCCGCGGGCCTGCTCGCCCCCGGTGTACTATTCGACTGAAGACCTTTCCCGTAGCCTGATGACGAGGCTGACCTCGACCGCTTCGACGGCAGCAAGCGGCTGCCGCTGTGCCTGGCCGTTTCTGATCTGCACCAACTCGACCCGCAGCGTGGCGGCGCCAGCGCGCACGCGGCCGGTTACGTCCACCTGGGTGGCGAGCCTGCCTCCCGCGGGCACGTCGCCGTCGAGCATGGCGATCCCCTCGGCCAGTACGGTTTCTCCCCGGTCTGCAGAACCGTCACCCGCTCCTGGCGCGAGCAAGCTCCAGTGAACTGCAACCAGCCCTTCATCCAGCGGGTCGAGGCCTGGCCAGTCGATGCTCCCGTGGTTGTGTATGCGCAGCGGCAGGCTCACGCCCAGCCAGCCGCTCGGGTCGCTGTCCAGCACCACTCCCTGGGCGACGCCGATCTCCACGCGTCCCCTGCTGAGAGTCGGATCAAGCATGCCGCGCGACAAGCCACTGAGCGTAGGGGCATCGGCAGAGGGCGCGAGCAGGCGCTCCAGCGAGTAGCCCTCGGCCGCCGGCACGCGCGGCTGGTAGATGCTGGCGTGCTGGTCGCGCCAGGCCAGCGCTACGTCGCCGCGGTTGAGCGCGCTGATCCAGCGCTGGCTTGTTGCCTGGTCGAGCTTGCTCTCGTGAACGACCAGCCAACCGAGACCGGTCATTGCGCGCAGGCGCGAGATGACCTCGGGGTCTGGTAGCCGGCGCGCGGCGCGACGCAAGAAATCATAGTGCGCGGGGTACCAGGCCGTGTAACCGTTGAGCAGCGGCTTGAAATGCCGGGTGCTCGCCAGCAGGTAGCCGCTGGACAGCTCAACGTCGTAGCGGGGATTTATCGGCCAGGGCAGTTCGAGCACCGGCGCGGGATCCAGGCGCGCCAGCGCCGCGTAAAGATCCTCGTCCTGCGGCGTGATGCTTACGTCGACAGTCGGTAGTCGTGGCCACCAGCCCGACAGCGCCATCGCTACCGCCAGCACCGCGACGCAGACGGCCGCGCGGTTCGCCCGCACGAGCCTGCCGAGCCCGCGTTCAAAGGTCGTCAGCCCGAGTGCCACCAGCAGGGGGAAGGCAAGGTTGATGACTATGCCCCAGCGCAGTGGCGACCTGAGCCTGTCAAAGCCGGGTAGCAGCCAGGCCGCCCACTGCCCGGGCAGCGGCAGCGACAGCTCGCCAACAACAAGGTGACGTCCGAGCATGAGGACGAAGGCCACGGCGGCCACGGCCCACAGGGCGCGGGCGGTGACAGTGGAGGTCGCGGTCGGCGACTCGACGCTGTTGGTTTTCCATGCGCCGCCACGGCCAAAGACTGCCGCCAGTGATAACAGGGCCGCCAACGACGCGAGCAGCGGAAGCCTGTAGCGTGCGTCGAAGGGCAGGCCCGGGTCGAACAGCAGCGAGCCACCGGGCGCGAGCCAGGTCCACGCCAGGGCGGCACTGCTCTCAACCAGTGCCTGTCCCCTGAGGGCAACGCCGCCGTGGTCGAGGTAGGGCAGGGTGAACACGGCGAGCACCGCCAACGAAATCGATAAGGCCAGGGCCAGGGCGGGAAGTCCGTTGCGCCACTGCCTGCCGTGCAGCAAGGCCACCAGCACGAGTACCGAGCTGCTCACCAGCGCGAACCACGCCAGGTAAAACGACGACAGCAGCTGCAAGCTGAGCAGCAGGGTAAGGGCAACAGTACGCCGCGTGGTCGACCCCTCGACCAGGGTGCGCAGGGTGAGCAACCACAACAGCGGTATCCACTGCACCCCGAGCAGCTGCACGTGCGATAGCTCGGTCACACGCCAGGGCAGCAGCACGGCCAGGGCGGCGGCCAACAGCGCAGCCGTTCGCGTTGTACCGGCCCAGCGCGCAAGCGCCCAGGTGGTCAGCCCCAGCAGCAGCGACGACAGCAGCACGGCCGCCTGGTGAAGTCCGGTCGCGCTCACACCGAGCAACCCGAGTGGCCACAGTTGCAGGGCCACTGCCACCATGTGTTCGCTGCCCGCCAACGCGGCGCGCGCCGGGTAAAACGCGTTGGCGGCGAACAGCTGCCCGGGATTGGTGGCCAGCGCGTGCTGCACCCACGCCAGTATCCACGAGTTGAGCCTGAAGTCAGCCGTCTCGAGCAACGCGGAATCGGCGCTGCCGGTGAGAGCCGCGTAGTCGATGGCGCAGTCCAGCGCACAAACGGCGGCGCAGTCGAGCAGGCCATGAAATCTCGCTGCCATCGCTGCCAGCACGACCAGCAGTGGGGCGATCAATATCGTAAGCTTCTTCACCGGGGGTTTACGCTCACTGGTACCCCACGAACCTGGCCAGCGGGCGGACGCGACGCAGGGCTTCGACCAGGCCCGCGCTCAAGGCCAGCGTCAGCAGCAGGCCGGCCGCCCAGCTCGCGATCCACAAGGGCGACTCGAAGTCCGAGGGCACTGGATTACCGAGTATACGCTTGAAGACAAGGGAGCCCATCACGAGCAGGTGGCAGAGGTAGATTCCGTAGGAGCGCCGCCCCAACCAGGCCAGTGCCGCGCCGGCCCGGGGTGCAGAAGCGGCCAGAAAGGTAGCGGCGGTCAGCGCGAGCAGAAAATATAAAGCGTTAAGGGGGCTGAAGACCATTACGACTATGCCCAGGTAGTTTATCGTCATGCCCGGGTGCCACTGCCACGCTACCAGCGCAGCCGCCAACGGGACGGCGACCAGGCTGATGGCGAATCCCGCAGCCGCCACCGAGCGCCGCCCTGGTGCAGCCTCGCCGGCGAGCAGCCGGCGCTCGAGAAGTGGCAATACGGTGCAGCCAAGCAGCGGCCAGGCCAGCCAGGAACTGAGCAACAACTGCAGCAGCGGTGGGCTGTGATTCCACGCCGGGGTGACTCGCCAGCAGGCGATCATCAGCAGCGTGGCGCCGACAGTAATAAGCACGGTCGCTGTCGTGGACTTCGACGAGAGCCTGCCGGCCCGGGCGAATATCGGCCACAGCAGGTAGAGCTGGAAGACCAGCGGCACGAAGTAGAAATGAATTTCGGCCCCGCCTAGCAGCAGGGTGCCCGCAAGATCGAGGGGCGACGTGAAAACGGAGGTGTCGTGGGCCGCGAGCGAGAGCAGGCTCCAGGCGAGGTAGGCCGGCAGGAGTCGTTGCGCGCGGCGTGCAACGAAGGCGACCCAACCGCGCAAGCCACCCAGCGCTGCGTGGTAGCCTTGCAGCAGAGCCCTGGCCGATACCAGCAGGAACAGGGGTACGCCGAAACTGGCGAGCAGGTGCACGAAGGCAAGCCACGCCGTGGCAGTGCTGTCGGGAGGGGCCACCAGCGCCCAGGCCCAGGTGACGTGCATGGCCACCACCGCAACGATGGCAATGCCGCGCAGCGCGTCGAGCCACTCCCAGCGCTGCGTTGATGACCCGGGTGCGGGCTCGCTACCTGGAGGTGCGGTACCTGGAGATGCCGCGCCTGGAGATGACAGTGGGGTGTGGATTGCCATCGAGCTTTACGCTGTTCACCTTCCCGCAGGCACGCCTTGCTGGCATGGGCTCGCGCCCGGCCCGCGGCAGCTGGCCTATTCTAGCACGCGACTGGCCGCGGGACGCCGCATCGCGAAGCGTGAATGCGGGGCTCGTCCCGGGCGTCGACAGGCAGGTGGCAGGGCTTGGTGGCAGGGTGGGGCTCGTATGTGCAATCATGGGTGTATATTGAAGCGGGAGAACGGCGGATTATGACTGTAAAGAAAACTTTCAGGGGGCGCGGACTCGCGCTGGGGCTGGTGCTGGGATTGGCCCTGGGTCTTACACTGGGCGCAGCCGGTGGGTCATTGGCGGGTTTTTCAAAGAAGGGGTGGGGTCGTGTAGGGCTTGAGTTCAAGCAGGGTTACATGGCCGGCTTTGTCGACGCGCTCAGAGTGGCCAAGAACCAGGATTCCTCTGGCTGGATGACGAAGAATTACCGCGTACCGAAGAACGCCAAGGCTATTCACTGGGTCGCCGAGGTAGACCGGCTCTACAAGGAACCGTCCAATTCCAACAGGGAGATGGCGCAGATAATGGTCGTGGCCGGTCGCAACATGGTCGACTCCAAGAAATTTGGCCCCGACATAGGCAGCGACAGCAACCAGGCCTTCAAGGCGTTGCAGGCTTTTGCCGTGAAGAAGCAGCGGGCCGAGGCCGTGAAGAAAAAAGCCGAGGCTGAAAAAGCTGAGGCCGAATCCGGCGACGGCCAGGACTGACAGAAACTCAACCGGCCTGCTGGTACTGGAGCTGGTAGAGGCGGGCGTAGAGTCCGCCGCGCGCAATGAGCTCGGCGTGCGTCCCCTGCTCGCGTAGTTCACCGTGGTGCAGCACGAGGATACGGTCGGCCTGCTCCACGGTCGACAGTCGGTGGGCGATCACTATAGACGTGCGCCCTTTCTGCAGGGCGGCCAGCGCTTGCTGAATGAGTTGCTCGGTTGCCGGGTCGACGCTCGAGGTCGCCTCGTCGAGCACGAGTATCGACGGGTCCCAGGCCAGCGCCCGGGCAAACGACATTAACTGTCGTTGACCCGTGGAAAAGTTACTGCCGCGCTCGCTCACCATCGTGTCGTAGCCTTCGGGTAGTCTCTCGATGAACCGGTGGGCGTTGACCAAGCGCGCCGCTTCCTGCACTCGCTCGCGGCTGACCAGGGGGTTGCCCATGGCGATGTTGTTGTAGATCGTGTCGGAGAACAGGTACACGTCCTGCTGCACGCTGCCCACCCGCTTCCTGAGCGCGTGCGTGTCCCAGCGCTGCACCTCCACGCCGTCAACGAGTACGCGCCCCAGTTGGGTTTCATAAAAACGACCGAGCAGCCTGGTGATGGTCGTTTTGCCCGAGCCGGTGGCGCCGACTATGGCCACGTGCTCACCACGGCGGACGCTGAACGAGAGATTCCTCAGTACCGGTTCTCCCTCCACGTAGGCGAATTCCACCTGGTCAAACTCTACCGCGTTGCTGATGTCTCCTGCCGCGTCGATTGTCCCGTTGGTCACCGCCCCTGGTTGCGAGAAAATGGCCGGCTCGAGCTCGAGCATTTCCTGCACCCGCTCGGTGGCCGTGAGCGCCGACTGCATCACTGCATACTTGGTCGAGAAGTCGCGCACCGGGATGAAAAACTTGTTCATGTACTCGATGAAGGCCACCAGCGTTCCGAAGCTGATCGCCGAGCTGGCGGCGGAAGCGCCGGTCATCGCGCCGCCCAGCCCTGAGAACGGCAACGCGGGCGTGCCGAGCAACAGGTGGGCGCCGTACCACAGTATGAGCGCGAGCGAGATGCTGCTCAGCGCTTCAACGATGGAGAACAGCGAGGCCTCGTAGATGTTGGCCCGGTGGGCGGCGTCGCGGTGCAGCGAGTTGAGCCGGTCGAACTCGGCCGAGGCGGCTTTTTCGCGGGCGAACACCTGCACCACGGCGATGCCGCTGATGGCTTCCTGCAGGTAGGCGTTGATGCGCGCTATGCGCTCTCGTATCCAGCGGTAGTTTCGCCGTGCCTTGCGGCGAAAGAAGTCGATCAGTATCACCAGCACCGGTAGCGTCGACAGCGTGACCAGGGCCAGCGGCGCGTTGAGACTGAACATGATGGCGATGATGCCAAGCAGCGTGATCACGTCCATCAGGATGGTGATGGCACCGGCGGCAAACATGTCGTTGATCACGTCCACGTCGGTCGTCAGCCGGGTGACGGTGCGGCCCACCGGGTTGCGGTCGTACCAGTTCGAGTCGAGAGCGAGCACGCGGCGGAACAATTCTACGCGAAGGTCGGCCAGCGCTTTCTGCGCCACCAGCATGCTCGTGTAGTGCTGCCAGTACATGAAGGTAAACTCGCCCAGTACTGCCGCGCCGAACAGCAGTACCCAGGATCCCATGCCGTCGGTGTTGCCGGCCGATATGTAGTTGTCGATGACGTTGCGCACGATCCACGGCTGCACCAGCAGGCAGGCCGACACCGCCGGCAGCAACAGCAAGGAGAGCAGGAACAGCCAGCGATAAGGTCTCACGAAACGCCACAGCGACGCGAGCAGCAGCAGGTCGCGGGTGGCCCCGAGCCGCTGCTCGTCGTGCGGTCCTCGCCCCGCTGTCTGCCCGGTGGGTTTGCCAGGGGTAGCCACTACATGGCCTCCAGTTCGTCGGCGAGTTGCTGCCGCTCGAGCAGGCGCGAGTACAGGCCACCGGCCACCGCCAGTTCATCGGGAGTGCCGTCTTCAACCACGCGGCCCTCTTCGAGTACCACCACGCGGTCGGCCCTGCGCACCGCTGCCACGCGGTGAGACACGATGATGCTGCTGCGGCCTTCCATCACGCTTTCGAGTTCATCGAGTATGCGCGACTCGGTGGCGGCGTCGATACTCGACAGCGCGTCGTCGAGTACCAGTATGGCCGGGTCGCGGGCCACGGCCCGGGCCAGTGTGAGGCGTTGCTTCTGCCCGCCCGACATGGCCAGCCCGCGTTCTCCCACCTGCGTGTCCATGCCGTGCGGAAACTCGGCGAGGTCGGTATCGAGGGCGGCTATTTCAACCAGCCTGCCGAGTTCCTCGTCGCCCAGGTCGTCGCGGGCAAAGGCAATATTGTCTTCTATAGACGAGCTGAAGAGAAAGGGGTCCTGGGGTACGAAGCCGATGCCGCGTCGCAGGTCGCCCAGGTTCCAGTCGCGCAGGTCCACGCCGTCAACCATCACCCGGCCCTGGTCGGGGTCGAACACCCGCGCCACCAGCGAGGCCAGCGTCGACTTGCCCGAACCCGTGGCGCCCAGTACGCCCAGGCTCGTGCCGGCCTCAAGCTCGAGGGTCACGTTTCTCAGCGCGGGGTCGCGCGCCTGGTCCGAAGGATAGGTGAAGCTCACGTTCTGCAGGCTGATCCCACCGCGCAGCGCGGCGCGATGTCCACCGCCCTCGGGGCTGGCGATCTCCGGTCGTGCGTCGAGTATCTCGCCCAGCCGCAGCATGGCGGCGCGGCCGCGCTGGTAGATGGATACCAGCCAGCCAAGCGCCATCACCGGCCAGGCGATGATGTTGAGGTAGGCCATGAAGGCCACCAGCTGGCCCAGCGTGAGCTCGCCGCGCACGACCAGCGTGCCGCCGTAGTAGAGCACCGCCAGCACGCCCAGCGACGAGACCACCCTTACCAGCGGAAACACCTTGCCGCGCAGCTTGACCAGCTCCATGCTGTCGTTCTTGAAGCGCTCGTTGAGCTTCGCGAAATCGCCTTCTCGTTGCTGCTCGCGTCCCCAGGCCTTGATGACCGACACCCCGGCGAGCGTTTCCTGCACCGACGACGATATGTCGGCGATTCGTTCCTGCACGCTTACCGACGCATCCATCATGCGATGGCTGTAGACCCTGATCACCCACAGCATGAGCGGGAAGGGTAGCAGTGCCGCGAGCGTGAGGCGCAGGTCCATCATGGCCATGAGGGTGAGCGCGTAGATGCAGTACAGCGGGGTGTTGATGATCGTGAGTACGCCCAGCCCGAGCAGCAGGCGCACGGCGTTGAGGTCGTTGACCAGTCGCGACATGAGGTCGCCGGTGCGCTGGCGGTGGTACCACGACTGGGGCAGGGTGGTGAGGTGGACGAACAAGTCGTTGCGCAGATCGTACTCGACATCGCGGCCGGCGTTGAAAATGAGCGACCTCGACACGGTGCGCACCAGCGCCTGGCCCACGGCCAGCGCTATAATAGCCAGTGCCCAGGGGGCCGCGTTGAAAACCGCGTCGTTGAAGACCGCATCGCCCGGCATGCTGGCAGCGCTTGTATTGCCGGCCACGGCGCTCGCCAGCTGGTCGATGGCCCGCTGCAGGACGGCTGGTATGGCCATCACCATGGTCGCGGTCACGAACAGGCAGGCCCCGCCTACGAGATAGCGCTTGCTGTACTTGAGAAGATATTCCCTGAGGCGATTCACGTTTGCAGTTCGCAAGCTTACAGGTGTGCATCCAGTGAGTAAACGACGGTGGGGACGAGCGTTGGCGCTGCTGGCACTGTTGCTGCTGTTGACGACGGCCGGCTGCCGGCCCTGGTATTACCTGCGACTGGGCTACGAGCAGGCGCGCTTCATGGCCACGGCCCAGCCGTTGGAATCGGCCATCGCGGCGTCGGACGACCCCGAGCGGCGAGCACAACTTCAGCTGGTCGAAGAGCTCAGGGGCTGGGCCTCTCGACAGGGGCTGGCCGTTGAGGGCAACTACTCGTCGGTGTCCAACGGCCGCTCTCTCGAGGGTGTGCACGTGGTCACGGCCGCGTGGCCCGACCGGCTGGAATCGTGGACCTGGCGCTACCCGGTTGTGGGCCGCCTGCCTTACCGCGGCTACTTTGATCGCGCTCCTGCCGAAGCCTGCGCGGGCAGGTTGCGCAAACGCGGGCTCGACAGCAGGGTTGCGCGAGCCGCGGCTTACTCAACCCTGGGCTGGTTCAACGACCCCTTACCCGAGAGCCTGGTGGCGGTGGACGAGACGGCGCTGGTAGTGGTGCTGCTGCACGAGCTGGTTCACTCAACGGTGTTCATACGCGGACAGGCCGACTTCAACGAAAGCATGGCCCAGGCGGTGAGCCTGAGGCTGGGCGAGGATTTCTTCTCCCAGCGCGGCAGTGTCGAGCTCGCCCGGCGCGTGCAGGCCCGGCGTGTGCGCTGGATCGAAAGGGGCCGACTGCTGGCCGAACTGGAGACCGGGTTACTCGAACTTTTCGAGCGTTGCTCGCGCGAGGGCTGTAAACAGGCCGAACTTATGAGCCTGCGAAGCCGGGTTTACGCTGAGGCGTCCGACGGCCTCGCCGAGCTGTTTTCCCCCACGGGTAACAGCCGCCCCGGGAGCCGTCGGGGAGGCGGATGGCCTGGCTTGGCCGACAACGCTGCGTTTCTTGCAGTTTATCGCTACCACCGCGAGGCCGAAGGGCTGGCTGCCTGGGCGGCCTCGTGGCAGCACGCGGGCGAGGCCCTGGCCCGGTTGGAGAAAGACTGCGGCGGGGCGGACAGCCCCTGGGATATAATCGGGGGGTGAGAGCGCCCACGGTGTTGCTCTGCGCGTTGCCTGCGTCTAAATATCGGGGACGGTGTCAAGGGCATCTGGCACTCCCACGACCGAAAGGAGACAAAGAAGCTGATGAGTGAACGAGTCAAGGAAATCCTGAGCTGGTACGCCAGCGAGAACCCGGGAACACTGAACAACCTGGCGCGTATTCTCTACCACGGCCGTCTCGGTGGCACCGGTCGCATGATCATACTGCCGGTCGACCAGGGCTTCGAGCACGGCCCGGCCCGCAGTTTTGCCCACAACCCGGCGGGCTACGATCCGCGCTATCACTTTCAGCTTGCCGTTGATGCCGGTTGCAGCGCTTACGCTGCGCCGCTGGGCTTTCTCGAGGCCGGTGCGGCCGAGTACGCCGGGCAGGTGCCGATGATACTCAAGCTCAACAATCACGACTCGCTTTCGCCCGATCTGGAGAACTCGGTTCCGTCGCTTACCGGCTCGGTGGCCGACGCGCTGAGGTTGGGATGCGTGGCGATAGGCTACACGATTTATCCTGGTTCGGGTGAGTTCAAGTCAATGTACGAGGACCTGAGGGAGCTCACGCGAGAGGCCAAGGACTACGGCCTGGCCGTGGTGGTGTGGTCGTATCCGCGCGGTGGCAACCTGAGCAAGGAAGCCGAAACCGCCATCGACGTGGTCGCCTACGCGGCCCAGATAGCCGCGCAGATGGGCGCGACCTTTATCAAGGTCAAGCCCCCCGCCGATTACATAGAGCAGGACGCGGCTCGCAAGGTATACGAAGAAGAAGGCATACCCACGGGCACGCTGGCCGAGCGCGTGAGCCACGTCGTACAGTCGGCCTTCGGTGGCAGGCGGGTAGTTATCTTTTCGGGTGGTGCCAAGGGCGCCGATGAGAAGGTCTTCGAAGAGGTCCGAGGCATTCGTGACGGCGGTGGCTTCGGCTCGATCATAGGCCGCAACTCCTTTCAGCGGGAGAAGGAAGAGGCCATGGCCTTTCTGTCCAAGGCCATGGGCATCTACGACGGCAAGGACTGACCGCCGGGTCGACCGAGGGGCGAGTGCTACAGGCGCTCGCGCGCCAGGATAAGCCGCTCCCGGGTGGCGGGCGTCGGCCGATTCTTTATGTCGACGTAGTCGCGCCCACGTTCGCCCCGGTAGATCTGCCGCGGGCGAACGATGCGTCGTTCTTCGTCCTGGACCATTTCGCTCCACTGGGCCAGCCAGCCAGCCGTACGACCAATCGCGAAAAGCACCGGGAACATTTCGAGCGGAAAGTCCATGGCCTGGTAAATTATGCCCGAGTAGAAATCCACGTTGGGGTAGAGCTTGCGCTCAATGAAAAACTCGTCTTCGAGCGCGACCTTCTCCAGGGCGACCGCGATGTCGATGAGCGGGTTCTTGCCGGTTTCCTCGAACACCTGGTAGGCCACTTCCTTTATTATTCTCGCGCGCGGGTCATAGCTCTTGTACACGCGGTGGCCGAATCCCATCAGTCTCATCTCGCCGGCCTTTACACGCTTGATGTAGGCCGGGATGTTTTTCACCGAGCCTATCTTTTTGAGCATGTGGATCACTGCCTCGTTGGCGCCGCCGTGCAGCGGGCCGTACAGGGCCCCGCAGGCCGCCGCCACCGCGGTGTAGGGGTCGACGTCCGAACTTCCCACAGCGCGCATGGCGTGGGCCGAGCAGTTCTGCTCGTGATCGGCGTGCAGGATGAACAGCACCTCGAGCGCCCGCTCGAACACTGGGTTCGGCTTGTAGTTGGTCTCGGTCATGCGGAACATCATCGACAGGAAGTTGGCCGTGTAGCCAAGGTCGTTGTCGGGGTAAACGTAGGGTAACCCCATGCTGTGCCGGTAGGACATGGCTGCCAGCGTTGGCATTTTACCAAGCAGGCGGCGCGCCTGCACGCGGCGCGACTCTATGTCGAAGATATTCTTGGCGTCGGGGTAGAAGGTGGAAAGCGCGCCGACCGTGCTCACCAGCATGCCCATGGGGTGGGCGTCGTAACGAAAGCCGTCCATGAACTTGTAGAGGTTCTCATGCAGCATGGTGTGCATGGTTATGTTGTGTTCCCAGGCCGCGAGGTGCTTGGCGTTGGGTAGCTCGCCCTTGACGATGAGGTAGGCCGTCTCGAGAAAGTTGCTCTTCTCGGCGAGCTGGGCGATGGGGTAGCCTCGGTACTCGAGGACGCCACGGTCGCCGTCGATGAAAGATACCGTACTCTTGCAGGTAACCGAGTTCAGCAGTCCGGGGTCGTAGACCAGCAGGCCGAAGTCTTCCTTGTCGACCTTGATGTCGCGAAAAGTCATGCCCCGCACCGTATTGTCGTTGATAGGCAGCTCGTAGACGCGGCCGGTGCGGTTGTCGGTGATCGTCAGCGATTCTTTGCCGGACCCCTTGGAAGTTTTCTTACGGGTTTTTTTCGGTGCCTTTTTTTTTGCTGCCATTGTTCTTCCATCGGGAAGATAGCAGCGGGTGGCTACGCGGCCAAGTAGGGGGCGCCGCAGAACGAGAGGCGGTCTTTCTTCAACGCCCCTGTCCTGCTTGCTGTTTTCAGCCCACGAACAGGGCTTCGAGAAGCGTGACCTGCTTGTCTATATTTGCCTCGGAATCGATTTGGAGGCCGTAGAGCTCGCGGCACACCGGGCCCATGGTGATTACGGTGGTCGTTGCGCCGAGGAAGGCCAGCAGGAGAAGTTCAGGGGGCTGCTTCTTGAGCGAGGCTCGCTTGCCGTGCGTGTCGAGCGCGTCGCCCACTACCTTGAATACGGGCTGCAGGTAGGTTTCAGACAGCAGCGACATGCGTGTGCTGTTGTGGTCGTAGCCCTCGTTACTCACGATTCGGGCGACTTCTGGCTTCCGGACCAGCGCGGTGACGACCACCTTTAGCAACTCCCGGGCACTGCCACGTGAGCCGTCGTTCTTAGCTTCGACCAGGGCCAGCTCGATGTCATTCCACAGCGAGAGAAAGAGCAGGTACACCGACTCGAACCACAGCTCTTCCTTGGAATAAAAATGGTAGTGGATCAGCGGTTGGGTGATGCTTAGTCGGGCAGCAATGGCGGCGATGGTTGACCCGCCGTAGCCGTGGGCCGCGAACTCCTGAATGGCGGCCTCCAACATCTGCTGGCGCGTGACCTTGGGCCGTCGCCCACGTCGTGTGGGTGGCTGGGGGCTATCGGTATCGTAGCTTATGTGTAAGGGCACGCTCCGTGGGCGGGAGAATGGTGCAGTCATTATTTGTGCCTCCTTTATTGCTGAGATTCAGTACCGCGAGCATGGCGCGTGGTACCACAATCCAGGCTAATACCGGCTGGAACCGACTTCCTTTTATGATTTTTATTAGATATTATATATTAAAGCAAACGAGTCCCTGAAAAGAAGCCATCTTTTCCTGCGCTTGCTGTTTTTTTTGTCCAACCACAGGACAGGGTCAGTCAGAAAGAACCCCTATCCTGTCGTCGAACACGGAGCCCAACAGTATTTTGTCACCGACGGGGGTGGCCACGGTAACGGCACCCAGCCTGCCGCCGTCGTGTTGAGCCAGCGTTCTCAAGGCCATGGTGGCGGGATCGAGTTCGTGGATTATCCAGGGACTTCGGCAGGGCAGGCGGCCGCTTGCGCAGGCCATGAAACGCGGGCCCGACGTGTGCGAAGCCACCAGCAGGGTTCCGCGCTCGGTCCACGACAGGTTGTCGGGCATGCCGGGAATGTCGACCCACACCGAGGGGCTGCCGTCCAGGGGCTTGCGGTGCAGACTACGCGAAATCGTTTCTGTGTAATACAAAACTTTACCGTCTTTTGACAAGGCTACGCCGTTGGCCAGCTTGGAGCTCGTGCCTTCGATTTCGCTCCAGCCCGCGCCCGGCTTCCAGGTGATGATGCTGCCGCTGTCCGTGCCCAGCAGCGAGGCCTTGATCGCGTGCATGGTTGAGTTGTCGGGTTGGTAGTTGCTCGCGTAGACGATGCCGTCGGCAGATACGGCGAGGTCGTTGGCCTGTATGGCATCCGGTGTCGGGATGCAGCCCAACCAGCTGAGCTTCGTTTCGAGGCCTGAGCCCACCACTGCAAATATTTCGACGGCCTCGCGTCCGCTTCCTTCCTTAACGTGGGCCACCACGTACAACAGCGCGAGCTCGCCGCTGCTCGTGGAGCTTATGCCGTGGGGATTGAAGGCGGCCGGGTCGGGTGGCCCGGGGCAGTCGGGTGAGCCCAATATGGCGGAGTTGTTGTCGGCAGCCGGTGCGCTGCCGTCTTCGCGTGGCCACACCTTCCACGGGCGCGCCTGCTGGTCGTCGCCGGTGGCGCCCGCCGTTGTCATCGCCGAAAGAAAACCTCCTCCCGGTACGGGGTCGCCCAGGCGCAGGTTGGATACCAGCACGATGCCGGACCTGGCCAGGAGTTCGATGTCCTCGGGGTTTTCAAAACCACAGACGGTACCGGGCGTACCGGCCGTGTCGCAGGCGCCGCGCGGCGGCCCCGCGCAGCCGGCGGCCACGATGACCATTGCCACCGTTGCCAGGCTTAATCGTCGCCGCGTTGCTCGCTTGGGCATAATGGATTTTTTCATAGCTTGTTTTCTCAGCCCATCTTTTCGCGCAGGAACTCGCCTATGCGGTCGATGGCTTTTTGTCCTTCGTCGAGCATGGCAGCCAGGGCCTGCCACACGTGGAACATCTCGTCCCACTGCTCTACGCACACCTCCACGCCCGCCGCCCGGGCGTTGTCGGCCAGGCGCAGGGTGTCGTCGAGCAGGACCTCTTCGCTGCCAACCTGTAGCAGCAGTGGTGGCAGCCCCTCGAGCGAGGCGAACAGCGGCGAAGCCAGTGGATCGCGGGGGTCGCCGTCTTCGCCGAGGTACCAGGTGGCAAACTGCCGCAGCTGGTCGCCGGTGAGCATGGGATCGGCCTCTTGCCTACTGGTTATGGAGTCTCCGCTTACCGACAGGTCAGTCCAGGCCGACAGGCCAACGGCGGCGGCGGGCATGGGCAGCCCGGCTTCTCGCGCGGCCAGCAGAGTGGCGAGTGTGAGCCCGCCACCGGCCGAGTCACCGGCAATTGCTATGTGGCCGGGGGCGATGGCCTGGTCGAGGAGTTGTGAGTAACAGGCCAGCGCGTCGTCGACCGCAGCCGGAAAACGATGCTCGGGGCCCAGCCGGTAGTCGATCAGTAATGCGCGGCAGCCGCAGGCTCGCGCCAGGCGCGACACCAGCTCGCGGTGGGTGTTGATCGAACCCACCGCGTAGCCGCCGCCGTGCAGGTAGAGCAATACCCTGCTGTCGTCGCAGTCCGGGGTGCTGATCCACTCCACGGGCACCGGCCATCCGCTTTCAACCTGGGCGCTGACGTCGTCGGGCAGGGGGAAAGCACCGAGGCCAGCTTCCATGCCGCTGCGCATTTTTTCAACCGAAGTGGTGTTAAGGTCCACCATGCCGGCCAGCATCTCGAGGACCACCTTGAGTTGTTCACTTGCCACGGCGCTGCATATATCTCCGCAGCCCACCCGAATCCAGAAGCAGGGTGTTGCGATGTTGGCGGCCCGCGGTTTCAATAGGGTCCCCGGGCGAGGGAAACCAGGAGACTCGACACATGACAGAACAGGCACTTTCACTTTCCGACTGGCTCGAGGGCAGGGTAGCGGTCGGGCTCGACCCGGCGCTGGCTGGCCTGCTGGCCGACATCGCTCGGCCCTGCACCAAGATTTCCGAGGAGATCAACCGAGCTGGGCTGGCAGACATCAAGGGATTGAGCGGCACCACGAACGTCCACGGAGAGGAGGTCAAGAAGCTCGACCTGTACTCCGACCAGCTCATCATTGACGCGCTCAGGCAGGCCGGCAGCGTGTGCGGCATGGCGTCGGAAGAAGCCGAAGAAATCATCGCGCCGTCGGCCGCCGGCGAACAGAGCGACTACGTTGCGCTGTTTGATCCCCTTGACGGATCATCGAACATTGACGTCAACATAAGCATAGGCACGATCTTCTCGGTGTTCAGGCGACTGGGCCCGCGCGGTTCGGCCGCCGTGCTGGAGGATTTTCTGCAACCCGGCAGCGCCCAGGCCGCCGCTGGTTATTTTGCCTACGGGTCGAGCACCATGCTGGTGTTGAGCACGGGTGATGGCGTGGACGGTTTTACGCTCGACCCGAGAAGCGGCGAGTACCTGCTCTCGCACCCGCGCATAAACACTCCCGCGCGGGGGAGCATTTACAGTTGCAACGAGGGCAACGCGTGGACCTGGGACCAGGCTACGCGAGACTACGTCGACTCGCTCAAGGATCCCGGGGGGGGCGAGGGGCGCCCCGGTTCGGGGCGCTACGTGGGGTCGCTGGTGGCCGACTTTCATCGCAACCTGCTCAATGGAGGGATCTTTCTTTACCCGGCGGGTAGCAGGAAGCCCGGTGAAACGCCGGCGGGTAAACTGCGACTGATGTACGAGGCCAACCCCATGGCCATGCTGGCCGAGCAGGCCGGCGGTTCTGCCAGTGACGGCAGTACGCGTATCCTCGACCTCGTGCCGACCTCGGTACACCAACGCACCGCCCTGGCGGTGGGTAGCAGAGACAACATGGCCGAGTACCTTGCCGCGGTTGGTAACTGACACGTCGACGCGCCGGCCCGTCACTGAAGTAGGGCTGCGACGTGGACGGTAATGGTCATGTTACCGCCCAGGGTGCGCGCCGGGTTCTGAGGGCGGCGGTGGGCATGATCTCGCTTGACAGCGTGTCGGGTCCTGTTGAACTGGCGCGTTGTAGCTTTCTGCGTTGTCACGACGTGGAGGCTGAGCAGGCGTTCGTGGTCGACGTGGTCGCGTGGGACGCCGCGGGAACCGTAGCGCTGGAAGTGCCGGTGGTATCGCTGCGGTTCACCGGGCGCTGATCATCGGCCCTGCTTGTCTCTCGCCGTTCGGGTTGCCCCCACCCGGCGGCGCGGGCAGTCTGACTGCGGCTGCCGCAACGCGGTCGGCGAAAATATGACAAGGGCAGGTTTCTGGGCCATCGGGGGAGCGGAGATTGTTTTTCGTCGTGATGGGCACTGGTACGCCGACGGCGAAAAGATCAGCAATAAGCGCATCGCCCTCCTGTTTTCTCGCCACGTGGCCGCCGACGGCGAGGGCGGCTGGGTCGTTGATGTCGGTGTGGACCGCGCGTCGATCGTGGTCGAAGACACGCCGCTGGTAGTGGTGTCGGTGGACGGCGATCCCGACCAGGGGTTTTCGGTGCGCACCAACGACGGCGAGAGCAACGAACTCGATTGTGGCTCGCTGTGCGTTGGCGATGACAACGTTCTCTACTGCCGGGTCGAACGCGGCAGCCGTGGCGTGATGCCCGCGCGCTTTCTACGACCGGCCTATTATCACCTCGCGGGAGCCATCAGCGACGCCGGTGGCGACCCGGTGTTGAACTGCCAGGGGCAACAGTGGCCACTGGCCTCGTGCAAGGGCTGACCGTGCGCATAGTATTGATAGAGCCAGAGATCCCGCAGAACACCGGGAGCATAGCGCGGCTGGCCGCGGCTACGCGCACTCCGCTTGATCTTGTCGGACCGCTGGGATTCTCGCTCGACGATCGTTACATGCGTCGTGCCGGTCTCGACTACTGGCCTCTGGTCGACCTGTCGGTACACGACGACTGGGCCGCCTGGGTCGACGATCATCCGCCGGGTCGCGTGATCGTCAACTCGGCCAGGCGCGGGCGTTGTTATGCCGAGCACGAGTTCGCCCGGGATGATCTGTTGTTGTTCGGGTCCGAGAGCAAGGGGCTGGGTGCCGAGCGCATGGATGCCCTGTCGGCGGCGGGTGCCGAGGTATTGACCATCCCGATCGTCGAGCCGGGGGTGCGTAGTCTTAATTTGGCCAACGCGGTTTCGGTGATATTGTACGAAGGGCTGCGGCAGTTGGGCAGCCTGGACGCGAAGTCGTGAAGGGATTGGAGAAGGGCTTGGGAGCGTACGCGGTGGTCGTGGTGGTCGCCGTGTTGCTGTTGGCCGCCGGCGGCTGCGAGCGGGCGCCCGAGCGTCCCGCGACCCTGGCCGTGATCGGGCTGGACGGTGGCACCTGGGACCTGATTGATCCGTGGATACGGGAGGGCAAGATGCCCAACCTGGCCGCCATCGCGGAACGCGGCTGTCGCGCACCCCTGGGCTCGATGAAGCCGAGCGTTTCTCCCGTGATCTGGACCACAGTGGCCACGGGCCTGGACCCCGAGGAGCACGGCATAACCTTTTTCCTGCGGACCGGCGGGGGCGATTCGCCGCGGCCGGTGGACAGCAGCATGCGTACGGCGCCCGCGTTATGGAACATGGCCTCGCGCTCGGGAGTAGATGTCGCGGTAATCGGCTGGTTCGTGAGCTGGCCGGCCGAAGCCTTGAACGGTCGCATCGTGAGCGATCGCGCGCACTACGGGACGGGCGTAGAGGGCCGCACCTTTCCGGCCGGCTACCTGGCCGACCTCAGGCCGCCGGGTCCTGGCAAGGTAACCGAGGCCATGCCGCGCTTCCTGACAGCCGACTATGATCCCAAGCGGATAGCCGCTGGTCGCGCGACGGACGCCGCCCCCGATGATCGCATTAACTTCCTGGTCTTTGATCGTTTTGTACGCGCGTGGACCCGCGATCGTTTTTATCTCGACGCTGCCCATCGCCTGCTCGACGACGGGGCGCCGCCCGAGCTGCTGTTGCTCTACCTGCGCGGTACCGACGATGTGCAACACGGTTTCTGGAAATTCATGCAGCCCGAGTTTTTTGAGGGTGTGACCGAGGAGCAGGTTCGCGACTTCGGGGGAACCATTGAAAACTACTGGCGCTGGGTGGACGAAGAACTAGGGTTGTTTGTAGACCGCTTGCCTCCCGACAGCGCCTTGCTGCTGCTTTCCGACCACGGTGCCGGCCCCGCGGTGGGTGAGTTTGCCATCACCAAGCCCGACTACATGCATCTTTCAGGTGCCCATCGCGACACGGGAATAATCGTGGCGGCGGGCCCGGGCGTAAAACGTGGCTGCAAAGTTGAGGGGGCCACCGTTAAAGACATAGCGCCCACGGTGCTGGCCTGGATGGGCATGCCGGTGGGCCGCGATATGGTGGGTCGCGTGATAGATGGCATGTTCGAGGCCGGCCCGGCCGTGGCCCGCGAGGCGGGCAGCGTGGCCACCTGGAAACGCGGTGAGAAGGGAGATGGCGACCCCGAGGCCGACGAGAACGACCCCGCCCGCGAAGACGTACTGCGTCACCTTCGCTCCCTCGGCTACATCAACTGAGCAGAGACGGCGAAAAGGCAGCAGGCCCTGAAGGAGCTGCCCATGGCTGACAATTACATAGAAGGTTCGACCGGCATCAACCTACTGGTTGGCAGCCTGGCCGCCGCCGGCCTCGAGCATCGCGACCGTAGTCGTCTGCCCGATTTCTTCGGGCCTCCTAGGACTCTTTGACGGCGGCGAGCACTTCGTCGGCGTGGCCGGGAATCTTGATCTTGCGCCACTCGCGCAGCAGTCGGCCATCCTCGCCTACCAGGAAGGTGCTGCGTTCAATTCCCATCACCTGCTTGCCGTACATGTTTTTCTTCTTGAGGGTGTCCCAGCTGCGGCAGACTTTTTCGTCGGCGTCCGACAGCAGCTCAAAGGGGAAACCCTGCGCGGCCTTGAACTTTTCCTGCTTGGCGACCGTGTCTCGTGAAATGCCCAGGACAACTGCCCCGGCGCGCTTGAACTTCGCGTGCAAACCAGCGAAGTCCAGGCCTTCCTGCGTTCAACCGGGTGTCGCGGCGCGCGGGTAGAACCACAACACGACTTTTTTGCCGGCAAGATCGGCGAGCTTTATCTTCTGATCACCCGTGGCTTCAAGGTTGAAGGCGGGCAGCTTGTTGCCGACTTTTATGTTGGCAGGCTTCACGGGCTTGGCAGTTGTCATTCCTCACTGACTGCCGCGCACGCGCTTCGCAGTCAATGCGGGGCGGGCTGCTGGTCGCCAAGCATCCGGTGCTTATGCTTCCGGCCGGCCTCTCAGTCGAACACAGAGTCGGGAAAGTCGACCACGCGGTCACCCAGGGTGAGCACGAGAAAACGATGCAGCTCGTCGGCCAGCTGTTGCGGCGCGACCGCCGGCCACCAGTGGCCGGACAGCGTAGTGTCGGATAGTTTAGCAGAGGTCCGCGACGGAACAGCTGGGAGCTTCACGAGCGGGTCGTCATCTGCGGAAAACATCAGCGTGGGCACATCGTCACCATCACCGCCGCCGCCTTCAACACTGGACTTACCCGGGCTGGCCGACATCAACGCGGCCAGCAGCCAGTCGGGTTCCTCGTTCAGCCAGCTGTTGGAGCGGGCAGTGCCAGCTACGCCCGCGGGTGCCACGCCGGGATTTGCCTTGCCTGGTCGCCAGCGCTGCAGTATTCCGCGCGAACGTTGCCAGTTCTCGCCCAGGACGGCGGGAGCGACGGACGAGAACAACACGGTGGCCATGGGTTGCACCCTGGCGGTCAGTTCCGCGGCGAGGTGAGCGCCCAGGTCGGCGCCGAAGATGATGACCCCGACGTTGGTTTCGGCGTCTTCGTTGGCGGCCGGCGCGTAGCCCTGTCGGTCGCGCCGGGCCAGCTGCTCGGCCACGCGGGCGGTCTGTTCCACCAGCCCATCGAGGCTCGTCGCCCCCGCGCTCTTGTGGTCGCCCGAGCCGCCGTCGCGCGGCAGCAGGTACAGTTCCCATCCACGGTGGGCCAGGCGGGTGGTAAGCGGCCGCCAGCATTCGAAGGACTGGAATAACCCCGGCAACAGCAGTATCGGCGCACGATAGCGGCCAGCTTCGGGGCTTTCATAATACAATTCACATTCTGCAATCGTGGTGCGCGACACGCTACAGGTTTACGCTGCAATAGACGCGGATTCCACAACCGTGCAGAAAAACCTTGCAGACCCGCCCATATGGGTGCGATACAGCGTTGACGGCTTGCGCGGGTGCCGGTTATCTTGGTTTACGTATGGCAGCTCACTGGCAGTTTATGGCTACACCGTTTTCGTACTTCTCCGCGAAGATACGTCCGCTGCTCAGGTACAAGAACGTCGACTACGAGGAGATCGCTCCCACGCCGGACATGTACCGCGAGGTCATACGGCCGGCTACCGGGTCGTACTTCATTCCGGTACTGATCTCGGGTGACGACGTGTTGCAGGACACCCCGCGTATGATCGAAGCGATCGAAGCCCTGCACCCCGAACCGGCCGTGCTACCCGCCGACCCGGTGCTGCGATTGGTGGCCGAGATCATCCAGGATTTTGCCGACGAGGCGATGATACTTCCGGCCATGTATTTCCGCTGGAGCTTTCCCGAGCAGCGCGCGTGGATCGAGCACGACTGGAGCGTGCGCACCGGCCCCGAGTCGGCGCGCATGGTCGAGCGCATGTCGTCGTCGTTACCGCCGCTGGGTGTCACCGATCGCACGCGCCCCTTGATAGACGAGTGGTTTAACCGCTTGCTCGAGGTACTCGACTTTCACCTCGACGGCAGCCGGTTTCTCCTCGGCGATCGCATATCGCTCGCCGATCTTGCCATGGCCGGTCCCATGCACGCTCACCTTGGTCGTGACCCGGTGCCGGCCCGACGCATGCGTGCGCACGCTCCGCTGGTGATGGCCTGGCTGGCCGAGGTCAACGAGGCCGCGCCACCCGCCCCCTGGGCCGACGACTTTGAGCTCAAGGACAGTCTCGGCCCCTTGCTGTCCGAGATAGGTCGAGTGTTCGTGCCCATGCAGCTGGTGGCGAGCGGTGCCGTCGCGGCCGAGATCGCCGACCTCGCCCCGGGCGAGCCCGTACCGCGGGTGCTTGGCATGGCCGAGCAACCGGTACTGGGCGTGAGCGAGCAACGCTTGCTCAACAGCTACTCTGCCTGGCGACACGCGCGTACCGCCGAACGCTACAAGCGCCTGGCCGATGATGATCGCGCGCGCGCCGACCAATTACTGGGTGCGCACGGTTTACTGCCCTACCTGCTCGAAGCCCCCGATCCTGCCCCGGTGATGGATGGCTTGGAGCTGCGTCGCGGCTGAGCGCCCGGTAGAGTCGGCTGTCGCTCGCCGATCTTACCAGCGCAGGGCGGTAACGCCGGCCGAAAAACCGGCTGCGGCGCCCACCATCAGCACGTGGCTGCCGGCATCGAGGCGTTCCTGTTCGGCTGCCCTCGCGAGCGCCATCGGCATGCTCGCAGCGGCGGTGTTGCCGCAGTCGGTGAGCGTAAATACGGCGTCCTCCACCGTCCATCCAAAGCGGCAGCCGATGTTGGCGACCGCCGAAATGCTCACCTGGTGGGGCACGATGAGGTCTACATCGTCGGCTTGCCAGCCGGCGCGCCCGAGGACGTCCTCTATCATGTCGGGCAGCAGGCGGTAGGCCGCATCGTAGAGCGGGCGGGCCTGGCAGGTGAACCAGTTGCCGTTGCTGGCGCCGGGATAGCGTGATCCTCCGGAGCGTATGATCGCGGCCTCCCACATGTCACCCTCTGTTACGAAGGAACTAGCCAGCAGGCCACGGCCGTCGCCCGCCGACGGCACCACGAGGGCAGCGCCGCCGCCGTCGCCCAGGGTTATGGAGCCGATGTATTCCAGCGGATCGACGGAGGCCTCGGCCAGGTGCCAGGGTACGAAGGGCGCAAGCGATTCGCCACAAGCCACGGCCACGCAGCCGAACTGACCGGTGGTGACCAGCGCATCGGCCACCTGCAGTGCGCTGAGGAATCCGTTGCAGGCATTGCCTACGTCAAAGGCGGCACCGCGTGCGCCCAGGCGTGACTGCACCATGTTGGCGGTGCAGGGTTCTATGCAGTCGGCGGTGGCCGACCCCACGATGATGCAGTCGATGTCATTGAGCGACCAGCGGCTGCGATCCAACATGTCGAGCACAGCCAGCGCGGCGAGTTCCGATCCCGGTGTGCCGGGCTCCGCCACCCTGCGTGCTCGCACACCGGTGATCTCTTCTATCCAGCCGGGTGGAGCTTCCACGCGCAGGCGGCGCTCTATGTCCACCGACAACAATTCGCGTGGAGGCAGGTAGCTGCCCACCGCGGCTATGCGCGACGAGGGACAGCGCCGCGACGAGACCGCAGCGGGAGCCGTTTCTTTCGAAGCCGCCGCCCGGGCTCCCAGGTTTTTTGACCTGTCCAAGCGCTGTTCAATCACTGTGCAGAGCCTCCATGGTGTCTACCCGGGTGGCCGCCCGCGCCGGGCCCCAGGTTGCCAGTGTGGCTACAACGGTCGCCAGCAGGGCTGCCCGCGCCGTTGATTGCCAGGGAAAGTGCAATTCGAGTATCCAGCCGAGCAACCAGGTCCAGTGAAACTCCACCCACATCCAGGCCGACATCGCGCCCCCGAAGATACCCAGGCAGATACCGGCGCTGATGAGCACCGCCGACTCGGCCATCACCGAGCGCGTGAGCAGCCGCGAATCGGCACCCACCACCGACAGCAACGCGAACTCGCGCCGGCGGTCGTTTACGCTCGAAGCAAGCACGTCGACGATGCCGGCGAAGGTGACGATGAGCATCAGCAGCTCGAGCGACCCCGCCAACGCAAAAGCGCGGCGAACGTGGCTCGAGTGGTACTCGAGAAGCGACGATAACGACAACAGCTTGAGGTCTTCGCGGTCGCGGACCGCGTGCACCAGGGCAGCGCGCATGGCCGCCGGCTCGCGCGACGACGAGGTGTACACGTGCAGGCGGTTCACCGTGGGATCCCGCCACTGCGCGGCGTAGAGACGCGAGGCCAGTACTATGGCTCCCTGGTCCGAGGTGTAATCCACCACGATGCCCACCACCGGTAGATCGAGCTCGCCCTCGGGCGTGTTCATCACGAGCTGTTGTCCAAACTCAACCCCGTGCAGACGCGAAAAGTTTTCGGACACCAGCACCGCATTTCCTTTTCTCACGGCCGGAAGCGCATCGCTGGGCCTTCCCTCTACGAACCACGGACCGTAGTGATCCACCGTGAAAAAACCGTCCGACAGTGCCAGCAGTCCTACCCGTGCCGCCCCGTAGTGGTAGCCCGAAACCAGGCGCAGTGTTTCTACCCGGTCGACGCCGGGCACGGCCTCCACCCGGGGCAGTATGGCCGAGTCGATGGGCTCTTCGAGCCATCCGCCGCGCGTGTGTCTCGACGAGATCGAAAAATCGCCGTCCATGAAGGTGCCCACGTAGCCGACGATCGAACGCTCAAAGCTCAGGAACAGGCCGGCAAAGGTAATGGTGGTGGCCAGGCTCAGGGCGAGCGCGGCCACGGCGACTGCCGATCTGCGCGAGCTGCGCGCCAGGCTCTCCGACGCCATGCGGCCAGCCAGTCCGAAGGTGCGTACCAGGGCGGGGCGCAGGCGCAGCGCGAGCCAGGACACGGCCGGCACGCTGGCGAGTATGAAGGCCAGGAACCACGCGGTCGAGGCGATGTTACCGAACATGATGGAACGAAATTTCACCTCGGCGGCGATGCAGGCAACCACCAGCACCACCAAAACAGCGGCGGCGAGCGTAAAGTAACGTGACTGGCTGCCCTCGAGGGCCTCGCGTCCACTGGGGCGGTCGTCGAGGGCTTCGAGCGGGTGCAGCGAGGCGGCTTTCCACGCCGGCAGCAGTGCCGCCACCAGCGAGCACAGTGTGCCCAGCCCTATGGCCTTGAGCGCGACACCGGCGTCGAGCCCACTGGCCGTGATCTCGGCGCGCACCTGGAAGATCACTCCCATGGCTCCCGACAACTGGCCCGACAGCACGCGTGCCAACAGTGCGCCCACCAGGCAGCCGATAGTCGAGGCTACCACTCCGCAGGCGACAGCCTCGGCGGCGAACATCAACATGACCTCGCGCCTGAGCACGCCCACCGCGCGCAGCGTGCCAATGGCGCGTTGCCGCGAGACGACCGAGGCCGACACCGCGCTGTAGACGATGAACATGCCGGTGAGCAGGGCAAGCAGGCTTAGCGAGAAAACCATGACCTGGAAACTTGATACCGCGTTGGCAAAATAATTTCCGCGTCCGTAGGGGGTCACCACCTCGGCCCTGTGGCCAACGGCCTCGCTGAGCAGGGCCTTGATGCCGGCCACACTGGCGCCCTCGGAGGGCACTATGTCTATCCTGTCAACCAACCTGTCGAGCGCGAGCAGTCTCTGCGCGGCCATGATGTCCATGACGAGGAAGTCTTCGCCCGTGGCGGCGAGCAGCCCGTCACCCGCGAGCAGGGCGGCCACCCGGAACTGCTGCCGACCGATGGCGCCCGACACCGTGATCGTGTCGCCCTCGGCCAGCGACAGGCGCCGGGCGGTCTGTTCGGGTAGCAGGGCTGCGCCCGGGTCGGCGAGTATTTCGAGAGGGTCGCCGCCGCCCACGATCGTGACCCCGTAGGTTTCTTCGGCGCGGGGGTTGGTGAAGTCAGTTGCGAACAACCGCAGGCGGGTCGCGCTGTCGGCCATGGGCACCGAGGCGTCTATGACCGGTAGCGCGGCCTCGACTCCGGCGACGCCGCCCAGGTCGTAGGCCAGCTCGTCGGGCAGGCGCGAGTCAGTGCCTGGCGCCACCAGTTGCAGCTCGGCGCGGCCCGAGGCGTTTTCCATCGAGTCGCGGAACTGCCCGACCACCTCGCGGTTGAGTAGCTCGATGGCCGACACCATCGACACTCCCACCACTATGCCGCCGAGCATGAGCGCCGTGCGACCGGGTTTCAGCCGAAGCTCGCGAAGAGAGACCAGGGTGAAAAGACGCAACACTGTTTCTTAACGCAAGGCCGTAGCGGCCTTGCCTCCGTTTTTACCGCTGGTTTCTGCCCTTGCGCGCCGCCCGTTAGTTTCGCCGTCGCCGCTATCCCGAGGTTTCAGGTAGGTGTCCTCGCTCACCAGCCCGTCCACCAGCCGTACCACGCGGTCGCAGTTGGCCGCCCACACCGGATCGTGTGTGACCACCAGCATGGTGACACCCGTGCTGTCGTTGATGTCGCGCAGCAGGCTTATGATCTGGCGGCCGGCGGCCGAGTCGAGGTTGCCTGTGGGTTCGTCGGCCAGTACGAGTCTGGGCGAGATCACCAGCGCCCTGGCGATAGCCACGCGCTGCATTTCGCCGCCTGACATCTGCGGCGGACGATGCGTAGCACGGTGGAGCAGGCCCACCATTTCGAGCGCCTTAGTGGCGCGATTCCTGCGCTCATCCGTGTTGACGGCGTCGAGCAACAGGGGCAGCTCCACGTTTTCGCGCGCGTCGAGATAGGGTAGCAGGTTGAAGAACTGGAAGACCACGCCTACTTCGCGCCTGCGCATGAGGGTGAGTTCCTCGGCGGTCATGCGCGAGACGTCGCGCGCGCCTATGCTCACCGAGCCCTGGTCGGCATCGACCAGGCCGGCGGCTATGTGCAGCAGGGTGCTCTTGCCCGAACCGCTCGGACCCATGATGCCGCAGAGCTGGCCGACCGGGATCTCGAGGTCTATGCCCTGGGCCGCGCAGACCTGGGTATCGCCGGTGCCGAATGTCTTGTGGACGTTTTTAAAACGGATCATGGGTTAGTTCTCTCTGTTGATTGGTCACGGATGGTGGTCGCAGCGGCAGTGGCCATTTCTTCGATCAGCGTGTACTCCACGTGTTCGAGCCAGGACAGATCGGCCTTCACCCGCATCTCCAGTCCGTCCATCACCAGCCGGGTGACGGTGGCCTCAAAATCTATGCCGTCCAGCTTCCTGCGCCGTCGTGCGACGCGGGCCAGGCGAGACATGTAGATGGCGCGTTGCTCGCGGACCAGGCGCTGTACTTTCAAGGGGTCGCGGTGGCGCAGGAACAAGAGGCGCAACGACAACTCGTCGCGCAGCGGGCGGGGTTCGTCGGAGAGTGGCTGCAGCAGCCAGTCGTCGAGACTCTGCTCACCCTTGCTCGTGATGCGATAGACCTTGCGGTTGGGCCGGCCGATCTGCACCTGCTGTTGACCGACCAGTTCGCCGCTGGTCTCGAGGTTGTCGAGCGCGCGGTAGAGTCGGCCGTAGTTCAGTTGCCAGAAATCTTCGCAGAGGGCCTCGAACTCGGTCTTGAGTTGGTAGCCGTGTACACCGGAAGTTCGTGCAGCCACGAGTCCGAGTAAAGCGAAGTTCAGATTACCTGCCGGTATTTTCATCGCCCCCCTTTACCCCTCGCTCATCGGGCGGCTGGCTGGAGGTGGCGTCAGGGGAACCGCAGGTCAGAAAGGCGAATTTCAGAACGCGAACAAAAACACCACGTTTTCCCCCTTGGGGTCAATGCAAATCTGACACAAGCGGGAAGAAACTGTTTCGCCCGTGATATGCCCGCGCGAACTAGGCGAAGGCAGTGGTTAGAACGCGGGTCGTGGCGCGTCGCGTCAGGAAAATAACTCGTTCAGTCGGCCAGCCATCCGAGGCAGCCGCTGCGTTTGAGCAGGGGGGTGAGCATCGACTCGTCGCCGGCCTGCGCGGCCGCGTCGGCGTATTTCTGCTTGAGCGCGGCCAGCGAGCGCGCGTGGTATTTCTGTGTCTGCTGCACAAAGGGTCGGCCGTTCAGTTCCACTTCGAACTTCTCGTCACCCCGGGCCAGGGCGACGGCGTTGGCCGTTGACCAGGGCAGGAACACGGCTGCCAGTTCTTTTGCGAGCAGGGGCTCGAGCGTGGCGGCCAACGCATCCCAGGTTTCGAACTTGCCCTGCACCTGCGGGGTGAGCATGCGCTCGCACCAAGCAGTAACAGCCGGGCTGTTGTCGCGCAGCAGCCCACCGGCAGTCGGGTCGGTCAGGCATTGGTAGAGCTGTGGCGCGATGCCGAAGTCGGCCATGCAGGGACGGCCACCGAAAAGATAAGGCCGCGAGGCAAGGTGGGCCTGGAGCAGCGAAGTGAGCGTTGCGAAAGACTCTTCTATTATGGGCGCGGTGCCTTCGTTGCTGCCCACGAACGACAGCCTGGGCACCATGCGCTGCTTGATGACCTCGGCCACCCCGGAGAGCGCCTGCTCGTCGGCGTCGGAAGGTAGCATGTCGACGGCCAGGCGACCGGCGGCCGACTGCTGGTCGGCTTCACGCGACCAGCGGTAGTGAAACATGGGCTTGTTTACCCATTCGTCGCCGTATTCTTCGAGCAGTAGCGACACGAAGGCCGACACTGGCTCGGTCGGCTCCAGGGCCGGTTCGATAAAACGCCGTTCGAGTTTTTCGATGATCGGCGTTGAGTCCTGCATGACCTCCTCGGTGGGGGACAGTACCAGCGGAACCAGCGGCAGCTTGGCGTAGCGCTGGAATTCTTCCATGCGATCCTGGCTGCGGATGATCCACTGGTGGGGGATCTGCTTGTAGTGAAAGTAAGCCCTGACCTTGAGCGAATAAGGCGAAAGTTCGGATCCGTAGATGCGCCAGGC
>CAUZFM010000026.1:0-29772 GCA_963579235.1 uncultured Binatia bacterium (SeqCode)
TTGACCGATTTTCTACCGGTGTCGAGTTCGGGGCACCTGGTGCTGGCCCGCCGCCTGTTCGGCAGCTCTGTCGAGTCGCCCGTGGCCCTGGACGTGATGCTGCACGTGGGCACGCTGTTTGCCGTGCTGGTGTATTTCAGGGCTGACCTGCTGCGCCTGCTGTTGTCGCTGGGTGGTGGAGATTCGACCGACCGGAGGCAGGTGGGCCTGCTGGCCCTGGCCACCTTGCCCATAGTGGTGGTCGGCCTGCTGTTTGCTGAGCAAGTGGAGGCCGCATTTTCGTCGCCGGCCGTGGTGGGCCTGTGCCTCTTGATTACAGGCTGCATGCTGGCCTGGGCCGCCAGGCTGCCGGCCGGGACCAGGGGGGCCGATGCCATGCGGCCGCTGGACGCTCTGGTCATAGGCGCTCTGCAGGCGGTGGCCGTGTTGCCGGGGATATCGCGAGCCGGGGCCACGGTGACTGCCGGCCTGGGGCGAGGGCTCGACCGCGACCTGGCTGCCCGTTTTGCCTTCCTTTTGTCGATTCCGGCCATACTGGGCGCGGTAGTTTTCAAGCTCGACGAGTTGGTAAACCTGCTTGATACGAGCTTTACGCCGGTGTTGGCAGGGGTCGCCGCGTCGGCCGTGACCGGCTGGCTGGCCATAGCAATAATGATGCGTGTCATCAGGAGGGGAAGGCTGCTGCCCTTTGCGCTATACTGCATGATTGCAGGCAGCCTGGGCCTGTACCTGGGAGTTATGACTGGTGGCGGCTAAACGGTCCGCAAAAAGCAGGAAGACCGAGTCACGCCTCGTACACGAGGTGGAGGCAATACTGTGCTCGGCGCTCGGGGCTGCCCTGGCGCTGAGTTTCTACTCCTACTCTCCCGATTTGCCCGCGGCCAACCAGGTGGGCGTGGTGGGCTACACCGTGGCCCACGCACTGGTGCAGTGTTTCGGCTACGCCAGCTACCTGTTTCCCGCGCTGCTCGTCGCCGGTGCCGTGGGCTTGTTTGCAAGGCAGACGGCCACCGTGTCGCCGGTGCGGCTGGTGGGTGCGGTTGCCCTGTTGTTTGAGGGCGCCGTGGTCCTTGGTCTTTACCGGCAGGGGGTAGTGCCGGCCGAAGCCGGCGGCTGGGTCGGTGGTTTTCTTTCCACCCTGGCCAGGCAGGCCTTCGGCATGGTAGGCAGCTCGGTGATCCTGGCCGCGTTTGGCGGCTGGATTTTCATCATGCTCACCGGCGCCGCGCCTTCGCGGGTGCTCGCGCGCTTTGCCCTGTTGGTTCGCAGCGCGGTGCTGCGGGTGGGCAACTTCATGGGCGAGAAGATCGAGCAAGCCGCCTCCGGGCTGGGAGAGTTTGTGCGGACGCACCGACCGCGAATGCCGCGCATGCCGAGAATGCCGCGCCGGGCAGTCCGGTTCGCGTCGTCGTCGCGTAGCGAGGAGGTCCAGGAACCGGCCGCGCCAATGGTCTTTTCCATGGACGACGAACCCGACCTTGGTGAGGCCGACACCGACGCGATTGGCTTCGGTCTCGATGAAGTTGCGGTCGACGTAGCATCCAATGGCCACGCCGAGCTCGAAGAGGGCAAGGCCCGGGCCATACTCGAGATAACCAGCAGCGCCGAGTCGGTGGCCGAGGCTCGCCGGCATATGCGCGAGGAATCGAAGGGGCGCGACAAGCAGGAGAAGTTCAACTTCAGCGTCGACGACAACGACTACAGTCTTCCCCCGGTCAAGCTGCTGGGCGATCCCGACGACTCAGACGTAGACGTTGACGAAGACACGCTCATCGCCTTGTCCAAGGTCCTGGAGCAGAAGCTGTCTACCTTTGGCGTGTCGGGCAGCGTCACCGCGGTGCGCTCGGGCCCGGTTATTACCACCTACGAGTTCGAGCCCGACGCCGGCATCAAGGTGAGCCGCATAGTGAACCTTTGCGACGACCTGACCATGGCCTTGAGGGCCCACGGCGTGAGAATCGTGGCGCCGATTCCGGGCAAGAACGTGGTCGGTATCGAGGTCTCCAACCGGCACCGCGATCTCGTGGGCCTTCGCGACCTGATCGACTGCGAAGAGTTTCGCCACCTGGCTTCGGCGCTGTCGGTTGTCGTGGGCAGGGACACCACGGGCGTGGCGCGCTACGCCGACCTGGCAAAGATGCCCCACCTGCTGATGGCCGGTGCCACGGGTTCGGGTAAGTCGGTGGCGCTGAACGCCATCATCATGAGCATACTGTACAAGGCGACGCCGAGGGACGTGCGCTTCATAATGATCGACCCCAAGATGCTCGAGTTGTCGATCTACGAGGGCATTCCCCACCTGCTGGTACCGGTAGTGACCGACGTCCGGAAAGCCGCCGCCGCCCTGGCCAACGTCATGCGCGAGATGGACCGTCGCTTTGAGCTGATGAAGGAGCTCAAGGTTCGCAGTATCGACGACTACAACGCGCGCGTGGCCGAGCAGCTTGAAGAAGAGCACGAAGAGTACGAAGAAGAAGAAGAGCTGGAAGAGGAGCTCGAGGTCGCCGAGGGCGAAGAGTACGAAGAGTACGAGGAAGGCGAGGAAGAGGACGAAGAGGAGTACGAGCTCGAAGAAGAAAACTCGAACGAGCATCTCCCCCGGGTCGTGGTCGTGGTGGACGAGCTGGCAGACCTCATGATGGTGGTGGGGCGCGAGGTTGAAGAGTCGATCACGCGCCTGGCGCAGAAGGCGCGGGCGGCTGGCATACACCTGATACTAGCCACGCAGCGTCCTTCGGTCGACGTGATTACCGGGCTGATCAAGGCTAACTTTCCCGCGCGCATTTCTTTCCAGGTCACCTCGCGGCATGACTCCAAGACGATTCTCGACGGCGTCGGGGCCGAGCGCCTGCTGGGCATGGGCGACATGCTCTACATGGCTCCCGGCACTTCGTTCCTGGCGCGCCTGCACGGGGCCTATATCAGCGATCGCGAGATCGGCGAGGTCGTTGAGTTTATCAAGGAACAGGGCGTCCCGCAGTACCAGATGGAGCTGCTCGACAGCCAGTCTAGCGACGACGAGGGCGACGTCGAACAGGACTTCTACGACGAGCTTTACGACAAGGCCGTTGACGTGGTTACCCGGCACGGGCAGGGTTCAACGTCGTGGGTACAGCGGCAACTGGGAGTGGGTTACAACCGTGCGGCGCGCATCATGGAACAGATGGAGCGCGACGGAGTGGTGGGTCCGGCCGACGGGTCGCGCCCGCGGCAGGTGCTGGCCCAGGCCATACCGCCTGCCTGACCGCCCGCTTCGGCTCGCTGGCCCTGCTGGCGGCCTTGCAGCTGACTGCGCCGGCTGCTTCGGCGGCCGCTTCTTTTGCCGACGCGCACGACGTGCTGTCCTGCTACGGAGAGTTCTGGCGCAACACGACCACTCTCGCGGCCGATTTTTCGCAGGCCGTGCACGTGCCGGGCATAGAGGAGCCAGTGCGCACCGGCGGCCGGTTTTATTTTGCGGCCCCCGATCATTTTCGCTGGGATTACACCGCCGGCGAAAGGCAGACAGTGGTAGGCGACGGCACCTCGCTGTGGATACACCAGCACGAGCTCGAGCAGGTCTACCGGCTTGACTACCGGCGCGCTTTTGGCGGCGGAGGCCTGGTGGCACTGATGGGAGACACCGACTTGCTCGAGTCCCGTTACCGATCCGAAGTGCTCGAGCCCGACGGGCCGCGTGTTACCCTGCGCCTGGAAAAGGCGCCCGTATCCGAACATGCAGCGGCCGAAACCGTGGAAATAGTGCTACGGCAGCCTGATTGCCGACCGGTTTCTTTGCAACTGACGGATGCAATAGGCAGCGTGACCCGCATGGAACTGGCTGAGTTGGAGCTCGATACCGTGCTCGCCGAGCGCCTGTTTCACTTTGAAGTCCCGGCCGGAGTTGATCTCATCGAGGAACCGGCGGCTTCTGCTCCGGAGGCCGCCAGCCCGGCTGGCACCGGTGCCGAGGGTGGGGCTGGCAGGTGAACGGCGGCGTGGGCAACAGGAAGAAAATCTTTTTCGTGCCGCTGGGCTGTGCCCGTAACCACGTGGACGGCGAGTACATGCTGGGCCAGGCGCGCGCTGCGGGTCACGAAATCGTGGGCGCGGCGGCCGATGCCGACACCATCGTGGTGAACACCTGCGCCTTCATAGAGGAGGCCCGGCAGGAATCTATAGATACCATCCTCGGGTTGGCCGCTGGCGATTCAGCTGCTGGTGATACCGCCGCAACCACTGGCCGCAGCTCGCCGCGCATGCTGGTCACCGGTTGCATGGCCGAGCGCTACGGCGAGGAACTGTCGCAGGCCATACCGGAGATCGACGTGATGGTGGGCACCGGCGACCTCGATCGCTTTGTGGAGGCGCTCAACGCGCCCGCTGGTAGCAGCTTCACGGGCAAGCGCCACTACCTGCCGGCCGCAGGCGCGGCGCGCGAAGTCGACCTCTCGCAGGGCTGGGCCTGGGTCAAGGTCTCGGAGGGTTGCGATCACGAGTGTTCGTTCTGCTCCATCCCGTCGTTCAAGGGGCGCCACGAGAGCAGGATGGTGGAGGACGTGGTCGAAGAGGTTCGCGGCCTGGTGGCCGCTGGTGCGCTGGAGGTCAACCTGGTGGCCCAGGACCTGAGCGCTTACGGACGTGACAGGAAACAGCGCGACGGCTTGTCGCAGTTGCTGCGGCAGTTAGATGGGTTGCAGGGTCTCGAGCGCGTGCGTTGTTTTTACATGTACCCGACCACTCTGGTTGACGAGACCCTCGACGCCATGCGCGACCTACCCTCGGTGTGCAACTATCTCGACCTGCCGCTTCAGCACGCTGACCGCGAGATGCTCAAGCGCATGCGTCGGGCCGCCGATCCGGACGCCACCCGTCGCCTGCTCGACAGGGTTCGCAGCAAGGTTCCGGACGTGGTGCTGAGGTCGTCGTTCCTCGTGGGATTTCCGGGCGAGACCGACGAGGCCTTCGAACGCCTGTGTCGCTTCGTTGAGGAGCAGCGTTTCGGGCACCTGTCGGTGTTTGAGTATTCACGCGAAGAAGGCACCACGGCACTGGCGCTGGGCGATGAGGTGGCTCCCGAGTTGGCGAGGCTCAGGCGCGACCGCCTGCTTGATCTGCACGAAGGCCTGCGCGTGGGCTACCTGGCAGCCCGCGTGGGCAAGCCCGAGCGCGTGTTGGTCTGCGGCCGTGACGGCGACGGCAACTTCTACGGGCGCACGAGTTGGCAGGGCCCCGATGTTGACGGCGTGACCTGGCTGGGCGATGCGCCGGGGGCCCCGACGGCGGGGATGCTCGACGTCTCGGTTACCGGTTCTGACGGTTACGATCTTTTTGCGGTGCCGCGGGCGTCGCAGGGGGGCTGGCGGCCATCGCGGCCATCGCGGACAGGGGCTGTTGACGCGGCAGGCCGCCACAACTAGGTTACGCCGCTCAATACGGGCGACCTGATGCCCTGCTGTGGGCGGTGGAGACTGATGAGAAAGCGAGAACTGGATAAATTCGAGGGACTGTTGCTTGAGATGCGGAATGACATTCTGCGCGAGATAAAGCAGGACATGAAAGAAGGGCGCGAAGGCGAAGCCGGCGAGGGGCGCGACACCTATGACATTGCCAGCGACGACCGCGACCGAGAGATAAACCTCCTTCTCGGCGACAGGGACCGTCGCAAGCTGCAGCTTGTGGACGAGGCCCTGCTGCGCATAGAGAGCCGTGACTACGGCAAGTGCGAAGAGTGCGAGGGTGATATCTCTCCCTCGCGGCTCAAGGCCATGCCCTTCAGCGAGCTTTGCGTCACCTGCCAGGATGAGTACGAGCAGGCCCAGCGCACCATGCACACCGATGGTGGCGATAGCCTGTCGGCGCGCGTTCCGCCCGGCGAAAGCGAACCCGAAGTTTCCTCCTGATACGAGCTCACCGGTCAGCCGCCCTGTTGTTCTAGGGTGGCAGCTGTTAGCCGCCCACAGGGTTCGTGCTAGTCTGCGTTGACTATGGCGGGACCCCACAGACGACAGGGCTCATGCGAACGGCAGATTCGGGCAAGCGACGGGGCCTGCGGGTGAACGGCTGGCTGAGCGAGCTCTTCGTCTCGCTGCAGGGCGAGGGAAGTTACTCCGGGCAGCGGCAGTTGTTCGTGCGCCTGTCGGGCTGCAACATGCGCTGCGTCTACTGTGACACTCCAGACTCGCTTGAAAAAACCCAGCGCTGTCGCGTCGACTTTCCTGGCGGCGAGAGCAAGTTTCTCGACAATCCCGTATCGGTAGAAACACTGGCCGCCGTGGTGGCCCGCTTCATCGCCGAAGACCCTTCCATAGCCATGCTGGCAGTAACCGGTGGTGAGCCCATGATGCAGGCTGATTTTCTCGAGGCCTGGTTCAAGGCCTCGCCGCCCGAACGCCCCTGCCTGCTTGAGACTAACGCTACCATTGCCCGGGGCCTGGATCGGCTGTTGCCATCATTCAGCGTCGTGTCGGCCGACGTGAAGTTGCCGTCCAACAGCGGCGAGGCTTCCTTCTGGAAGCAACACGAGGAGTTTCTTTCGGGTTGTCACGGGGTCGAGCTCTACGTCAAGATGCCGGTGGATGCGGTCACCAGCCGTGAAGACGTGGTCAGGGGAGCCGAACTGGTGGCCCGTTGTGCCCCGGCAGCCACGCTTTATCTGCAGCCGCTGGCCGACCCCGGGTCCAGCGAAGCGGCCCGACCGGCTGCCTTCATGGAAGAGTTGCTCGCCGAAGCATCCGCGCGGGTGGCAGACACACGGGTGTCGGTGCAGATGCACAAGGTGATGGGGCTGCGATGAGCCGCGCTGCGCAGGGTTCGGTTTCACCGGGCTCCAATTCTCAGGAGTATCGCCATGCCACCTGGCAGCAACTGCAGTCGGAGGTTTTCGATCTTCTCATCATAGGCGGAGGCATAAACGGTGCCGCGGTGGCGAGAGACGCCGTGCTCAGGGGCATGTCGGTGGCGCTGGTCGAGCGCTCCGACTTCGCGTCGGGTACCAGCAGCCGCTCGTCCAAGCTCATCCACGGCGGGCTACGTTACCTGGAACAGGGCGACATCGGCCTGGTGCTCGAAGCCTGCCGCGAGCGCGACTTGTTGCGCACGCGCATTGCGCCCCACCTGGTGCGCGCCCAGAGGTTCCTGTTTCCGATCTACGCCGACGACTCTCTCTCCGTGTGGAAGATGCGGGCCGGCCTGCTGGCCTACGACATGCTGGCTGCTTTTCGCAACGTGGAGACGCACCGCGGGTTGGATGCAGCCGAGGTCATGGCCGAAGAGCCCGGACTGCTGTCCGAGGGCCTCGAGGGCGGCGCCGTCTACTGGGATTGCTGGACCGACGACGCGAGGCTCACCGTCGAAACTGTGCTCGCCGCGCGTTCGGGCGGGGCCGCGGTGCTCAACTACGCCGAGGTTGTGGCCCTGGACAAGGACAGCACGGGTCGGTTGGCGTCGGCCGTGGTGCGTGATCTTGAACTGGGGTGCGAAGCCCGCGTGCGCGCCCGGTGTTTTGTTAACACCAGTGGGCCGTGGCTCGACGCGCTGAGAAAACTCGATGACGGCGGCACGCCGCCCAGGCTGCGCGCGACCAAGGGCGCTCACGTTATATTCGATCGGGCACGTCTGCCGGTAAACAACGCGGTGGTCATACGCGGTGCCGGCGACGACCGCGTCATGTTTGCCATTCCCTGGCAGACGCGCGTGCTCGTGGGCACGACCGACACCTGGTACGAGGGCGACCCTGCCGAGGTGTCTGTTGAGAAAGAAGACGTCGATTACATCCTGGCCAGCGTCAACCGGGCCTTTCCGACGGCTGACCTGCTGGCCGGCGACGTCGTGAGCAGCTACGCCGGCCTGCGTCCGCTGGTGCAGCCCGAAGACGAGCTCGACGAGTCCGACGTGAGCCGCGACGACCAGGTGTTCGAGAGCCCCTCGGGGCTGGTGTCGCTGGGAGGGGGCAAGCTGACCACGCACAGGCACGTGGCGGAGCGAATAGTGAACCGCGTGGCCCGCTGGGTGGGCCGCCCGGTAGGTCGCTGCCGTACAGCCCAGGTGCCGTTGCCCGGGGCGGCCGGCGTCGAGCCCGGCGCGGCCATGCACAGGGCCCCTGGGTCGGGCGAAGAGCACGTGCGCTGGCGCTACGGGGCGAGGGCGGCCGAAGTGTCGGCCCTGGTCAGGGGCGATGAGGAATTGGCGGCCGGTCTGGTCGACGATACGCCCGATCTCAAGGCCGAGCTGGTGCACGCCGTTGACCAGGAGATGGCCATGTCCCTCGAAGACGCGCTGACCAGGCGCACGCATGTCACGCTCGAGAGCGCTCAGGTCAGCGAGAAGCTGGCCCGCTCGGCCGCAGGCCTGCTGGCCGAGTACCTGGGCTGGGACGACGAGCGGGTAGAGCTCGAGGTAAAAAAATATCTCGCCAGCGTGCAGTTTTGCGGTGCCACGACGCCGTAGAAAGCAATCCGGCCAGCAGAAAACGTCAAGGGTAAAACATTGACTTGCCTGTCAAAGAGATGAATGATTCCCTGTTCGGCGACCGGAATCTGCCGAGCCCCCACTCATGTTGCTCGCAGCGCTCGAACTGGACAGGAAGGCGCTGTCCGAAGTTGCCGAAGAATACGGCCTCGGCCGCTTGGTCGATGGCAGCGGTCCAATAGAACAGCGCGGCTTCAGGCGCTATCGGCTCGTTACCGGCAAAACCACTTACAACATGGACGTCTACCTGGTGGACGACGAGGTAGACCTGAGGCGTGAAATGGACGTCATGGCGTTCCTCGAGAAGCACAGTTTCGCCTCCCCGAGGTTGGTCGTGCAGCGCAGCGGCCGACCGTTTGCCGAACGGGGCGACTACCTGCTGGTGGTTACCAGGCATCCCCAGGCCGAGTTCTGCGACGAGGCGGGGCTGACCGAGAAACGCATCTACCGCTCGGGCAACGCCATCGGTGAATTCCACACACTGTGTCGCAGTTACAAGAAAGGCGCCGACAGCCGCATGGGTTTTGACCAGGTGTTTGAGACCTACGCCGAGGTGCGCCGGCGAATACCACCATACTTCAAGAAAATAGTGCGCACCTTAGACGAGGAGACTGAGTACCTGGGCAACTACCTTGAGACCAAGCTGCCCAAGGGATTTATCCACGGCGGGTTGGCGCTCGACTGCATATCGTTCAAGGGTGAGTCGGTCGCCTGTATATCTGATTTCTGGGACGCGAGCCGCGGCAAGTACGTGTTCGACCTCGCCACGGCGGTAAACGCCATGTGTTTTGTAGACGGCAGCTACTCGCTCGACCGTTTCACTGCCCTGATGGCGGGCTACGAATCGCTCAGGACCCTGTCGCTGGCCGAGTGGGACTCGTTTCCCAACGAGATGCGCTTTGCGGCACTCAAGTTCGCGGTGGTCAGCCTGCACCGTTTTTTTGACGCGGGCAGGGAAGAAGGCGAGCGCATCAACAACGACTTCAGGCGTTACATCGAACGACTGCGCGTGCTCAGGCGCGAAGTCGACGGCGGTATGGAAAGCCTGCTCATGGCCATGGCTACCGGCTACGACTACCGCAAGTACCAGCGCGTGAAGGTCGAGGGCGGCGAGGACGATTAGGGCCGTGGCGAGCGTTGAAGACAGTGTGCGAGACATCCTCGTTGCGCTGGGCGAAGACCCCGACCGCGAGGGGCTGGTCAAGACACCCGAGCGGGTGGCGCGCAGCTACGAGTTCCTGGCCAGCGGTTACCAGCAGGACCCCGACGAGGTGATTGGCGACGCCCTGTTTACCGAGGACTACTCGGAGATGATAATCGTGCGCGACATCGATTTCTTCTCGCTGTGCGAGCACCACATGTTGCCTTTTTACGGCCGCGCCCACGTGGCCTACGTCCCCGACAAGCACATAGTGGGCATCAGCAAGCTGGCCCGGCTGGTGGAGTGTTACGCCAGGCGCTTGCAGGTGCAGGAGCGCATGACTTCGCAGATCGCCGGTTTTATCCAGCGCAAGCTCAAGCCCCTGGGTGTGGGCGTGGTCATACGCGCCGAGCACATGTGCATGCGCATGCGCGGCGTGCAGAAGCCCAACTCCTCGGTGGTTACCAGCTCGTTGCTGGGCGTGTTCCAGGAGCGCGACACCCGCCAGGAGTTCATGAACCTGCTGTCCTGACCCCCCGGGTCTCGCCTCGGCGCTGGTTCCCGAGCAGGCCGCTGCGTGCTGTTCAGAACGAGGCCCACCAGGGACGGGCCTGCTGCTCGTCGCCTTCCAGTTTGACCCCGTAGTGCTCCAGCAGCGTACCCTGGGCGCGCTGCTGACTGGCCTCGGCCACCGCGTGGTCGGTCACGGCCAGGGTACGGGCGGCCATGGAGTCGGCCAGCTTCTGCTGAAAACCCAGCACGTCGGTTGTCGTGACCATGCCCTCTTCAAAACGCCGGCGCTGGTCGTGCAGGTTTTCGTCGGCCAGTTCCACCGCCAGCCGGGCTGCCTGCACTCGCTGCCAGGCCGAGGCCAGGTCGGCGTGGGCACGGTCGAGTTGCAGGATCACGGTGGATTCGAGATTTTCGAGTTGATGGTCGGCCTGCAGTTGCCGGGCCTGGGCCCTTTCGAGCCGGGCCCGGGAAGCACTGCGCGCCAATGGCAGCTCAAAACTAAGCCCCACCGACCAGCGGTTGAAGTCGCCGTCGGCCAGCAGGTCGATAGCGTCCGACCAGCTGCCGCCGAAAGGATTGCTCACCACTTCGTCGCTGCCGAAGGGGCTTATGGGTACCGCGCGTCCACCGGCGCCAAGAAGGGCATAACCGGCCGACAGCGACAGTGATGGCAGCCGGTCGTCCCTGGCCTTGCCCACGTCCAGCGATCGGTTTTCGCGCCGCAGGCGGGCCAGCCGCAGCTCTGGTCGGCGCTCGAGCGCAAGCGTGAGCGAGCGCTCGGGGTCTGTCAGCGACGCGACGGGTTCGTGGCCGTGCGCGGGCTGGATTTCAAAAGGACGGGGGCCGTCGCCCGCCCTTACCATGTGAGCAAGCCTGAGCAGCGAGAGGCGGGCCTCGTTGCCCACCGACAGGACCTGCTCCTCGCGGCTCGCGGCTTCTGCGTGTGCCTCCTTGACGGCTACCGGCGCCAGCATGCCCACCTGGACGCGTTTTTCGGCGTCAGCGGCCAGGCTGCGGGCAAGCTCCAGGGCCAGTTGTGCGGCTTCGCTGCGCGACTCGGTCAGCACCACGTCCCAGTAGGCCCCCGCGACGGCGAATACGAAGTCGGCAAGCTCGGCGGCAAAGCGGGCGCGCTCGGTCGCGGTATCGTTGCGCGCCAGTTTGAGCGTGATTTCGTCCTGCAAGCCCCAGCGGTTGCGCAGCAGCGGCTGCTCCAGGCCCAGGCCCAGGCTGGGGCGGTACTCGGGTACCAGGCCCTGGAAAGACGAGTTGGTTTCGCGCCGGGCGGCGGCCAGCGAAAGGTCCAGCGTGGTTCCGCTCCTGAGCAGTTTGGACAACGACAGCGAGCCCGACGTCTGCTCTTCGCTGAGGACCGAGTTGCCGTCTTCGGCGCCGGCCAGCGCGCTGGTCGGCACCAGGTGGCTGCGGTCCCAGCCCAGTTCGAGCTTTAGCACCGGCTCCCAGGCGGCCATTGCTTCCTGCTCACCGCTGCGCGTGGCCACGGGCAACAGGGCGCGGGCCAGCACGCCCGGGTTGCCGGCTACAGCGGTGGCCACGGCCTGGCGAAGGCTCATCTCCTGAGTTGCCGGTATAAGCGGTGCCGGTGAGCTCTCCAGGGCCAGGGCTGTGCCTCCTGACACTGAGGCGAGCAAGAGACTTGCGCAGGCGATGGCTGTGCGGGGGCTGATCACTGTATTACGGGCGGCCTCGCGCACGCTTACCGTGCTGTTTACCCTGCGGACGCAAAGACCCGCACTAAACGTTGACCGGCCCCCGGTCTGCCGTCAAGACCCCCGGGGGTAACCCCGGGGCCGGTTTAAGCGGGCCCGGTTGACCCCTGCCCGGTTGACATCCACCCCCTCGGGGAATAATTAGCCATACCGGCAACAGCCGGCCCGCCTGCCGCGTAGATTTCTCAGCGCGTAGCCATCCGGCCTGTTCGAATCACGCCATGACTGCAACGATACTCAAGCGTTATCTGCTCGCCCCCGGGCCCACCCAGGTACCCGCCGAGGTGCAGCTGGCGATGGCCGCGCCCATGATTCACCACCGCACGCCACAGTTCAGCGAGTTGTTTGGCAACACCGCGGCCGGTGCGCGCGCCATGTTCGCCACCGAGCAGCCCGTGATGATGCTCGCTTGCACGGGCACAGGTGGTATGGAGGCCGCGGTCACCAACACTCTAAGCCACGGTGACCACGTGCTGGTCGTAAAGGGCGGCAAGTTCGGTGAGCGCTGGGAAGAAATAGCGCTGCGTTACGGCCTGCGTGTTACAGCGCTGGATGTCGAGTGGGGCAAGGCCGTTGACCCTGCCCAGGTGGCAGCCATCCTCGAGCAGGCCGACGACCTGAAGGCCGTGCTCGTGCAGGGCAGCGAGACCTCGACCACGGTGCTGCATCCGGTGACCGAGCTGGCCGCCTTGACCCGCGACCGCGACTGCCTGCTGATAGTGGACGGCATAACCTCGGTGGGCGTGGCCGACATGCCCATGGACGCCAGCGGTATAGACGTGCTCGTCACCGGTTCGCAGAAGGCCATGATGTTGCCGCCGGGGCTTGCTCTCGTGGCTCTGAGCGAGAAGGCCTGGCGCGCGAACGAGAGCGCGGACCTGCCGCGCTATTACTTTGACCTGGCGCGCGAGCGCGACGCGTTGGCCAAGGACACTTCGGCCTACACACCGGCCGTGTCGCTGGTCACGGGCCTGGCGGCGGTGTTCGAGCTGGTGGAGGCCACCGGCGGCTGGCCGCAGGTGTACCGCAGGCATGACATCCTGGCGCGGGCCACGCGCGCGGGCGTGCTCGCCATGGGCCTGGAGTTGCTGGCGCCCGACGCGCCCAGCCCTGCGGCCACCGGCGTGCGCCTGCCCGAGACGGTGGACGGCGGCGCGCTGACGAAGTACCTGCGCGACACCATGGGCGTGACCGTGGCCGGAGGGCAGGGGCACCTCAAGGGCCGCATCGTGCGCCTGGCCCACATAGGCTACGCCGATACCTTTGACGTGGTGGTGGCGCTGTCGGCGCTCGAAATGGCGCTGGCCGGTCTGGGTCACGAGGTCGAATTCGGGCGCGGTACGGCCGCCGCCCAGAAGCTGCTCTTGGAGATGTACGCTTAGCATGGCCGAGGTCTACAAGGTTGTTGTTTCGGACAAGCTGGCGCCCGAGGGCCTGGCCATACTCGAGGCCTCGCCGGGGCTGTCGCTGGACTACCAGCCCGGCCTGTCGCCCGAAGATCTCGCCGCTGTTGTAGCCGACGCCCACGGGCTGGTCATACGCAGCGGCACGCGCGTCACGGCCGAGCTGCTGGATGCTGCAACAGAGCTCAAGGTCGTGGGCCGGGCGGGCATAGGGGTGGACAACGTAGACGTGGCCGCGGCCACACGCCGAGGCGTGGTGGTCATGAACACGCCCGGTGGCAACAACGTCACCACCGCCGAGCACACCGTGTCGCTGATGATGGCACTGGCGCGCCACATACCGCAGGCCAACGCCACGCTCAGGCGGGGCGACTGGCGACGCAGCGACTTCGTGGGTACCGAGCTCTGCGGCAAGACCCTGGGCGTGGTGGGGCTTGGAAACATTGGCGCCATCGTCAGCGATCGCGCGCGCGGCCTGAAGATGAAGATAGTGGCCTACGATCCTTTTCTCACCCAGGAGGCCGCCACCCGGCTGGGCGTGGAGCTGGCGACGCTCGAAGAAGTGTACGCGCGGGCTGATTTTCTGACCGTGCACACCCCTCTCACCGACGATACCCGCGGCATGGTGGGCGACGATGCCTTCGCCGCCATGCGCGACGGCGTACGCATAGTAAACTGCGCGAGGGGTGGCATAGTCGACGAAGAAGCGCTGCTGGGGGCGCTCGAGTCGGGCAAGGTAGCTGGCGCGGCCCTGGACGTGTTCGCCGAAGAACCGCCTACAGATTTTCGCCTCGTGGACCATCCGGCCGTGGTGGCCACGCCCCACCTTGGAGCAAGCACCGGCGAGGCCCAGCTCAACGTGGCCCTGGCCGTGGCCGAACAGGTGCGCGACTACCTGGTCGACGGGGTGGTTCTCAACGCCATCAACCTGCCGTCGGTTTCGATCGAGATGGCGGAGCGCATTGCGCCGTATCTTTTGCTGGCCGAGCGCATGGGCCGTCTGCACGGCCAGCTGGCCGAGGGTGATGCCCCCACCGAGGTCACGGTGGAATATCACGGCGAGGCGGCTGACCTCGAAGATACCCGCCCGGTGAGCGCGGCAGTGCTCAAGGGCCTGCTGTCGAGCTTTTTCGCCGCGCCGGTAAACGCCGTCAACGCCGAGTCTATAGCCAGCGAACGCGGAGTGCGCCTGGTCGAGGTGCGCGAGCGTGCGAGCTCGGCCTTCGCGAGTTCGCTCACCGTGCGCTTGAGCGGCCCGACCGGCGGGCACGTTATTTCGGGCGCCGTGTTCGGCCGCGCGACGGTGCGCCTGGTGCGGCTCGACGATTTTTACTTTGAGGCCATCCCCGAGGGCAACATACTCATACTCAACAACAAGGACGTGCCGGGCGTGGTGGGACGCGTGGGCGCGTTGCTGGGCGAGGCCAACATCAACATTTCGGGCGTGGTGCTGGGCAGCGTTGACGGCGAGGCCGTATCGTTCTTTCACGTCGACGACCCCCTTGACTCCGCTCAGCTCGAGAGCCTGCGGGCCCTGCCGGAGATAACCGGTGCGCGCATGGTCTGCCTGTAGGCCCGCGAGTGCGGGTTAAAGAACGGTGAATATCAATACCAACAGCGTGGCCGTGGTTGGCCTGCAGTGGGGCGACGAGGGTAAGGGCAAGATCGTTGACCTGCTGGCCGAGGCCGCCGACGTGGTGGTTCGCTTCCAGGGCGGCAACAACGCTGGCCACACCCTGGTGGTTGATGGTGAGCAGACCGTGCTGCACCTGGTACCGTCGGGCGCCCTGCACGCCGACACCACCTGTGTCATAGGCGGCGGCGTGGTGGTGGACCCCGGCGTGCTCGCCTCCGAGCTCGCGAGCCTGCGCGCTCGCGGCTACCTGGCAGAGCCGGGCAGCCTCATGCTGAGCCAGGAAGCGCACCTGATACTGCCCTACCACAAGGCCATCGACCAGGCCCGCGAGCGCAAGCGCGGCAAGGGTAAGATCGGCACCACCGGCCGCGGCATAGGCCCGGCCTACGAGGACAAGGTCGCGCGCATCGGCATAAGGGCCGGCGACCTGCTCGACCGCGACGGCTTCGTGGCGCGTCTTAGAGAAAACCTGGCCGAGAAGAACGCCTACCTCGAGGCCATGCTTGGCGAAGGTGCCCTGGATTTTGACTTGATGCTGGCCGAACTCGACGAGAGTACTGCCGACTTGCTGGAGCTGGTGGCAGACACTTCCACCTGGCTCGACGAGGCCACGAGGTCGGGCAGCAAGGTGCTGTTCGAGGGCGCCCAGGCGCTCATGCTCGACGTCGACCACGGTACCTATCCCTTCGTGACGTCTTCTAATACTGGTACCGGGGCCATCGCCACCGGCGCGGGCATAGCGCCGTCGCTGGTGGGCCGCGTGCTGGGCATCACCAAGGCTTACACGACCAGGGTGGGGGCGGGGCCGTTTCCCACCGAGCTCGACAACGAAATGGGAGAGCGCATGCGCGAGACCGGCGGCGAGTTCGGTGCCACCACGGGCAGGCCCCGGAGGTGCGGTTGGCTTGACGCCGTGCTGCTGGCCAAGGCGGTGCGCATCAACGGCGTCGACGGTCTCACGGTGACCAAGATGGACGTCCTCACCGGTATCGAAACACTCAACATCTGCACCGGCTACCGCGACCCGTCCGGCGAGCCCTGCGACGTGCCTTCGACGGTGGCGGCCCTCGAACTGGTAGAGCCTGTGTACGAGCAGATGCAGGGCTGGGACGAAGACCTCGGCGCTGCTCAAAGCCTCGACGATCTACCGCGCGCGGCGCGGGCCTACCTGGCCAGGATCGAAGAGCTCGCGGGCGTGCCCGTGGACGTGGTCTCGCTGGGCCAGGACCGATCGCGCACCCTGGTTCTCGAGCACCCCTTCGGCGTCTGACGGCCGATCAACGGGCAGCAGCGACGCCGCCCTTGCGTGGGTCAGACGCAGCCAGCAATGTTCCGTCGTCGCGCCGCACGACCATCTGCACGGCCGCCGCGCGTTTACCCACCACCAGCTTGTGACCGCGTCGGCGCAGGCTGTCGGCCAGGTGTTGCCCGGCGCCCTGTTCGAGCATGAGAAGGTCGGGCATCCACTGGTGGTGCAGGCGCGGGGCGCTTATGGCGTCGAGCGGACCCTTGCCGAACTCGGTTGCGTTGAGCAGAGCCTGCAGCGTGCCGCTGATGATGAGCGGGCCTCCCGAAGCGCCCACCGCCATTCGTGCCTTGCCGTCGGCCACCAGCAGGGTGGGCGACATGCTCGACAGCGGACGCTTGCCGCCGGCCACCGAGTTGGCCTCGCTGCCGACCAGGCCGTAGACGTTGGCGTGGCCGGGCCTGAGACTGAAGTCGTCCATGGTGTTGTTGAGCGGGTAGCCGCGCCCGGGGACTCCCAGCATGGAGCCGAAGCCGGTGTTGACGCTGCTCGTGCAGGCCGCAGCGTTGCCCCGGGAGTCGATGACCGACACGTGCGAGGTGCCGGCATCGTCGCTGGTCACCGAGCCCCCCCAGGTCCGGGCGGGGACGGGTGCTACCGTGCTCAGCCGTGAGCGCACCCAGCCGGCGTGCTCGGCCGACAACAGTCGGGCCAGGGGCACGTCGAAGTAAGCGGGGTCGCCGTACCAGCGGGCGCGGTCGGCGAAGGCAGCGCGCATGGTTTCGGCCAGCAGGTGGCTGTAACTGGCGCTGTTGTGTTCGAGCTGGGCCAGGCGGTAGGGGGCAAGCACCGCCAGCACCTGGCCAATAAGCCCACCGCCGCTGCTGGGCGGGGGCATACCGAGCACGGTCTGCCCGCGCCACGCGAGCGCGACCGGCTCGCGCTCGATCACCCGGTAGTCGCGCAGGTCTTCTTCGCTCATGATGCCGCCGTGCGAGCGCAGGGCTGCGAGCAGGTCACGGGCGATGGGGCCGCTGTAGAAGGGCGAGGGACCTTCATCGGCCAGCACGCGCAGTGTGCGCGCCAGCTCGGGCCGCCTCAGCGTCTCACCCTCGGCGAAGGGGCTGCCGTCGTCGTGGAGAAACTCGGCTGCAAGGGTGGGGTCGGCCGCCAGTTCGTCGCGGTGGCGGGCGAGGGAGTCGGCCAGGTGGGCTTCGAGCTTGAAGCCCTGCTCGGCAAGCCGTATGGCGGGGGCGGCTACCTCGGCCATGGAGAGGCTGCCGTAGTGTTGCAGAGCCCAGGCCATGCCGGCCGCTTCTCCGGGTACGGCAACCGCCAGTCCGCCACGGCGGCTGGCGTCGTCGGCCAGGCCTTCGGACATAAAAGTGTCGCGCCGGACCGCTGACGGTGCGGTCTCGCGAAAATCGAGGGCGCGGGCACCCCGCCCATCGGCCAGCCAAAGGAGCATGAAGCCACCACCGCCCAGGCCGGCGGATGAAGGGTTGACCACGCCGGTGGCCAGCGTGGCTGCGACCGCGGCGTCAATGGCGTTGCCGCCAAGGGCGAGTATTTCAAGCCCCGCTTCAGAAGCGAGGCGGTGCTCGGCCGCCACCGCACCCATCCGGCCAGATAACAGCTGGCCCGATAGTTGCCCGCCATCGGCCTGCGAGGCAGCGTCGGCCAGGGGCCTGGCGGCGGCTGTAGTCAGGACGAACAAGACGGCCGCCGCCGACGTCAAGTAAATGTTCGCGGTGCGCTTCACCCGTGGGGTTGTAGAAGCGAGGGCGAGCGTATGCAAGAATCCCTCGTCCGCCGGGCTGGGGGCGCAGCAAGAGCCGATATGAGCAAGGCCGAAGAAAAGACAGCGAACAGCGAGCTTCCGCCGCCCGGCGAGAAGCAGTTCTACCTGCAGGCCTTCCGCGGCAGGGCCATTCTTTTCCACCTGGCCGACCTGGGCCGGCAAGAAGCCGTGCAGGCCGTGGTTGACCAGCTGGTCGCCAATCGCAGCATGGTGGTCGTGGTGTCGGATGCGGCGCGGGCGGCAGTCAGCCCGGGCAGGCGCGATCTCGCCGAGGGTAGCCCGGTGCTGGCGCGGCTGGCTGCGCGGCTGGTAGAGAGCCGGCTGGTCAGGGTGAAGCGGCCCCGGACCGCTGCCGTGAAATCGTTGGCCTTCTCGCTGCAACTGGCCTCGCGGCTGGGTATAGGCAAGGTGGTGCTTGTCGACGGCAGGGGCGGGCTGGCTGCGACCGGTCAGGGTGCGGGCGCGGGTGGCTCCTTCGTCAGCGCGGCCGGTCTCAAGCGCCTGCTGGCCGGCGACCGGGATACAGGTGGCTGGAGTCACGCCGAACTCGGCTTGATGCTGGCTGCGTTGGGCGACGGTGTCGAGGCCATCAACCTGACTTCGGCCGAGGGCTGCGCTGCCGAGCTGTTCAGCTACCGGGGCAGCGGTACCCTGCTCAGCGCTCATACCTACTGCAGGCTCGGGCGCCTGGGCGTGGACGACTACACCGACGGCTTGCGCCTGCTCGCTAAGGGCGAGCGCGAGGGGTACCTGCTTGCTCGCAGTGAGCAGCAGCGCTACGAGCTGTTGCAGAGCGCTTACGGGGCCTGGTTCGAGCACCACCGCCTGGCCGGGGTGGCCGCGCTCAGGACCGCGCCTTATCGTCGCAGTCGCCTGGCCGAGGTCTCGGGTTTGTACACCATAAGTCGGTTCAAGGGCGGAGGGGTGGGTGCTCGCCTGCTCGCCCACCTGCTCGGCAGGGCGCGCGAGTTGAAGCTGCGCGCCGTCTTTGCCTGCACCGCGGATCGGGCCGCCGGCGAGTTCTTTGAGCGGCAGGGTTTCGTCGAGGTCAAGCGCGGGCGCGTGCCGGCTTCTAAGTGGAAGGGGCGCAAGGGTGATTTGCCTCGCGTGTACTGGAGGGACCTTTAAGGTCGGGAGGTGAACCGTGGCTATGTACTTGAGGACTTTCGGTGGCGTGCTGGTGGCGCTGGGCCTGGTGGCCAGCGTTTCGTGCTGGAGCGGCCTGCTGGGCGATGAGCCTTACTACAAGGCCCTGCGGGCACTGGAGAAGTACCCGGGCAACGTTCTCTACACCACCGAGCTGCGCATGGCCGAGCCCAGGCACATGCTGTTGGGCGCGGGAACGGCGATGGGACTGCCCATGGGGCTCGTTTTTGGCAGCCTTTGTCTCGGCCTGGCTGAACTGTTGGCCGCCCGCGGCCGAGAGGCGTAAAAGGCCCGTGGCTGGGTTTTCCCCTTTACGTGCGCGCAAGTGACGGATTCCTAACGCTTTGTTGTTGTCGTGTGAACAACACGCGCGTTGCGTCATGCAAAGTATGCAAAAAATCTCGTGCAACTGTTGAAATTTGTCGCCCGGATAGGCACCTTGGATGGAACGGTGTTTCCGGATGGCGTGTCGTTCTGCTTTGGATTTCCGACTATCGGGTTTCAGGGTAGAGGGGCGAGCCGACCGGTAAGGCCAGGGGCGCGGCGGGTCGTAATGATCTGTCGGGCCTTCTTCGGTGGTTCTCCCCAGGGGGCACTAGCCGGGGGGAGTCATGAGAAGGTACTGGTAGTCGGAAACTAATAAACGGGGTGTAGGGATTTAATCCCTTTTGAAGGAGGACATAGAAATGAGAAAATTTATAACAATAGCAACGGTCGGGGTATTCCTGGCCGCAACGGGTAGCGTCGCGCTGGCGGACGGACCTGACTTGAGCATAGGGGCTTCGACCTCGTATGTGTTTGACGTCAACGATCCGGACACCGGCGGCAACGCTGGCTTGTACGCCAACGGGTCGAACAGTGGCAACGAGTCGTTCAACATCGATCTCGTGCAGCTCGGCGTGGCGGGCGGCAATGGTGACGTGAGCTACAGCGCCAAGTTAAACATGGGCGATCTTTCCACCTCGTCGGACGACGGCGTGGAAGTGATGACCGCGAACGTAACCTACGACGCTGGCACCGCATCAGTAACGGCTGGTCGTATCGATACGCCCATAGGTTACGAAGTGCTTGAGCCCTGGGGCAACGCTAACATCAGCCGTTCAATGGCTTGGGGGATGCAGCCCATCAACCACGATGGTGTGACCGTGAGCAGCAGCACGTCCGGATTGGACATCATGCTGGGCGTGGTAAATGGCATCAACGTTGGCAACGACGGCGACGACGAGAAGGGCCTGATCGGCTCGGTCGGCGGTGCCGCTGGTAACGTTGATTTCAATCTCTCGGGACTCTTTTCCGAGGAAGGTGACGTCGTTGACGTTACGGTGTTGAATCTCATCCTGTCCAGCGAGCTGGCGGGCATGGATGTCGCGCTGGAAGCCAACCTGACGGAAGTGGACCCTGATTCAGGTGCTGACTTGGAAGCGAACAGCGTAGCTCTTTACGCTGGCACCGACCTGGGCAACACCAGCCTCGATGCGCGCCTTGAGTTTGCAGACGTGGAGTGTGGCAGTGGTTGTGACAATGAGCTCTGGGGCCTTACTGTAACTGCTGGCTGGGAGCTGGCCGACGGCGTTGGTTTCCGTCTTGAGTACAGGCACGATTCCTCGGATCTCGATAGCTACGCTGACGGAGCCGGTTCCGAAGACAGTGTTGACGTGATCCAGGCGCAGTTGGTGCTGACCAACTAGAACGAAGTATTGTGAGGCGGTGGGTCGCATATCGGCCCACCGTCCAGGCTTCACAAGGGCCCCCGGACACCACCGGGGGCCCTTTTTTTATGGCTGCAGCCAGCAGCCAGCAGCCTGCCGCGGCCGGGGACAGTGTTGCACCGTGTTGCGTGCTGTTGCGCGCTACTGAGACGGCAGCTTCGGCTACTTTTCAAGCAGTATGGTGCTTGTATCGCCACCGGATCCTGGCGACGGCGTTTCCGGCCCCCCCACTTTCACCGACAGCACCGCGTGACCCTCTGCTTCGGCCGCCCGGGGGATGTCCAGCGGTGCCCTGGGGTCGTCGACCACCAGCTCCAGCAGCTCACCGGTGTTCATGAGGGTGAGAGCCGCCTTTGCGCGGGCCCAGTTGAGCGGGCAGGCTACCCCCCTGAGGTCCAGGCGGCGAGCTGGTTCGCGCGTTGCATTTTTCTCGATTTTACTCATGTCAGCTCAACTGGCGGCCAGCCCAGCGCGGCCGCTTTGCACCTGATAACTGGGTGTTTTTACGGCTACAAGCTGCGATTGATAGATGGGACACACAGCCTGTGCATATTTTACCCCGGTTGGGGGGGTTTTACCCTTGCCAATAGGGTCTTAAATCATGTACAAACGTTGAGATTACGACGGTAGAAGCTGTCCGCCTGCCTTAGACTGGATGAGGTGGCAGGTAGTGACAGAGCCGGTCCGTAACGGAGGAGAAATATTCAGATGATGATCAAGCACGGTGGTTTCTTAAGTGTCGCAATGGCTGGAATCCTGGCGCTCGCCCTGGTTGGTGACGTGCAGGCCTCCTACGACAAGTACCAGCAGAAATGCCGCTCGACTCTGGCCAAGAACGGTAGCAAGCTCGCCGCGACCGTGGCCAAGACCCTCGGCGGTTGCCACAAGAACCGCGCCAAGGAAAAAATATCCTCCTCGGTCGACTGCAACGACATCTCACAAGCCGATATCAAGGGTAAGGTCGCCAAGACCGAGTCCAAGCTGCGCGACGCGATTGGTGGCGCCAAGGATAAGTGCCCGCAGTCCGTGGTGGGAACACCCGGCGACCTCCACTTCCACTTCTGCCCGGCTCCCTGCGACGTTACGGTGCCCGCGATCGCTACATTTGCTGACGTGGCCGAGTGCCAGATCTGCCTGATCGAGACCTCGGTGCAGGCCATGAGCGCCTCGGGCCAGGGCGCACCCGGTATCCCCATGGGCAAGGACGAGGCCAAGTGCCACGGCACCATAGGCAAGACCCAGGGCAAGCACCTCGCGACCATTCTCAAGGAAAGGACCAAGTGCCAGTCCGGTGCGGAAAAGGGCGGCGATGAAGATAACAGCAGCTGCATAGCCGCTGACCCCAAGGGCAAGATCGCCGGCGCCCGCAGCAAGGGCGAGTCCAGTTTTGACAAGAGTTGTACGGCGGCAGATCTGAGCTCGGTGGGCTCTTGTGCCGCCGACCTTGCCAGCTTGAAGACCTGCGTGTTCGACGACTCGGACACCCGCGGCAGCGACCTTTTCGATGGGCTCACCGGGCTGGGTAGCCTGGTCGTGTGTGGCGACGGGGCCACGGGAGCCGGCGAAGATTGCGATGACGGAAACTCTGACAATACCGACACCTGTCTCAACGACTGCACGGACGCGTTTTGCGGCGATGGCTATGTCCAGGACGGCGTAGACCAGTGCGACGACGGCAACCTCGTGGCCGGTGACTGCTGCGACGCGAGCTGCCAGCTGGAGATAGGCAGCGGATGCCAGCACCCCGAGTGCCCGAGTTCCGGATCAGCCACCCTGTGGTCCGGTACCGGCGGCGCGTGTGCCAGCGACCTGGATTGCCCGGCGGGTACCTGCAACCTGACCATCGGGCGTTGCCAGACGGTAACCGAGCTTGACTCGGGTACCACTGGTATAGGCCACGACGCCGACGTCAACGATTCTGTTACCGGGCGCGGACGATTACTCTGCGAGGGCCCTCCGGGCGGTGGAGGTTGCGGTGAATGCGACTTGCAGGGCATCGATCCGTCGACAGGTAACTGCCGCTGCGAGAATGACCTGCGGGTTATTTGCGACGAACCATTTGCGGTCGACAACGACGACTGCGGTGGCAACACCTGCCAGTGTTTCCTGGGTTCGCCCTTCCCGCTGGCCTCGGGTGGCATCGCGGTTTGCGTGGTAAGTCGATTCGCCCAGGATCTCACCGGCACCGGTAACGTCGATACCGGTCAGTTTGGGACAGTGGCCAGCCTGCGCACGCAGGTGTTCCTCGGGCTTGATAGTTTTAATCCTTGTCCCACCTGTGACGGCGATGCCGTGTACGACGATGGCGTCAGGGACGGCATCTGCAGCTTCGGCCGCAACCTGGGTGAGTCCTGCGATTCAACTGGCATCAACCACACCTTTCCCACCGTGAGGAAAAGGTGCAGCGTTACGGCGGGGCCCTGCGAGGTGAACAGCGACTGTCCCAACGCCCCGTCGGAGTCTTGCGAGAACTATACGCCGGCGTCTCCGGGCGGCGTGTACAGTCTCGACTGCATGCCGGCAACTGGAAAGAACGTGTCGGGCCAGGGTCTACCCATTGACCTGACCGTGACCACGGGTACGCGGACGATGACCGCCACCAAGACCTGCCCGTTCCCCTTTGGGGCGAGTAATTGCCACTGCCTGCAATGCAGCGGCGACAGCACCGTGCCTTGCAACAACGACGCCGAGTGTGCCGCCGTGGGAGCGGGTACCTGTGACGCGGTTGGCTCGGGCACGATGAGCGGTCCCGATCCATGCATTTCGTACGGCACCGTCTGCACGGCGACAACTGGCAACGAAGCCGAGTGTCCGGGTGTTGTAGAGAGCACCTGCGACGGCCTGGTGAAGTCCAGTGGCGAGGGGTACATAAGCTGCGCTTCTGACGCTGACTGCCAGTTCGGTGTGTTGAGCGCGGGCAACTGCACGCTGAACAAGACGCGTGAGTGCTACCTGCCCACCATACAGGCCGACGGTGTTGCCAGCCCAGGCAGCCCGCAGGGTGCCTCGGTGTTCTGCATCGCGCCGGTTTCGAGCGCCGGTGTGAATTCGGCCGTGGGCCTGCCGGGTCCGGGCCGGGTAGTACAGCAACTCACGACGACCTCTTACTGCGCCAACAACCCGGCGCAGGTGTACACGCCGGGTGACCCGAGCAGCTGCCAGTAGCGGCAAGCCTTTTCGGGCAGTTGTGCCCGACATTAACAGCCCCGTCCCGGTTAACGCCGGGGCGGGGTTTTTTGTGCTGCCAGCAGGGCTGCGCGGCCCACTGGGTTACCACCGCGCGTTCCACGGCGCTTGACCGACCCGTGGCGAGCGGCCTAGGCTATGCCCGGAATGCCAGGGGGAGTAAAAGCGGGCGTGGCTGTATGGCCGGGCTGGAGCCTGGGAGTGATACCGGCACTGCTGCTGTTGCTGGGTGCGTCGCCAGCGTTTGCGAGTGAGGTCACGGGTGAGGGACGGCAGTGGCTGCAACGCTCGCAGCTGGTGCGTTTTCCGGCAGCGGACATGAGGGCCTCGTTCGAGATGCTGGTCGCGCTTTCCGACGGCAGCCGCCTGTTGCGTCGGGGTACGGCCTACCGTCGCAACGGCGAGGGGGGGCTGGCCGACAGGCTCTACGTCTTTCGTGAGCCGGCGTCGCTCAACGGGCTGGCCCTGCTCAGCCGTGACAGGCAAGGCAAAGCTGCTGACCAGTGGTTGTACCTTCCGGCTTACGGGAGGGCGCGGCGCGTGGCCATGCACACGGCCGGCGATGCTTTTGTAGGGTCTGATTTTTTTTACTCCGACCTTGCCCGCGTGAGGGTAGAGGACGGCACCCACCTTCTGCTGGGAGAGCGGTCCTGTACCGCCGACGGCTCGTTGGCGGATAAGTCTACCTGCGTGGCGGTAGCCACTACCGACCTGCCGGGGGGCTACCCATGGGGGCGCGTGGTTAACTTCATAGACAAGAGCAACGCCTTGCCGCGCCGCGTGGAGTACTACGACAGGGACGACGACCTGGCCAGGGTGATGACGATCGACCGCGTGAGCACTGTCCAGGGTTTTGCCACGCCCCTGTCGATCACTATGAAGACCGTCGCTTCGGCTGGCTACTCTACCCTAACCCTGGACGAGGTCAGCTATGACCTGGGCCTGGAGGCCGATACTTTTTCCGTCGAAGCGCTCGAACGCGGTGCCCATGTACAGGCAGCCGCGAAGGCCTCGAGGGGCGCTTCTTCGGCGCCCTGAGTCCGGCTGGCCGCCTTCGGGCGCTGTAATATATCGCTGCGAACTACTAAGTGGTCGCTCGAGGTCTGCTGATTCCTCTCTGTCATTGACTGCCGGCCGTCATCGACGTTAGCCTTCAATTTGTTCCGCAGGGGATGCGGCAAGAGGGGTTATCAAGATGGATTCGGAAACTAAAGTAGAAATAAAAACACGTATTTCCAAGATTCTTTACGACAAGGGCTGGACCGAGATGGAGTTGTCGCGACGAACCGGCCTGGCCCAGAGCTACATCAACAGGGTCAAGAACTCGCGCATCGTGCCCACGGTGAGGACCGCGATGCGTATCTGCAAGGCGCTGGACGTGAGCGTAGAGGACGCCTTCGTGTACGACGAAAGGGGACTGTCGTTGCTCTCCGGCAGTCAACCGGGAATAGCGCGCTTCGAACGCAGGGGCTGACAAGGGGGGGCGTCCTGGCGGGCGGCGGCTTGCAGGCTGACACCCCAGCGAGTAATCTCAGGCTCCCCCCTGTATGCAGGGTGTCGCGCCGGGCGCGGCAAGGGATTTCCCCGCATGATCAGGCCGCTGGACATAGGAACCTTACGGGTTGAAACCAACCTCGTACTCTCGCCCATGTCGGGCGTGACCGACTGTGCCTTTCGCAGCCTCGTACGTCATTGCAGCGGTGCCGCGCTGGGCCTGGTGGTGAGCGAGTTTGTCGCTGCCGAGGGTATCACCCGCGACAACCAACGCACGCTCTCCATGCTCAGGATCGAGGACCGCGAGCGACCGGTATCCATACAGATCTTCGGTTCGGAACCCACGCGCATGGCCGACGCCGCGCGCGTGGTCGAGCAGGCGGGTGCCGATATAGTTGATATCAACTGTGGATGTCCGGCACCCAAGGTCGTGCGCAGGGGAGGCGGGGCCGAGCTCATGCGCCAGACCGAACGCCTGGAGTCGGTGGTCCGGCAGGTGCGCGAGGCCGTGAGCGTGCCGGTGACCGTCAAGATACGCGCCGGCTGGGACCATGACTCGGTCAACGCGGTAGAGGTCGCTCGCCTGGTCGAGCAGGCCGGTGCGAGCGCACTGGCCGTACACGGCCGCACCCGCGTCCAACTGTACAACGGCAGAGCCGACTGGGAGCTCGTGGAGCGCGTGGCCGCCGCGGTGGACATACCCGTGCTCGGCAGCGGCGACGTGGTAGAGGCCGGGACCGCAGTTGAGAGGCTGGCGGCACCCGGGGTGTCGGGGCTTTTGATAGGCCGGGCGGCACTCGATAACCCGTGGATATTCCGGCAGGTGGGCGACCTGACGGCCGGTCGCCTGCCGTTTGCGCCCGGGCCTGCCGATAAAGTCGCCGCGCTGGAGTTGTTCAGGGACCTGTTGCGTGAAACCCTTCCCGACCAGGCCTTCATGGGCCGTTACCGGGGCATGGCCTGCCGGGCGGTCAAGGGATTGCCCGAGGCGGCCGCAGCGCGAAGGCGCATGGGTAGCGCCGCGAGCGTGGACGAAGTAACCCAGCTGCTGGGCGAGTTCCTGGCAGGTGCGGGCGACCGCGCCGAGGCGCAGCAGGAGCCAGTGGCAGAACCGGCGATGGGAGCAGGCTGATAAAATGGCGGACAGGTTCCAGGTATTCGTAGGCAAGGAGGACTTTCGCTTCAACGCGGCCCACTTCTCGGTCTACTCGGGCTTCAGGGAACGACTGCACGGCCACAACTACCGCGTAAGCGTGTTACTGGAAGGCGAGATAGGGCCGGACGGTTACGTGGTGGATTTCGGCGATATAAAGAAGGCCACCCGCTTGCTCTGCTCGCGACTGAACGAGCGTTTCATCGTGCCCACGCTCAACGACCGAATAGAGGTGAGCTGCGCTGACGGGCAGATGGAGCTGTTGTGTCTTGACGACGGCGGGCGCTACAGCATGCCCGAAGCCGACTGCGCCATGCTCCCCATAGCCCACTCGTCGGCAGAAGAACTCGCGTTGTGGTTCTGCGATCGCCTGGCCGAGGAGCTGGCCCTGCCCGCGGACCGCACACTGCACAGCCTGGAAGTGACCGTTGCCGAGGCACCCGGCCAGGAGGCGCGCTGTCGCAGACAGCTGGCCGGAAAGGCCCGGGCGTGAGCATAAGATCGGCGCTGCAGGCGGGTGCGTTGATAGTGCTGTTGGCCGCCGTGGGAGCGGGGTGCAGGTCGGCACTGCCTGAGCAGGGCAGCGCTGACGAGCGGCTTTACAGCCTGCGCTGCGGTGGCTGTCACCCGCCTTATGAGCCGGGGGTCATGAAACCGGCCATGTGGGGCATCATGGTCGTGCGCATGGAGAGCGAGCTTGAGCGCCGCGGGTTGCCGCGCCTCGCCGACGAAGAGCGCGAGAAGATAATCGCCTACCTGTCGAGACACGCGGCCGACTGAGCGCCGAAAGGTGTCAGCTGGTGGGTCAGGAAAGCGCCGCGCGGCGTATCTTTGATATTTCGTCACGATCGCGTGGCAGCGCGGCGGTGAGGTTGTCGCTGCCGTCGGCCGTGACCAGCACGTCGTCTTCCAGGCGTATGCCGATTCCCCTGAAACGCTCGGGCGCCTCGCTGTCTCTACGCACATAGATGCCCGGCTCCACGGTGAGTACCATGCCCGCGACCAGTGGCCGCGGGCCTTCGTTGTCGCGGTAGCTGCCCACGTCATGCACGTCCATGCCCAGCCAGTGGCTGGTGCGGTGCATGTAGTAGGGCTGGTAGGCGCCGGACTCCAGGGAAGCGCTCGTGTCGCTGCCTTCGAGCAGGCCGAGGTCGTGCATTCCCTGTACGAGTACACCGAGAGCTGCCTGGTGCACGCTGTCGCAGCTGGATCCCGGTTTCACCTGCGCGAGAGCGCTGCGCTGGGCAGCGAGCACGAGGTCGTATAGCTCGGCCTGCGCGTCGGTCCAGTCGGCGCTCATGGGAAAGGTCGACGTGATATCGGCCGCGTAGCCTCCGTACTCGCCGCCCGCGTCGAGTAACACGAGGTCGCCCTGGTCGGGTGTCCCCAGGTTGGAGGTGTAGTGCAGCACGGTAGCGTTGTTGCCCGCCGCGGCGATGGTGCCGTAAGCCGGGCCCGAACAGCCACCGCGACGAAAGCGGTATTCCACGTCGGCCTCGATATCAGATTCGCTGTGGCCGGGCCGCAGGTCCTCGAGCACAGCGATGTGGGCCTGCACGGCTATGGCGCAGGAACGCCGCATGATCTCGGCTTCCTCGTCGGACTTGAAAAGCCGCATTTCTGACATCAGCTCCGAACTATCGTGCAGCACCAGCGGGGCCAGGCCGCTGCGGGGACGCCCGGCGTTGACTCGTTGCACGAGTTCGAGCATCGCGCTGTCGCTGTCTGCACTACGCCCGAAACCGTAGTAGAGCGTTCGCGCGCCGCTCAGGGCCTGTTCGAGTTTTTCTTCGCCTTGTTCCAGGGCCCACGCGTTGTCCGCGCCGTAGGTTTCGCGCGCGCCTTCAAGACCGGCCCTGCGCCCGGTCCAGGTCTCGCTCTGCGGGTCGCGCTCGCGTACGAACATTGAGAAACCCTTCGCTTCGCCGTCCCCGGCCACCAGCATCAGCGAACAGGGCTCTTCGAAGCCGCTCAGGTAGCGCGTGTCGCTGTCGGGCCGGTAGCGATAGTGCACGTCGTTGGAGTAGCGTGCCTCCTCGACGGGGGGCAGAAACAGCACCGCGTTGTTGAGTCGGGCGAGCAGGGTTTCGCGGCGCCGGCGGTAGGAGTCGGGAGATGGGCCGTTGTGGGTCATCGCCACGAAGGTAGCACGAAAACTTGCATCGTGCCCACCCTACCCGATAATCGCTGCATGGCGACCGACGAACGATTGTGGGCTATCGAAAGACTGGCGGGTGGACTGGGCGAGCTGGTGACCGTGATCGGTCCGGAGGCCGCGCCGGTGGTCGAGAGGGTGAAAGCCCGGCTCATAGAGGCGATGGCGGCGCGCGACGACGGCCGCAGCCCCGAGGCGCTGACCGCACTGGCGGCGGCCATGGCCGACCTCGTAGAGCTGGGCGACCGGCTCGACCCGGCCGAGGGGGCGATGATGCGCATGCTGGTGTCGGCTTTTATCGAGGGCCTGGGAGCCGGCGACCGCGAGCAGGTGGAGGCCGGCCTTCAGCGCATACAGGAAAAAACCGGCAAGCCCCACGAGCCGCAGGGCTGAAGCCTCGGTTCGGTGGAGATGGCTCCTCCCGGTAATAACCGCGACGCATCCATGTCGGGACTGGTTACCCTGACCACGGATTTTGGTAGTGCCGACGGCTACGCAGGGGCTGTAAAGGGAGTACTGCTGGCCGCGTGTAGAGAGCTACGCGTAATTGATATCACCCACGACCTGCCCATGGGCGATGTGCTGGCCGGTGCGCTGGCGCTGGAAACGGCGGTAAATTGGTTTCCGCCGGCAACCGTCCACCTGGCCGTGGTAGACCCCGGTGTCGGTTCTGACCGCAACGCGTTGCTGCTTCAGGACGAGCGCGGGAGTTTTGCGCTGGGACCAGACAACGGGTTGCTCTCGTTGGCTTTCGGAGAGCCGGTGGCCTGCTGGAAACTCGACGCCGGGCGAGTGACTTCGCGACCGGTATCGTCGGTGTTCCACGGTCGCGACCTGTTTGCCCCGGCCGCGGCTGCGCTGGTTTCAGGGGTTGACGCCGGCGAGCTGGGTGACCCGGTGGCCGACTTCGAGCGTCTGCAACTGCCTGCGCCGAAATCTGTTGGTGGACAGCTCGAGGGCGAGGTTATACACGTCGATCGTTTCGGCAACATGGTGACCAACATCGCTGCC
>CAUZFM010000027.1:0-29530 GCA_963579235.1 uncultured Binatia bacterium (SeqCode)
GCTCCAGTCGGCAAGAAATTCACGAAGTTCGGCGCGGAAGTTTTCCTGCTCGGCGGTGAAAGAAAGCTCCATCAGTCCTCGTCTCCGCCGGTCTTGTCGTCGTCGGTAGACGAGGCCGAAGGGTCGGGGTTCCAGCGCGGCGGGCGCTTGTCGGCAAAGGCCCTCGGGCCTTCCTTGAAGTCAGGGTGCTTCCAGTGTGCGCGCAGAAGGTCCCAGCCTGATTCGAGGGCCTCGGTGTAACCCATTTCCATCGACTGCCACAGTGCGCGCTTGGATGCGTACATGGCGGCGGGCGAGTTGGCGAGCATGGAGGTAGCCATCGTGTTGGCGATCGTATTGGCGGCGTCACTGTCGTCGGCCAGCTCGTCGACCAGGCCGAGCTGCCACGCGCGCTCAGCCGACAGGCGGTAGTCGCGCCCCACCAGCGTCATCCTCAGCGCTGTGCCCAGGGGCAGCCGCCTGGCCAGGCCTATATTTTCGAGTGCGCCCACCATGCCCACGTTGACGTGGGCGTCGAGAAAAGCAGCGTTGCGCGTGGCCACCGTGATGTCGGCGTCCACGACGAAGTGCAGGCCGCCGCCCACGCACAGGCCGTTGACCACACAGATGACCGGTTTCCAGACGTCGTTCTGTCGTGGCGACCAGAACACCGAGTCGGCCAGCGGCGCGTCGCGGAATACATCGTCGCTCTGGTCACCCTCGGCTTCGCCGACGTCGAAGCCGGTGCAGAAGTGGCGGTGACCGGAAGCCGATACTATGGCCACGCGCACCGAGTCGTCGTTGCTCAGGTCCTCCCACGCGGCCCTGAACATGTGCTGCATCGCGGGCGTCAACGAGTTGCCTCGTTCGGGCCGGTTGATGGTCAGCCGGGCAACTCCGCCCGCTTTTTCATAGAGCAATCCGTCCATCGGTGCGTCCAGGTCTATGCCGTATTTTACCGTCATGCTTTTATCATGCCGCCGCGTCCGCGAGGCTTATAGGAGGCAGACCGGCCGCCTCGGCAAGCCTCCGCATTGTCCAGCCGGGAGTGGGTGGCAAGGAGGCCGCTTGCAGCATGCGTCGCGAGTAGTTGAACACGGGCCCTTCGAGACTTACCCCCAGCGCGCCGAAGACCTGGTGACAGGTCTGGGCCGCGGCAACCGCCGCCCGGTCAGCCGAAGCGCGGGCACGCAGCAGCGCGACCATCGCGTCGCCGGCCCCGGTGTCCAGGGCAAATGCCGCCGAGCGTGCAAGCGCAGCCGAGGCGTCCAGTCGTATGACGCTGTCGGCCAGGGGGTGCGCCACCGCCTGGAACGATCCTATGGCTCGTCCGAACTGCTGCCGGGTTGAGGCGTGCTCGGCCGCCATTTCAACCAGCCGTCGGCCGGCTGCGGCCTGCCAGGCCGCGAGCGCGAGCAGGTACAGGCCCAGCCCGCGATCGCTGTCGGCAAGCGCGGCGTTGCCCTCGATCGCCGCGCGACCCCAGGGCTCGCCGCCCAGCGTGCTGCTGGTCTGCATGTCGGTGGGCGGGTCGGCCCGCAGGACGACCCCGTTTTTTACGACCAGGAAGTGGGTCGCCAGCGGTCCCCAGGGCAGCAGCGGAGGCTCGGCGAGCGACACCAGCTCGTCGCCGGCAATAATCCCTGCTCGTTCTTTTTCGTCAAGTACGGCGACGCCCAGTACGCAGGCGGCCAGCGGTCCCGGAAAAGCAGCCCGGCCGAGTTGCTCGCTGACTGCGCACAGCGCCGAGGCGCTACCCCCGCTGTCGGGGCAGGCCAGTTCCAGTACCCCGAGCGCCGCCATGTCCTTCCACAGCGCTAAGGGAAACTCGTTGGCGGCGGCCCTGAGCAGCTCCGCGTCAACGCGGTCGCGGCAGAACGCGGCCACGCTATCGGCCATGGCCTGCTCGACGGGGTCGAAATCAAAATCTATGGCCACGGCTTGTCTCAGTCCTCGGCGTCCGTCCAGCGAAGCCTGGCCAGGCTGCGTGCGTGGGCGCCGGCGCCGCCCAGTTCGAGTTTGAGGGTCTGCAATCGCATGGTCCAGTGGTGCAGCGCGTGCTCGGTGGTAAAGCCGATGGCTCCGCTCAGCTGGTGGGTGTCGTCAAACAGGAGCGTGGCAGCTTCCATGGTGTGGGTCGCGGTCGCGGCGGCGGCTTCGCCGGGAGCATTGCGAGAGGCGGTTTCGGCGCAGAGCCAGCGCGCCGATTCTATCATCACCGCGCAGTTGGCCAGGCGGTGCTGGACGGCCTGGAAGGAGGCTATGCTGCGACCGAACTGGCGGCGGTTTTTCAGGTACTCGATGGTGAACGACAGCGCAGCCTGCATGCAGCCCACGGCTTCGGCCGAGGCGGCGAGTTGCCACCACGCGCGCATACGGTGGGCGCTTACACCTTCCACGATGTCGCCGGCCGCCAGCAGTTCGGCAGGTAGGGTGGCCATTGGGTAGCCAAAATTGCTGTCTACGTCGACCAGGTCAGTAGCCAACGGTTCGATTATTCGCAGCTGATCTCCGTCGGCGACCAGCAGGCACACGGCCTGGGCAGCAAAACGTACGGGGCCGGGCAGGGCGGTGTCGGCCAGCGCTACCGGGCCATCTATGGTGCGCCCGAGCAGCTGGGCGGCCACGATGGCGTTGGCGCCGAAGCTTACGCAACCGGCCTGCCGTGCAACGGCGCTCGTGAGCAGGGTGGCCTCGAGTGGCCCCATGCCGTCGACCAGGGCAACGCCGGTGAAACCCGCGTCGTTGAGAACGCGTTCGAGATCGTGATCGTAGCCGTCAGCCGACTGCTCGCCGGCGTCGGAAAGTGCCGCCAGTTGCTCGGCGCGCGCGGTTCCCGCCGAGCGTCTGAGCAAGGTTTCGGCGGCGTCGAGCAGGGCTCCCTGTTCCGGGTTCAGTTCAAAATCCATCGTATTGCTCGTTTCTGTGTCCAGCGTTCTTTTGCCAGCTCCGCGGTCTACTCGCGGGGCAGGCCCAGCATGCGGCTGGCCACGAGGTTGAGCTGCACCTCGGTGGCACCCACGGCGACACCGGCGGTCATGGCTAGTTTAAAATTAGCGTTGGCAAAGGTCCCAGCCTCGAGGCCGGAGCTCCCAGTGAGTTCCAGCGCGAGATCGCCCACCAGCTTGTCCACCCGGGTGCCCGCTATGCGCGCGACGTTGGTGTCGGGGCTGGGCGGCAAACCGTGCGCGCGCTGGTCTATTACCCTGTAGCTGAGCACTCGCGCTGCTTCGCAGGCGGCCCGTGCCCGGCCGAGTTTCTCGGCCACGGTGGGGTCGTCCAGGAGGCCTTTTTGCCTGGCAAGCTCGGCCAGCCGGTCGAGGGTGACCGTGGCGCGCGCGTAGCGCGGTGCGCCCACTCGTTCGTACTGCAACGAATAGCTCACGGCTTTCCAGCCCTCGCCTTCTTCGCCGAGCAGGCAGCTCCTCGGCACGCGCACGTCGGTGAAGAACAGCTCGTGGAAGTAACGCTTGCCAACCACTGACGGTATCTCGCGTATCTCTATGCCCTCGCTGTCCATCGGTAGCAGTATCACCGACAGGCCGTGGTGGCGGCTCGATTCGGGGTCGCTGCGCACGAGGAGAAAACAGTAGTCGGCGTGGTTGGCGTAGGACGTCCAGATCTTGCTGCCGTTGATGATGTAGTCGTCGCCGTCGGCTATGGCCGACGTGCGCAGCGCGACCAGGTCGCTGCCCGCTTCGGGTTCGGAGAAGCCCTGGCACCACAGCACCCGGCCCTCGCTTATGGCGGGCAGGTGCAACGCCTTCTGCTCGTCGCTGCCGTGCTCCATTATCGTGGGGCCGATCCAGTTGACGTTCATGTACTGGGGGCCGCGGGGCTCTCCGCGTGACCACAACTCTTCGCCCAGCACGGCGTGACTCCAGGAGGTGGCAGCGTTGCCCCCGTACTCGGTCGGCCAGTGGGGTGTGAGCCAACCATGCTCGGCCAGCGCCGCGCAGAACCCAAGCGAGAATTCGGCCTGGGCGTCGCTACCCGGCCCTTCGCGCGAAATCTCCTCCCAGTCGTCGGGTAGCTCGCTTTCGAGAAAAGCCACCAGGTTCTTCCGGAACCCCTGATCTTCCTTGCTCCACGCGAATTCCATCTGCTTGTTTCAGGGCTCCCTTTACCGTCGATTTGACGGATACCCTTGCGCGAAGCTATATCGGGGGTCGCACATGGTGCAAGTGCAGAGGGGCGAGGAGCAGGTTTTTTATGTATTCAAGCGGTGAGATCCCGGTGCTGGACTTCAAGGCAACCGTGCCGGCTTTTCTGCGCCGGCAGGTCAGCTTGCACGGGCAGGGAGACTTCGTGGTTACGGCCGACAGCCGTCTTGGCTATTCCGAGGCCGAGCGCGAATCGGCCCGCCTGGCGCGGGGCCTGTTGGCTGCCGGGGTTGGCAAGGGCAGCAGGGTGGGCCTGCTGGCACCCAACGGACCAGCGTGGGTGGTGGCCTGGTTGGCCGTGGCCAGGCTGGGAGCCTTGCTGGTGCCGCTCAATACTTTTTCGAAGGCCCGCGAGTTGGGCTGGATGCTTCGCCACGCCGACGTGCAGTTGTTGCTCTGCGTGGATTCCTTTCTCGGCCACGACTACCTGGGCCGACTCGAGGAGGCCGCGCCCTCGCTCACCGCCGCCGAAAACGCAGAGCTGCTGTTGCTGCCCGAGTTGCCGATGCTGCGCAGGGTGTACGCCTGGGGTACCGGGCGACGGAAGTGGTTGGCTGGCGGTGTCGAAGAACTGGCCGAATCGGGCGATGCCGGGGAACAGGACGACGGGTTTCTCAGCCGCGTGGAGGACAGCGTAGAAACAAGCGACCCGATGCTCGTGGTCTACAGTTCGGGCAGCACGGCCGATCCCAAGGGTGCGGTGCACGGCCAGGGCTCACTGTTGCTGCACGCGTTCAATCTCAACACGTTTCGTGGGCTGCGGGCCGACGACAGGCTGTACTCGCCCATGCCGTTCTTCTGGGTAGGAGGCTTCGTGTTTGCGCTGCTGGCGGCCATGCACGCGGGCTCCTGCCTGCTCTGCGAGGAGAGCTTTGAACCCGGGCGCACCCTTGACCTGCTCGAACATGAGCGGGCGACCTTCGTCACCGGCTGGCCGCATTACGGCAAGGCGATGGCCGACCATGAGAGTTTTGCCGGCAGGGATCTTTCATCGCTTCGCGGTGGCAACGTCTACGACCTGTTGCCCCCTGGGGTCGCGCCCGAGGATCCCGAGCTGAGGGCCAACTCGCTGGGCATGACCGAGACCGGCGGGCCGCACACTATGTACGACATGACAGTTGACCTGCCCGATAGCCTGCGGGGGTCGTTCGGTTGCCCGGTGCCCGGGCTTGAGCACAAGCTGGTCGACCCCGACAGCGATCTCGAGCTGGCCGGTACGAGCGGCACGAGCGCGAGTGAAAAGAGCGCTGGCGAGACTGGCGAGATCTGTGTTCGCGGCTACAGCCTCATGCAGGGTTTGTACAAGCAGCAGCGCGATAGCGTGTTCGACGAGGCGGGCTGGTACCACACCGGTGACGGCGGCAGCTTCAACGAGCAGGGCCATTTGTTTTTCGAGGGCCGCCTGGGCGACGTCATCAAGACAGGTGGCGCCAACGTGTCGCCGCGCGAGGTAGAAGTGCTGCTAGAATCCGTGGACGGGGTGAAGGCGGCGCACGTGGTGGGCCTGCCCGACCCCGACCGGGGGCAGACTGTCGCGGCTGCCGTGTTGCTCAAGCAGGGTGTGGAGCTCGACGCCGAGCAGCTGCTGGCAGCCCTGCGCGACGAGCTTTCAGCCTACAAGCTACCCCGGCAGATCTTCTTTCTCGGTGAAAACGAGCTGCCGATGACCGACAGCGGAAAGATCAAAAAATCGGCTCTGGCGGGGCAATTACTGGATCTTTTCAAGGCCGGACGGGGCGAAGCTTGACAAATCTACCTGCGCGCAGGTAGAAAAGGTGGTGGCCGTCCTTCCTTCCAGTGAGCGGGGCAACAGCACCCGCGTCGCCATACTGCAGGCAGCCGAACGCGTTTTTGCCGAGCAGGGCTTCGACCGTGCGCGCCTGGAAGATGTTGCCAGTGAGGTAGGTATCCGCCGGGCCTCTATCGTTTACTACTTCCGCGACAAGAGAGAGCTCTACCACACCGTGCTCGCTGACATGTTTGCCGAGTACGCCGTCAGGCTCGAGTCGGCGTTGTTCGGTGCTGGCGACGTTGTTGAGAGGATGGAGGCAGCGGTGGTGGGCTGGGTGGATTTCGTGGCCGCGCGACCGACCTTTGCGCGGGTGTTGCTGCGCGAGTTGGCCGATGCCGGCGGCGATGGCCTGCCCGCGATGCTGGAGCACAGGGGCGAGGTACAAAAAATTGTCGAGCGTTTCGAGTCCGAGAATTCGGGCGACCCGTTGTTGTCGCGCATCGACGTGGAGCCGGCTCACATGGTGGCCAGTGTCGCCGGTGCCACGCTGTTCTTGTTCGTAGCAATGCCGGCGCTAATGCCTTCGGGCGACTTTGACCCGCTTGAACCGGCGCAGGTAGAAGCCCATCGTCACGAGGTACTGAGGACCGCCAGGCGGTTGATGGGGACCGGGCTCGCGCTGAGAACAAGACCAGCGCGGGCCGAACGGCCTCCAAAGCCAGGGAGAAGCAAGTGACCATGCCAGACCACGAAACAGGGACCGACGCCTTCCAACGCTTTAACAAGGCCCAGGGGGTCGGCACGGTGCGCGACCCCTACGCCCGCTGGGCGGAGTTGCGCAGGATGGGGCCGGTACTCGAAGTCGACCCGCGTGAATGGACCGGTGACCAGGAGTTCATGTCCGGGGGCCAGAAGGCACCCGAGGGTTTCAAGATCTGGTCGGCCGTGAGCTACGATGCCGTTCACGATATCCTCGCCGACTCGCGTAACTTTACCTCCAGCGGTTACGCCATCACGATGGGGCCGGTACTCGGTCGCACCATACTGGAGATGGACCCGCCCGAACACACGGTTCACCGTAAACTGCTCAGCCAGGCCTTCAGTCGCCGCGCCCTGGAATCCTGGGAGACGGGGCTGGTGGCCAAAACGATCAACGGCTTGATCGACGATTTCGCTGAGCGCGGCAGCGCCGACCTGGTGCGCGAGCTGACGTTTCCGTTCCCGGTAACGGTGATCGCCGGAATGATGGGCGTGCCCGCCGAGCGTCTCGGCGAATTTCACCGCTTGGCCGTGGAGCTGGTCAGCGTCACCATAGACTACGATGGCGCACTGAGGGCGTCGCAGTCGCTCGGCGATCTATTTGCCGACCTGCTGCCGGGTCGGAGGGCTGAGCCTGGCGACGACATCATCAGCGTGCTGGCAAGCGCCGAGGTGGAAGGCGAGCGTCTCGAAGACGAGCTCATCTATTCCTTCCTCAGGCTGCTCGCTCCGGCCGGTGCCGAGACCACCTACCGGTCGTCGAGCAACCTGCTGTGCGGGCTGCTCAACAACCCCGACCAGCTCGAATTGCTCAGGGCCAACCGTGACCTGTTGCCCCACGCTATAGAAGAGGGCGTGCGTTGGGACCCCCCGTTGACCGGTATAATGCGCATGACCACGGCCGACGTTACCGTGCAGGGTGTCGAGATTCCGGCCGGCGCGGTGGTGCACGTCAACATGGCGGCAGCCAATCGCGATCCCGCGCGCTTTGAAGATCCCGATCGTTTCGACGTGACGCGCAAGTTCAAACAGCACCTGGGTTTCGCCTTTGGCACCCACGCTTGCCTGGGAATACACCTGGCCCGAATGGAGACCCGCGTGTTGCTCAACGCCGTGCTCGATCGTCTTCCCGGACTCGCGCTGGATCCCTCGGCGGGCGAGGTCTTCGTGAGCGGACAGGTTTTTCGGGCGCCGTCGGCGCTGCCGGTTGTTTTTGAGACGGGGCGGGAGAGCTGATCGTGGGCGGACGTTACCTGGCAGGATTGGACATGGGCGGAGGCGGCGTACGCTGCCTGTTGTTCGACCCCGAGAGCGGTCGCGTTTACGGGGCGTCGCGCCCTTGCCCGCCCGTGGTGGTACAGGGCGGCGCCGGCTTGCAGGTGGAGCTGGACACCGGGCTCGTGATCGATCGCATGGGCGAGGCGGTGCGGGCGGCGCTGGCCGAGGCAGGGGCCGGGCCCGACGACGTGGTGGCGGTCGCCGCCACGGCTACGCGTCACGCCATGGTTCTTGTCGACTCAAGCGGCGAGGTACTGCTGGCGGCCTCGAATCGTGACGCGCGCGCGGCGCTCGAAGCCATGGAGCTGGGGGAGCAACACGGCGCAGAGCTACTGGGGGTGACCGGCCATTGGCCGGCGGCTATACAACCCGGACCGCGCCTGCTGCAGCTGCAGAAAGCGCAGCCTGCGCTGATTGAAAAAACGGCCCACGTGTTGTCGGCCAGTGACTGGTTGGGTTTCTGGATGACCGGCAACGCGGGTTACGAGGCCTCACAGGCGAGCGAAACTTTACTGTTCTCGCTCAACCAGCGTGGCTGGTGTGCGGACTGGATAGCAAGGCTGGGGCTTCCCCGCGATATTTTTCCCGATCCTCTCGACGCTGGCTCGCAGCTGGGCGAGCTGGGTCCACTGGCCGCCGAAAAGCTGGGGCTGGCCGAGGGCACCACGGTGGCCGTGGGGGCCGCCGACTCTCAGTCTGCCTTGCTGGCCGCCGCCTGCGTCGAGGCTGGCGAGTTGTGTGCCGTGACGGGCAGCTCGCTGCCCGTGCAGTTGGTGATGGACGTGCCGGTTACCGACCCTGACGGTGCGCTGTGGACTTCGCACCACGCGGTGCCGGGCCTGTGGGTACTCGAGAGCAACGGCGGTCCGATAGGCGAGTCCCTGGAGTGGGCCGCGCTCCTGCTCTTCGCTGATTCGCCGCGGCCCGTGGAACGATTGTTTGCCGAGGCGGCTGCTTCTGTTACCGGCGCACGCGGTCTGCTGTCGAGCCTGGGCGCCCACCTCATCGACTGGAAATCGCCTGGTCTGCCTGTCGGAGAACTGCTGTTGAGTCACCTGGTGGGCGTGCCCGGCGATGATCCGAGGCGCGACGTGGCGCGGGCTCTCGTAGAGGGTATGGCCTGCGGTGTGCGGGCCAACGCTGAACGCGTGTGTGACCTGAGTCACAACCAACCCGAACTGTTGAGGGTCGCGGGTGGCATGTTGCGCAGCAGCCTCTGGCCCGAACTGCTTGCCCAGGTCACCGACCTCCCCGTGCACGCGGCCAGCGCTTGCGAGTCGGGAGCCATGGGCGCGGCGCTGTGTGCGGGCGCGGGCGTCGGGGTGTTTGCCGATCTGGCCGAAACCGCCCAGGCCGCTCCCCTGGCAGCGACTGTGGTGGCCGAGAGCGCGGACGTCGCGACCATGCTGCAGGTCTACGGCAGGTGGAAGGGACGTAGCGAGCAACGACCGGCCGCCGATGGCGATGCCGTGGGTGCACTGACTACTGCCATGCTCGAAGCCGGCGAGGCTGCGGGCGTGGCGCGCGAAAAAAAGTTGACGCCGAGTCTCCTGGTCACCGCCCAGTTTGACGAGGTATCACTTGCCCGCCTGGCGCGGTTGGGAGAGCTGGAGTACTCGGATTTTCGTAGCAGCATGCGCCTGCTCACCGGCGCTGCCTTGGTAGACGCGCTTGGCGATCATGATGTATTTGTAACCGAGGTCGACCTTGTCGATGCCGCGGTGCTACGCGACACGCCGGGCCTGAGGGTAGTAGTGAGCTGTCGTAACGATCCGGTCAACATCGATCTCGACGCCTGCCGCGCTTTTGGGGTACCGGTGCTCAACGCGCCGGGACGCAACGCTGTCGCCGTGGCCGACCTGGCGGTGTCATTCATGTTGTCGCTGACCCGTCACAGTGCCGCGGGCGGCGATTTCCTCAGGCAACCGGGCTCGGTGGCGGGCGACATAGGTCGCATGGGGCAGGCCTTCAGCCTGTTCCGCGGTGCAGAGCTGTGGAACCTGACTGTAGGGCTGGTGGGCCTGGGGGCGGTAGGGCGTGAGGTCGCGCGCCGGCTGCGCGGTTTCGGCTGTCGCCTGCTCGTGTCCGACCCGGCTGTGGACGCCCGCGAGGCGGCCCGCCACGATGCCGAGCTGGTGGGCCTCGACGAGCTGCTGGATCGCTCGGACGTGGTGAGCCTGCACGCGGGGGTGAATGAGCACACCCGCGGAATGATAAATGCCGACCGACTCGCGGCCATGAAGCCGGGTGCGATACTGATCAACACGGCGCGGGCGGCGCTAGTTGACGAAGAGGCGCTGGTGGAAGCGTTGCGCGACGGGAGGCTTGGCGGCGCGGGGCTCGATGTGTTTGCCGAGGAGCCGCCGGCTTCCGACCATCCGCTGCTGGCCATGGACAACGTCATTGCGACGCCCCACCTTGGCGGCAACACGGCCGAGATCGCCGTGCACCAGGGCCGCATCATCGCCGACGAACTCGAACTCATGGTGGCAGGCGGAGTCCCGCGGCACTGCTTGAACCCCGAAGTCCTGGCCGACTTTGATTGGTCGGCCGACCGTCGCAAACCGGGCGATGATAAAATAGCGGACTTGCTCGCGAAGGCTGGTCCGGCGGTTTCTGATCTCCAGCGTGAGAAGCCTGGCGTTGATGACGTCGCCGCCGATGACGCTGCCGTTGAAGACGCCGCGGTTGAAGAAGACGATAAAGCGGCTGACCTGTCCGCCGTCGCTGTCGATCTACGCGAGGGCATGAGCAGGCAGTTGGAGGCCTGGGGAAGGGCTATCTCTGCGAGCGAAGAGTTGGCAGCCGAGGCTGAGAACAACCAGGTCACGATGCAGTTTGAGTTGCATGACCTGTCCCTGACCTTTTACCTGCAGCTTACGGCGAATGGAGCGAGCGCGGGCCTGGGCGCCATCGCGGGAGGAGCCGACGTGTGCTTGAGCATGGGCGCGGCGATATTCGACGGAATGTTCGGTGGCGAACTCAACGCCATGGAGGCGGCCATGGACGGCCGCCTGTCTTTTATCGGTGACGCCGGCAAGGCGATGACCCTGCAGCACCTCGAGCCCCTGCTGGCGGTCACTTACAAGGCCGCGCGCGAGGAAGCCGGCGACCTCGGCGACCTTTCGGCTCTGGCCGCTTTGACGACCCCAGAAGATGGCCAAAGCCCTGGGAACGGAACGGCTGGCCCGGGGGCCGACGGCAGCGAGGCAGGCAGGGCGCTGTGCGAGGTGGTCGACGAGCTTTACGCGGGCGGCCTGATCACGGCGACCGGCGGCAACGTGACCACGAGGGTGACCGCGGGCGCCGATGAACTTTGGATTACCCCCAGCCAGTCTTTCAAGGGCAAGCTGGACCTTTCGCAGCTGGTGCGCATCGATCTCGACGGCGATCCCGTGGCTTCGGGTACCCGTTCACCGTCAAGCGAGCGCCTCATGCACGTGGTGGTCTACCGGGTGAAGCCGGAGGTCGAGGCGGTGATACACTGCCACGCGCCCAACGCCACGGTGCTGGCCAACAGCGGCTTGCCCTTCGTGCCCGTGTCTACCGAGGCCGCGTTTTTTGGCGAGATACCGCGGGTGCCTTTCATCATGCCGGGCACTGTTGAACTCGCCGACGCGGTGGCCGAGGCCATGAAAGACAGCTGGGCTGTCATGCTGGTCAACCACGGCCTGCTGGTCGCCGGGCGCAGCCTCAGGCGGGCGGCCGACATGGCGTCGGTTATAGAGCGCAGTTGCGAGATCATCCTGGGCTCGCACGCGGTAGGAAAGCCGCCGCCGGTGCTGCCCGACGACGTACTCGAAAAACTTCGTAACATAGGCGACATGATTGCCTGAGCCAGTGGGAGTTAGAGAAAAAATGAATAGGAAGTTTCCGTTTCCGCTGCCTTTCAGCTGGTACCAGGTTGCGTACTCTGACGAAATCGGGGTTGGCGAGCTGAAGCCGATACACTACTTCGGCCGTGAGCTTGTACTGTTTCGCGACAAGGCGGGTACGGCCCGGGTTTTTGACGCATTCTGCCCTCACCTCGGCGCACACATCGGCTACGGCGGCGAGGTGACCGAGCAGGGTCTGCGCTGCCCCTTTCACCACTGGAGTTTTTCGCCCGAAGACGGCCACTGCGTGGACATCCCTTACTGCAAGCGCATTCCGCCCAAGGCTGCCGTGGAGCCTCTGCCGGTGTGCGAAAAAAACGGTATCATCCTGGCCTGGTACCACCCCCTGGGTAAGCCGCCCGAGTGGGAGATCCCCGATCTACCCGAGTACGGCGACCCGGCCTGGACCGAGTGGACCCGCCGCGACTGGAAGGTGAAGTCGCGTAACCAGGAGCTGGCAGAGAACACTGTCGACGCCGCCCACTTTCTTTACGTGCACGGTACAAAGAACATCGCCACCACCGACGTCGTGGAGTCGGACGGGTATTTTCTCAACGTGATCTGCCAGTCGAGGGTTGGCACGTCCAAGGGTGAGGCCGACGGCACGATCGACATTAATACCTACGGGATGGGTTTTGGCTGTACGCGCTTCAAGGGTGTCGTTGAAACCCTGGTCATGACCTCGGGAACACCGGTGGACGACGAGTACGTTCACATGCACTTGTCGTGTGCGCTGCGCAAGCTCGACGACGAAAGTATTACCAGCGGGGTGGGCAAGGCCTTTGTCGGAGAAATCGAGCGCCAGTTCAGCCAGGACATCCCCATCTGGGAAAACAAAGTGCACCTCGAAAAGCCGGTACTCTGCGACGGGGATGGACCCATAGGCGACCTGCGTCGATGGGCCAGCAAGTTCTACGTCGAGTGATCGGGCTCGCTGGGCGGGCCTGAAGGCTCCTGGCCGTAGCGTGCCTTGAGCAGGTGCTTTCTCAGCTTGCCCGCCTCTGTGCGCGGCAGGCGGTCCACGAAGTCGATGGAGCGCGGGCACTTGAGTGGCGATATTTTGTCGCGGCACCAGGCCATGAGTTCGTCGGCCAGCTGTCCGCCGGCCGCCAGCGGGTCAACGGCTTCGACCACCGCCTTTACCTGTTCGCCGAAGTCGCTGTCGGGCAGCCCGAACACGGCCGCGTCGGCTACCGAGGGGTGCTCCAGAAGGCAGTTCTCGGTTTCCTGGGGGTAGATGTTGACGCCGCCTGATATGATCATGTCGGCCTTGCGGTCGGTGAGGTAGAGATAACCCTCTTCGTCGAGATAGCCGATGTCTCCCACCGTGCTCCAGCCGCGAGCATCCAGCGAGCCCGCGGTCTTGTCGGGGGCGTTGTGGTACTCGAAACTACGCCCACCTTCGAAGTAGACCGTGCCGATCTCGCCTGCCACCAGTTCTTCACCATCGTCGTCGACCACGTGGACGCGGCAGCCCAGTTCACGACCTACCGAGCCCTTGTGCACAAGCCACTCCTCGCTGCTGATCTGGGTCGCCCCGTTGCCCTCGGTGGCGCTGTAGTACTCGGTCAGTACCGGGCCCCACCACTCAATCATCTGCTCCTTTACACTCACCGGGCAGGGGGCGGCGGCGTGCAGGGCCAGGCGGTGGCTCGAGAGGTCGGCCTTCTCTCGCAACTCTTTCGGTAACTGCAACATGCGACTGAAGTGAGTGGGTACCCACTGGCTCATGGTCACTCCGTGTTGTCCCAGGAGTTGCACCGCGCTCCTGGCATCGAATTTTTCCATGACGACGCAGGTGGCGCCCAGTCGCTGCAGGGCCATGTTGAACCTCAGCGGCGCCGAGTGGTAGAGCGGAGCGGGCGACAGGTACACCGTGTTTTCGTCGGCGCCGTAAGCGGCGGCGAGCGCTGCCGCCATCGGCGAGATTGCACCCACGCTGCGATCGGGGAGCGGGTTGCGTATGCCCTTGGGGTAACCCGTGGTACCCGATGAGTAGAGCATTTCGCAGCCCTCCAGCTCGTCGTCCACAGGGCGGTCGGGCATGGCGTCAAGCTCGCTTTCCAGCGATCGATATCCCGGCAGCTCACCACCGCAGACAAGCCAGGCCTGTACATCGGGGCAGAGTCCGGGCAGGTCGGCCGTTTTGTCGGCCTGTTCGGCGCTGGTCACGAAGGTCCGCGCACCGCAGTCGTTGATGATGTAAGCAATCTCAGCGGTCGCCAGGTGGGTGGCCACCGGTGTGTAGAAAACCCCCGAGCGTTGGGCTCCCCAGCACACGGTGAAGAACTCGGAACGGTTTTCCATTAACAAGGCAATGGCCGCGTCGTGACCCAGTCCGAGGTGTCGTAACAGCTGCGCGAAGCGGTTGGAGCTGCTATCCAGCTGGGCGTAGCTGGTGGCCCGGCCGCTACCAGCCATGACAAGGGCTGCCTTGTCGGGAAACTTATCGAGCTTATCGAAGGGGTACACGCTGTTGTCTCGGGCGCCGCTTGTATATAAGCGGTCTCACTGTGTGGCGTTCGCCCAGCCACGCAGCAGGGAGCATCAATGCGCTTTTCTTACGCTGAGTCCATGATTGATCCTACTTTCTACCCGGCGCTGGCCCGTGCCGCCGAGGACTCGGGCTGGGACGGGTTCATCGTGCCCGACTCGATATGCTATCCCGAGGTCTCGGATTCAAAGTATCCCTACACGCCGGACGGTGATCGGGGGTTCCTCGAAGACAAGCCCTTCATCGAACCTTTCACCCTGGTGCCGGCGCTCGCGGCCGTGACCAGCCGCCTGCGCTTTCAGACCTTTGTCATCAAGCTGCCCGTGAGGCACCCGGTGCTGGTGGCCAAGCAGGCCAGCTCGGTGGCCGTGCTGTCGGACAACCGCTTCAGCCTTGGAGTGGGCGTCAGCCCATGGCCCGACGATTATCGCGTGATGGCTGAGGCCTGGCCGGGTCGTGGTCGTCGCATGAACGAGATGATGGAGATCATCCACGGCCTGTGCGAGGGAGGGTTCTTCGAATACCACGGTGAGTTTTACGATATCGAGTCGATCAAGATCTGCCCGGTGCCGAGCAAGCCGCTGCCCCTGCTCGTGGGCGGCCACTCCGAGGCGGCGCTCAAGCGGGCCGCTCGCCTCGGCGACGGCTGGATGCATGCCGGGGGTGACCCCGCAGAACTGGAAACAATGATAGCGAGGCTCCACGAGTTACGAAAAGAATACGGCCGCGAGCAACAGCCCTTCGAGGTGCACGTCATATCGCTCGATGCTTACAGCGTCGACGGCGCCAGGCGATTGCAGGACGCGGGTGTTACCGACTGCATCGTGGGTTTTCGTAATAGCTACGAGCGGGGGATCGACACCGAGCCCCTGCAGGCAAAGATAGACGCGCTGCGCTTGTTTGCCGACGACGTTATCGTGGCCAGTAGGCGCTGAAGGAAAAGGACATGAACGATAAAGAAATTTCTGATCGAATCGAGATACAGGACCTGCTGGTGCGCTACTGCACTGCGATAGACACGCAGAACTGGGACCTGCTCGACACCTGCTTCGTGACCGACGCCAGGGTTGACTACAGCGCGTCGGGAGGCACAGCGGGTGACTACCTCGAGGTGCGGGCCTGGCTGGCAAAAGCCCTGGCCCCGTTCAAGACCATGATGCATTTTATCGGCAACAGCAGTGTCACCCTGGATGGTGACAGCGCGTCGGCCCGCACCTATGTCATCAATCCCATGGGTATGGACGACGGCAAGGGGGGCGTTTCGTTTTTTACAGTGGGGGCGATCTACGACGACGATCTCGTACGCGTGGAGGCCGGTTGGCGCATAAGCCGACGCGATGAGGAATTGGTATACATGGACGGCTCCATACCAACCGGTTTGAATATTTAGTCTTTAACTACCACCCAATCGGGGGGGTAAACGGCTGGTGCTGTGTCATTGTCACGCCGTAGCCATTGACAAGAGTAGTAATTGTTTTCTAATCTTCTGGTGATGCGGGTTGGCTTCTCCGAGCGGGGGATGGCGGCCCGACTTTGAGCCGCCAGTGAATCGTTGTTGGAAGCTTATCTCTCTTGTCGCCGCGCTGCTGATGTTTTCAGCTGCGCCGACTTGGGCCCAGGTGAGCAAGAACGAGGGCAAGTGTGCGGGCAAGATGGCCAAGTCGGCAGGCAAGCTGGCCGCCACCGTGACCAAGGCCACGGCCAAGTGCCGTGACAAGGAGATCGTCGGCAAGTACGTTGGCTCCTGTCCAGGGGTCAAGGAGCAGACAAAGATAGACAAGGCCGTCGCCAAGGTTGGCGCGGCGGCTACCAAGAGCTGCGGCAGCGTGTGCAGCAGTTCCACGTTCATAGGCTGCCTGGCCGACCCTGACTGTCCGCCCACGGCGGGACTCGACGAGACCTGTGGCGGCGGCGCGGTAAACAAGCCTTTCGAGCTCAGCAATATAGGATTCCCGGGGCCTGCCTGCATAGCGGCGGGATATTCGACGATAGATTCGGCTGATGACCTGTCCGGCTGCGTGGGAGGCGTCGCGGTAGAAATCGCCGAGGGCCATGTTGCCCTCATCTACGGAAGCAGTTCGTCGTCCAGTGGGCTGTCTTCGGCGGCCGCATCATGCCAGGCCACCCTTGCTAAGTCTGCTGTCAAGTTGGTTGCCACGGTAGTAAAAGGCGTGGCCAAGTGCCGCGACGCCATCAACAAGGGTAAGAGTAGTGGCAGTCCCCTGGAGTGCGCGACGGCGGATGAAAAACTCGTAGAGAAAATAGCCAAGGCAGAGGCAAAGTTCGGCTCGGGTATCGCGGCTAAGTGCAGCGACGCCGGCGTAACCGAGCTCGACATATGCGGCCTCGGCGTGGGTGGGGTCACTAGCGTGGGGGAGGCAACGGCCTGCCTGTTGGCGGCTTCCCGCGAGATATCTGACGCGGTCAACCTTCCGGCCGACCGTACTTATGCCGCCCGGTCGTTGATCGAAGCTGCCTACCCACGCGAGGCCGTCTGCGGCGATAATTCGGTCAACCAGCTTCCAGGCAATCACCTGTTGCTTGGCGAAGAGTGCGACGGCATCGACGACTCGGCCTGTCCGGGCCAGTGCTTGCCACCCGGAGACCTGTTCGAGTGCACCTGCGGGGACGTTCCCAGGGCCAGGTGGTGGAGCCTCACCCCGGGTTCCGAGACTGACGCGGGCTGGACCGGCAGTACCCATGACCAGAGGTTGGGCGAGGGCGGTGGTTTCCTGGTTGACCTGCTCAACTGTGATTGCAGTGAGTTCACCGGCGCTACCTGCACCGGCACCAGTGTCGATTCGGTGTGTGACCTGGTCGGCAAGCAGGCTCCGCGTTGCTCCTGGGAACCTTCGAGCGCGTCACGCTGTGACGATCGCGGCGACGGCAACGGTGAAGACGAAGACGGCGACTGCGCGATATGCGACGCCTGGAGCGTTAACGCGGGTGCCAACTGTGCCCTGAGCACTGATTGCCAATCACGCTGTTACACGGCTGCCGGTGTCGATGCCGGCAGCGATTGCGATTCGCAGGCCGACTGCGCCGCCGGCGAGCAGTGTCGGGGCCGCTGCGACAGCTCGCCTCACTGTATCGTTTCGCCCAACGGGGGGCCTTTCGCCGTGGCGTCCTCGAGCACTACTGCCTGCAACGTGCAGAACCACGTCGAGGACGTGACCGGTACCTTGAACATCATTACGGGCGAACATTCCACGGCTTATGAATCGTCCAACAGGCCCTACATCGGCGAGCGCTCACACCGCCCCTGCCCGGTGTGCGGCGGCTACTGCGAAGGCGGAGACAAGGCCTTCCTTGTCTGCCAGGGCCGTTGCGAGACCAGTGGCGATGAATGCCGTTTTGACGAGGACTGTTCGATCGAAGGCGAACTCTGCGGCTCTGTTACCCCCGATTGTCCAGGCGGTGCCTGCGAGCTGGGGCTGGTCTGCATAGCCGACGTGCAGGCTTTACCGGGGGCCGTGTCGGGCCGCGCGTGTCGCGTCGAGTACGTGGACCCCTTGTACGGTTCAATGTCCGGTGACTGTCCGCCGCATCCGGGTAAGTACCTGGGTGGAAGGGTGGATTCGGTTCACATCGCCCACACCAGCCACCTAACCTCGCTGGCCTTCACCTTGCCCTGCAGTGAACTCGGTTATGAGTTGTTCGACTGCCCCTGCCCGGCAGGGGTTTCCAATATGGAGACCAAGCCCAATCTGTGCCGTACGTCCTGTGATGCAGGCGCGGAGTTGGGCGCCGGCTGCGCCGATGGCAACAACGCGGGCGGCGAGTTCACGACCTGCGCCGCGGGCGCCAACCAGGGCCTTCCATGCGACGAGGACAGCGATTGTCCCGGTAGTTCCTGTTCGGCCAACCCGACGCACTGCAGCGGCGACCCGGCCTTCGAGCGGGTCACTTGCAACAGCGATGCCGACTGCGGTCTGGGCGCCTGCGTGGACGCGTGTCCTTCCGGGCGCTGCATACCCCAGTGCCTGCCCAAGGCCGGCGACGGTGTGGACGGCTACTGCCCGGCTGGGCCCGACGTGTTTCATTGCGAAGGAGTGTTGGACGTTTTCAGGGCCTGTCCGGCGACGGCGCTCGATGAGAGCTGCAACTCAACCTGCAGCGTGGCCGGTACGGCCTGCAGCTCGGACACCGAGTGCCCGGCCGGTGAGCAGTGTACCGGCGAATGTCTGACCCACCTGAACTGTGAGTCCGGGGTAGACGGTTTCCTCGGAACACTGGATGACAATCCCGGTGCGGGTGCCTGCGTGCAGGCGGTGCGAGAGTGTTTTACCAACCCGATTGTCGCCGAAGGTGGAAGCACCCTGAACGGTGACGGCGACCCCACCAACATTTACTCGTCCAGTATCTATTGCGTCCCGCCCACTAGTCGCAACGTGATCGACCTTGTGACTGGCTTCGGTGGACCCGGTCGTACCCAGGAACGCGCGACGCTCTACTTGAACGTCAGTTCTATCCCCGTCACTCCCTGAAGTGCGCGCCGTCAGCGAGGGTGCCCTCCCTGGCCGGCGTGTTTTCAATCTGGGCCGCCCTGCGTGCGGCGGGAACAACCAGCACCAGTGCAGCCACGCTCAGCATGCCCACCGCCGGGCCGAGGGCGGGCAGGCCACCGACGGCCGCTACCTTGCCTCCCAGCAGTGGGCCCAGGCCGTAACCCAGAGTTGAAGCGCCCACGGCAGCCGTTGTCCACCTGCCCCAGCGGTCGAGCACCGCGGCTGTGCCGGCGAGGTAGGGCAGAGAAAAAAAGAACGCGAAACCCCAGGCTGCCTGCGACAGCGCGTAGCCCTCCGGGCTGTCCACCTGGACAACCGTCCAGCGCATGATTGCCACGGCCGCCAATCCCACCACCAGCGTGGGCACGCGGCCGTAACGCGTGCCGATGCCCGCAGCCAGGGCTGCCCCGGCAAGCCCGGCCAGGGTAGCCAGCGACAGTACGGCCCCGATCCACTGTGGCTGCACGCCAGCGGCCAGGCCAAGTCGCTCGGAAAAAGCCCACAAGGACTGTTCTGCCCCCGCTCCGAGTACTATGCCCGCGAGCAGGGCCAGCGCGACCGCGGCGTGGCCGGCGGCGGGCGCGTTGCCGTCTGCAGTCGAGGTCCGGGCTCTGAGGGGACGCCGGATAAGAAAACCGGTCGCGGCCACTGACAGCAGTGCCATCGCGGCGAAGCCGGCCTTGTGGCCCCAGGGCACCAGCAGCCAGGGCACGAGCGCCAGCAGGCAGGCACCGATGAGGCCCACGGCTATCATCAGGCGGGCAAACACGCGGTCGGGGTCTGGCAGCGCGGCTATGGTCGAGTTGCAGGCTGCCACCAGCAGCCCCGAACCCAGGCCTGCTACGGCGCGGGCGACCACCAACAGTTGCCAGGAGTCGACCAGGGCCGACGCGGTATTGCCCGTTAGAACAATTACCGCGCCCGTTATCGCCAATGCTTGCCGTGAGATCAGGGCCACGCGCGGGGCGATCAGAAGCGCCGTTGCCGCCATGGACAGGAGCTCGGCCGAACCCACGGCGCCGGCCTGCGCGGGGTCCAGTCCCAGGCCGTCGATGAGCGCTCCCAGCAGCAGGGGCATCAGCCAGGTACCGGCAAAGGCCAGCGCGTCGGCCGCTACCAGGGTGCCAAAAATCCCGCGTTCAGGGGGTGCTGCTTGTTGTCCTGGCGGGGTCATAGGCGGCAGGCTCGTGGTTACACCACGCGGACTGCTGTATACATGTGTCGGCATGCCGAATATACGCGTGCGAGGATGGTTTAGTGGACACGCGAGCGTTAAATGACGAAGACCTGGTCGGCGACGCGCTGGCCGGCGAGCAATACCTGAGCCTGGTGACCTTTCGTCGCGACGGCAGCCAGGTGGCCACCCCGGTGTGGTTTGCCGGTGAGGATGGCTGTTACTACGTGTTTACGGCCGGCGACGCCTGGAAGGTGAAGCGCCTGGGCCGTGACCGGCGGGTGAGAGTGGCGGCTTGCGCCGTCCTGGGGCGAATCACGGGACAGTGGCTGGACGGTAAGGCACGGCTGTTGGACGGCAACGACGCCGTTGACGTGGAAGTCGAGGCCAGGGGTTGGGCGTTGCTCAAGCAGAAATATGGCTGGCAGCTGGCAGCACTTGACCTGCTCTCTACGCTCGGTGGCAGAAAGGGCGGCCGGCGCATGATAGAAATAACCCTGGCCGTTGCGGGGGCTACGCCACCTGCAGACAGCAGGCAATGAGATCTCGCTTGATAAAATCAGCAGCGTTGTGCCTGGTGGCCCTGCTCGCTTTTTCGTGGACGGCGGGGGTGGGTGCGACAGCGGCAGCTTCCTCGGTGCCCGACGGATACCGCGTGGAGCGCGAGAAGCAGTGGTTCCTGCTCAGGCACTGGTTGTCCGGTGGCGTGGTTGTGCGCGCGGCTGAGTCTGCGGCGCCCGTGCCCGACGAGTCGTTGCGCCGCCTGGGGGCTGAGCTGTTCGGTGTTTATTGCGCCAACTGTCACGGTAAACAGGGCAGGGGAGACGGCCCGCGGGCGACTGCCCTGCAACCTCCACCGCGAGATTTTACCGCCGGGCTGTTCAAGTTCAGGTCGACGCCAAGCGGTTTGCTGCCCACGCGTGATGATCTTTTTTACACCCTGAGCGGGGGCTTGCGGGGCACGGCCATGGTGCCCTTTGCCGACCTCGCCGAAATCGAACGCTGGGCCCTGGTGGAGCAGGTGCTCGTGCTGGCCGACGCGCAGCAAGGCGATGCGGCTGCCGCGCTGACGCTTCCCTTGGCTGAGGGGCGGGCCGAAGAAGGCAAGACCTTGTACGTGAAGCTGGAGTGCGCGAGTTGCCACGGCGAGCGCGGCCGCGGCGACGGTCCATCGGCCGCCGCGCTCGAGGACTGGCGGGGCAGAGCGTTGCCTCCCCCTGATTTTGCCACGCGCCCGTTCAAGCGCGGACAGTCGGTCGACGATGTCTACCTGACCCTGGCCACGGGGCTGGATGGTACGGCAATGCCGGCTTACGGCGAGGTAGCGACGCCCACGGAGCTGCGCGATCTTGCAGCCTGGGTGCTGTCGCTCAAGCAGGAGGTGTCGCTCGAGGCCGGGGCCGTCGAGCAGGCCGAGGCCAGGGCGGTCATGCAGGCCCAGGCCGACCAGGGCTCGCACGCAGTGGTGGGTGGCTGCGGCTGTAAGGCCCGCCGCGCCACCAGCCAGGCCAAGGCGGGGGCTGCTTTCGCGGAAGGAGGCTGTGGCAAGGGCGAAGACTCCGCAGCGGGCAAGGGCTGCGGCGCTGCCGGCGCCTGCGGCCAGTAGTCTCCCACTCATGGGCCCGGCAGGGCGAGTCCGGTCGGTACGAATACCACCGAGCAGAGGCCGCCAGGCAACTGGGCGTCAGCCGCCGGTCGTAGTTACCGGGTGGATGGCGGTAGCCGCCATGTCGGGCGCCGGAACAAGCGGCTGCGACGAGGCGTCGCTCGAGTCTACGGGGGTGACGGTGAAGTCGTCGGGACTGGGCTTGGTCTCGGCAGTGACCACGCAGGTGGCGATGTCGGCCGGGGCGGCAAAGCCCGATATATCTATGACTGCCCCCGAAAGCAGTCCGCCACCCTTGTTGTTGAAGGTGGCGATGGCACCGGAAAACGGGCTGCTACACTCTACGTCGCCACCCGCGCCCGAGAACTCTCCGCCGCTGTAGTTGACGTCGAACTGCAGCGCAGCGACGCTGGCAATGGCGTTGCGTATTGCAAAGGTTACGGCGAACTGGCTGGCAGAATCGACAGCTGCGGCGGGGGTTTGCAGCCCTTCGCCGGCCGGAGGAGTGGCACCGTCCTGGCAACCTGCCATAGCGGCGAGGAAGGCCACCACGGCTATGCCCGCGAGCGTCATCGGAACCTTGGATATCATTCTGAATTCAATTGGCATCACCCCTTTATAGCATCCCTGGCTGCTGATTTCTAAAGGGGGACGCCTCGCCCTTTGTGGGCGTGGACAAGGAGGCTGGGCTGGGCTAAACAAGAGCCTTGCCGTACAAGGCTTTTCAATCAACGTTTACCCGGGACTAATCGCCCGGAACTAATCACCTTGGACCGAGGGGGCAGAGATGAAGTTTATTTCCCGATTGGCAGTTACTGTATTCGCCGTGAGCATGCTGGCCATGCCGGTACCGGCGCTGGCCGGGGACGACGACGGCGAGGTCGAAGCGGAGGCCAACGGTTGGTACGTGAGGGCCGGTGGCCAGTTTACCGATCTCAACGACCACGGAGCCTGGGGCTACAGCGTTCACGCCGGCCGTGAGATAAGCGACTACCTGGCCGCTGAAATCGGCTGGCTACATGTCCTCGACGCCGAGTTTGCCAGCGGAAAAGACGACGTCACGGGCGTACACGTCGCGGGCGTACTCACCTATCCCATGAGCATACTGTTCAAGTCGCGTAACGAGGGACCGCTGGATCTCGTGTTGGGTGGTGGGCTGCTGTTCTGGGAGAAAGACAACAGCGGCGAAGACGGGCAGGATTTTACCGCCACCATTGGCGTCCAGTGCCGGGCTTCTGATCTGCTCAAGGCCCGTCTCACTTTTGACAAGGTGTGGGGTTTGCCCGACGGCAGTAAGGACGCTTCGCTCGACTCGGCGTCGCTGACGTTTATCTACGACTTCTGATCTTTGCTTGATGCGCGGCGGCGGGGGGATGGAGACGTCCCCTCGGCACCGTCGCTCAGGCCTCAGCCGATAAACAGCTTGACCCCGGTCGCCGTCAACAGCGCGGCCAGCGCGTAGCGCAACGGGCTCGTCGGTACCACCTGTGCCAGTCTGCTTCCGAGCCACGTTCCCGGTATGGAACCCAGGAGCAGCGTGGCAACCATGGCGAGGTCCACGTTGCCGCGACTGAAGTGCGCCAGCCCGGCTGTTCCCATGAGAAGGGTGGCGTGTACGAGGTCGGTGCCGATCAGTACCAGCACCCTCAGCTCAGACACCAGCAGCAGTATGGCCATGAGCAGCGAGCCCGAGCCGACCGAGGTCAGGCCAACGCCAAGGCCTATGAGCACGCCACCGGCCACGAGTATGACTTCCTTGATCCTGGTCTGCACCAGCTCGCTGCGAATGAATTCAGAGTCGCGCAGCCGGCCGGCAAAGAAGCGTCGCTCGAGAGCCGACACCACTCCGATCACGACCAGCATGACGCCCAGGGCACGGGTGGTGAACGCGTCCACGTCAACGCCACTACGCTCGAACCACGGGGTGAGCACGAAGACGGCGAACAACGCCGAGGGCACCGACCCCAGCGCCAGCCACCTGACGTAGGGGAAATTAACCTGCCCGCGCTTGATGTACTGCCAGGATCCGAAGAGCTTGGTAATGGTGGCATAGACAAGGTCGGTACCCACCGCGTGCAGCGGCCGCACGCCGAACACCATGATCAGCAACGGCGTCATTAGCGCGCCACCGCCAACGCCGGTCATGCCTATGAGCACGCCGACGACAAAGCCGCTCAGGCTGAGCCAGGGATCGAACATCCCCTAAGGCTAGCGAACAGCAGGCCAGCCCACAATAGCGCTGGCCTTCGAACTCGTCAGCGGCCGGCGGCGATCAGCCCCGGGATCGTGAACCAATTTTCTGATGGCGAGTTTTCGTGGTCAGAACCAATGTCAATGTACCAGCCGGGTTCCTCGGGAAAAGCCATGCCGGGTATGGCGGCGCGCGTGCCGTGCATCATCTGCATGTCTATGACGGAGAAGGCGTAGATAAACATGCGCGGTTCGTCGTATTCGTAGTCTACCATGGGGTTGGGCCGCTTGGACGTGCGTATGCTCTGCATGACGACCTTCCACAATTCGCCGCCCTGGTCGTAGAGATCAGAGTAGACGATAAAGTAGGTCTCCTTGTCCACGAAGATCACGCGCTTGGAATAAGCGTACGAGGGGGCCATGGGTATGCCCTCGATGACGTACACGTTGGGGCGCAGCTCCCAGTTTTCGCAGAAGGTCATGCCGCCGTCGTCCTTGCAGGGCTCCGGGGGCAGGCGTACGCCGTGCAGCGAGGCGTACATGGGCTTTTCCCCGAGGAGTTTCCACTTGAACCAGGGGATCTGGCCGGCGTAGCCGCCGTGACTGTCCACGTCGATATCCTGTCCGAACAGAGCATCGCTGCGCTGGGCCGTAGACATGCGACGGACTCTCCTCAGCGAAGGTATATACAGCCAGGTGTCGTCGTGGTGGATGAGATCCTGGTAACGGACCGTGACACCACCTACTCCCTTGAGGTCGAACGGTTCTATAAGCGGGTACAGGCCGGCTTTCTGAAAGGCCTTGTCTGGATTGTCCTGCGGGCTGTACGATGGTGTCGGTTCGTGGTGAAGGCGTCCGTCAAAACGCATCAGCCTGATATACTCGGCAACGAAGTGTCTTTCGACGTTGTAGTGTCGTCGGCCCTTGGAATCGACGTAGAGCGAGCCGGTGTCGGCGTCGACAAGATGAAGATTGATGTCATCGCTGAAGTAGTGGGTACGATGAAAGTTGTACATGATCTTGTTGGGGGCTGTGGGATCATTGGGGTCAACATCAGGAAAGGGCCTGCCAGCCACCCAGTTGACCAATTCTCCGTGATCGCCGATGCTGGTCTGTCCTGAGTACTTTTCAGTGGCCGCTTTGTAGGCGCTCGGCAGGGGAATGTGCTCGTAGGGGACGATGTCGAGTTCCATACCGTTCTGCACAGCCCAGTAAACGCCCTCGGCCACCATGCCCTTTACCTTCTCGGCGTTATGACGGGTGATGACGTCGCCCGGCTTGGCCTCGGCCCCGGCCCGCGTGGGCAGGGCAACCGAAGACAGCAGCAGCGCCAGGGTCATCACGGCGCTGAGGGCAGCGTACTGTATCAAAAGAACAGCGGATCGACGCTTGGGTGTGCTCATATTGCTGGCCTCGCAGGGTTGGCGCAGATGGGCGCGCCGTGGCTGTCGTACCCGGGTAAAATAACCCAGCAGCCGGGGGCACGTCAAGCCAGTAATTCGGGGTGAAGCGCCGCAACCATACGCTTGATACCGTCTTTCCAGCCCACGGTTGAGCGCGGTCCGGTTATCTCGTTGAGCCGGGCGGGGTCGGTGACCACGCTTTCCAGTGTGGCGTCGCTGCGCGCGAACCTCGCCTCCAGGCCGGTGAGCTCGCCCATGTAATTGCACCAGTCCTCGATGCCCACGGTTTCATCGCCGCACCAGTTGACGGTGGTGGCGGGCACGCTGGCGGCTCCGAGCAGCGCGGGAATGGTGGCCGTGTAGTCGTCTTCGTGTATGGGGCTGTACAGGCAGGGGCCGTCGCTGCTGTGCAGGGGGATCTCCATGCCCGCAGCCATCATCTCGAGATGGAAGCCAGGCCAGCCGCCGTTGTCACCGTAGGGCACGTTGAGTCGGCAGATTATCGAGGGCAGCTCGAACTCGCGCGCGCAGAACCTCACCATCGACTCGGCGGCAATCTTGCCGATGCTGTAGGTGGCAAACAAGGCGCGGTGATTATCGCCCAGGGGGTCGCTCTCGCTGAAGGCGTGGCGGCCGTTGGCTTCGTACACGGCCGTGGACGAGCAGTAGAGAAACGCTCGCGCATCGCGGCAGCGACTCATCAGGCGGCCCACGCCCTCCACGTTGGCGCGCAGGTCGTAGTCAAAGCTGCCGGTCTTGACGTTGGCAAAGTTGAGCACGTAGTCGAGCCCGTCGGGAAGGTGGTCGAGCGCGTCATCGGCGAGATCAGCCGCAAGGGTTTCAATGCCGACCGCTTCCACCTTTTTGCGGTCATCGGGGTTAGACCAACGGGCGAGGCCGTATACCGTGTTGTTGCTGGCGAGCTCGCGGGCAATCGGAAAAGTGGCCTGGCTGGCAGGGCCGGTAATCAGTATCCTGTTGTTCTTGAGCAAGGGGGTACCTTCTAGCCTGCCGACAACGCTGTTTCCAGCCCATCGCGACCCTATTTTATACGTTTTTTGATGGCCTCGAGCAGGCCGGCAGTACCCGCGTCGATGAGGTCGAACACTCGCGCGAAACCGTCGCCGCTGCCGTAGTAGGGGTCGGGTACTTCGCTCAGACCCAGTTGCGGCGCGTACTCGAGTAGCAGCGACAAGCGGTCGCGCAGGTGCACGGGGCAGGCCGAGTTGAGCAGGTCCATGTTGTGGCTGTCCATGGCCACCACGAAGTCGAAAGTGTCGAAGTCATCGTCGCTCACGCGGCGGGCACTGTGTTCCGACAGGTCCACGCCGCGGCTGGCGGCCGTCTGGGCTGCGCGCGTGTCGGCGCCTTGGCCCTCGTGCCAGGCCCCGGTGCCGGCCGATTCTATGTCGACCAGCCTCGACAATCCTTCTAGCTCAACGCGGGCGCGTAGCAGCGCCTCGGCAGTGGGTGAACGACAGATATTGCCCATGCAGACCATGAGCACGCGCACTACTTCTGCATCGGGCTTGGTGCTGTCAGGCTTGGTGTTGCCCACCCTGTCCGCGCCCTCAGGCAGCCTGGATGTTGTCGGTCACAAGCACCACCTTGCCGCGGGCCTTGCGGTCGAGGATCATGCGCAGCGCTTCGCCGGCACGCTCCAGCGGCACCTGTTCGCAGACGTGGGGATTGAGCGCACCCGACGAGTACCACTCGCCCAGTTGTGCCATGTTGGCCGCATTGGCCTCGGGTTCGCGCATGGTGAACGACCCCCAGAACACGCCTACCACCTGGCAGCCCTTGAGCAGGGCCAGGTTCACGGGCAGTTCGGGTATACGGCCGCTGGCAAAACCAATGATGAGCATGCGGCCTTCCCAGTTGATCGCCCGTATGGCCTTGTCGAAGTAGTCGCCGCCCACGGCGTCGTAGATTACGTCGGCTCCCTTGCCATCGGTGAGTTCTTTCGTGCGCTGTTTGAGGTCTTCGCTGTCGTAGTTGATGACTTCGTCGGCGCCGCGCTCACGGCAGAACGCCAGCTTCTCATCGCTGCCCGCGGCGGCTATCACGCGCGCGCCCAAGAGCTTGCCCAGCTCCACGGCGGCGATGCCCACGCCGCCCGCGGCTCCGAGCACCAGCAGTGTTTCACCGGGCTGCAGCTTGGCACGGTTCTTCAGTGCGTACAGCGAGGTGCCGTAGGTCATGGTCACGCCGGCGGCGGTTACCATGTCCAGGCCCTCGGGCACGGGCATGCACGAAGCGGCGGGCAGGACGGCCTCGTCGGCAAATCCGCCCGTCAGCTGCATGCAGACCACTCGGTCGCCGACCGAGTGGCTCGTAACGTCGTCGGCCACCTCGGTCACCACCCCGGTGAATTCACCGCCGGGCGTGAAGGGCAGCTCGGGTTTGAACTGGTAGAGGTTCTGTATGATCAGCGTGTCGGGAAAGTTAACGCCCGCGGCGTGTATGGCCACGCGCAGTTCCCCATCGGCCAGGGGCCTTGATTCGGTTTCTTCCAGGACCAGCTTTTCCGGCGGCCCGTGTTCCTTGCATAAAACGACTTTCATCCCGCCCCATTAACAGGCCCGCGCCGATGAACCAAGGCAGGGTGTTGTTCCGGCTCGCGGGCAAAGCCGCAGCCGTTGCTTTTGGGCTGCCATCCCGCTTGGATGCTCGGATGGTGTGGGTGCGATGGCCGGCGAAAAAGTAGAGTCCCTGGGAACCCGTGAGATGGATCCCTTCGCGCGCGAGGTCGCGCGCAAGGCGAAGGGCTTCATGGCCGAAGAAGAGGGTCTGCGCCTGTACGAGCTTGCCCGCGAGGGAGCCCGGCTGGGCCCGGTGCTCGAGGTGGGCAGCTACTGCGGCAAGTCGTCTATTTTTCTGGGCTGCGGCGTGCGCGAGGTGGGCGGGCGGCTTGTCTGCCTCGACCATCACCGCGGCTCCGAAGAGAATCAGCAGGGTCAGCCCTGGCACGACGAAGAACTGTGGGACGAGAAGGTGCACGCCATGGATTCGGTGGGTGAGCTCCGGCGCAACCTGAGGATAGCCGGGCTGGAGGACAACACTGTACTGTTGGTGACCACCACCGAGGTCGCCGCGCCGCTGTGGACCGCGCCCCTGGGCATGCTTTTTATCGACGGTGGCCACACCTTCAGGGCCGCCCACGGTGACTACGAGGCCTGGTCCGACCGGCTGCTGCCCGGCGGCATACTGGCCATCCACGACCTCTTTCCCGACCCCGACGAGGGTGGGCAGGCTCCCATAGAGGTCTACCGCCGTGCGGTGGCCTCGGGTGACTTCGAAGAGCTCGAGCCCACGCTGACCCTCGGCGCCCTGCGCCGGAAAATATAGGCGAGTTGTGTTTCGAAGAGTTGCGGGTTTCGCATGGAAATCAGTATTGCCGGGACAGACGAGGAGATCGGCCGCTGTTTTTCGGTCGTGGCCGAACTGAGGCCGCACCTGGACGCGGAATCGTTCGTGTCACGGGTCAGGGAACAGGAGACGGCCGGCTACCGTATAGCCTGCGTTGAAGTGGACGGCCGGGTGGTGGCGGTTGCCGGGTATCGCGTGATGGAGAAGCTTTCCGAAGGACGGCACGTATACGTTGATGACCTTGTTACTCTCGCCGGCCAGCGTTCCATGGGGTACGGGAGTGCCTTGCTCGACTGGCTTGTCGGCCAAGCCCTGGCGCAAGGATGCAGCAGTGTGCAATTGGATTCCGGTGTGCAACGCGAGGACGCCCATCGCTTCTACCGGCGAGAGGGCATGGAGAACAGCAGCCTCCATTTCGTTAAGAGGCTGGACTGATCGGCACCAGGTTGTATGAACGGGGCGATGAGAAAGAGTAGCTAGGCAACGGAGGCCACGATGAACAAATTTATCCTGATCGACGACGAGAAGTTAAGCGACGGGGGACGAACTCCCCTCGGGGCCACGGAGCTGGATCTTGAGCGCGACGGCGATCGCGTGTTGTTGAAACCGGCCGACATAGAACGTGCGCTCGGCTGGTCGCTCAAGGAGCAGGGCCTATGCCGTGGCGACGTCTGTTTGGCGATCTCTCGCGGTGAATCGAGCGCCGGTACGTCGTCCCTGGTTCTTGAGACACTGGCCGAGCTGCTCGGGCGCCCGCTGGCCATCGACCAAGAAGAGGGCGTTGGGCTGCTTGGCACGGGCATAGAAGAACGGGCCCTCTCGCTGGCCGGTGCGCAGGCGCCGGACTTCGAACTGCCCGATCTATCGGGACGTATGCACAGGCTGTCAGATCACCGTGGCAAAAAGGTGCTGCTCATCGCTCACGCCTCCTGGTGAGGATGCCGGGAGGATCTGCCGGTCTGGCAGGCGCTGTACGAGGAGCTTGGTCCCGACAATTTTG
>CAUZFM010000028.1:0-29291 GCA_963579235.1 uncultured Binatia bacterium (SeqCode)
GCTTGTCAGCAACAGCGCCGTCACCAACGCTGACACGCCGGCCATGCCCCTGGCGCTACTACCCTTCACTATCCTGCTTCCACTGGCTCCCGCACTACTCATCGCGCGCACACTAGCACGCGGACGGCGCATACAGCAAAAAAAAAGCGCCGAGGAGATTCATCGTCCCGCTCGGCGCTTTAAGTTTTCTACCGGGGCTCGTACGCCCCACCCGCTATTCAGAATCAGATCAGCTGCCAGGGCTGGCGTCGTCGTCGGTCTCAACCACGACGGCAACCGCCGCTGCGACCGCCGCTATCGAAGCCGCGGTACCGATAGCCACGCCGCCTATTGTAGCGGCTCCACCACCGGCTGCTCCACCCACCACGGCTGCTGCCGCTGCGTCTTCGGAGTCAGAACCAGCCAATCGCATGGGCTTATCGCCGCTCAGCTGTATCTGCTGTCCCTGGGTCAAGGTGCGATCTACACCCGCCACGCGCACGTTGATCGTGCCCTCTTCTACCGCGAGCACCGCACTGCCGGCCTTGTTGACCTCAACGTAACCGTCGGCCGCCTTGTCGAGGCCCGCCGAGTCCACGTTGATAGCCGCGTTGGCAGCCTTGAGCTGCAACGCCGACTCGGGCGCAAGATGAAACGCCACTTTGCCCTTGAGAACATCTATCAGCGCGCCGGCTCCAGCCGCTCCCGCGGTGATCTCGGTGTTGCCGTACATGCCCACCACGCCCTGTTCGCCGAGATCGGCCAGCAGGTAGCCCTCGTCACCGGTGCGATACTTGTCGCCAGCCACCAGCGGACGGGTGGCCGATACTTCGGACCAGTCTGCCGCGCCCGTGCTAGACCACACCGGGCCGTTGACCTGCACGGTGCCGAACACCGAGCCGGCCGTAACCGACATGGGCGCAAGCGCCACCACCAGTCCCAGGCCCAATGCACAAACCAGGAGCCGCTTTACCACCACACTCGTCACCACTTCAAATTTCATCGTTCTCTATGCTCCTGGAATCCTTAATTATCGCTACGCCTGAACCGGCGACCCCCTAAAGGCAGCCTCGCCCATCCAGACCATAAAACACTATCCTGAGAACCGCTTGTACACCCACCTAGGCCACAGTGTCAATATTTTCTCAGCAAAAAAACTAAGCGGTTTTCACCCTTTACGTGGGTGGCTCGCCCCTCAACCTTCGCTCATTGTAGCCGCAGCGCGGCAAGCTTGCCAGCAAGGTAGAGATACTGTGCAAGTTGTGGTGATCGCTTCAACAGGACGGCCGCGGCGCCAGGAGCCCGAAACAGAGGCTGACCGCCAGGGTTCTGTTCACCCCGGCAGGGATGACGGCTATCTCGACGCTGGCGCCGAAGGCGGCCATGAACCTGCTGCACAGTGCGACCACCAGCTCCATGCGCGGTCCGCGCGCGGCCTCAGCCGAGGCTGGCAGCTCGAGCTGAAAGTACAGCTGCGCGGCCTGGCGGTCCAGCTTCGTGGCCAGCCGCGCCGGGTGGTTGCTTACTTCGGAGCCCGGGCAGGCCAGCTCGCCTATGAGCCCCAGTACGCGGCCGAGCAGCTGCGGATCCACCGTCACCGGCGTAGCAAGCCCCGACAGGGAATCGGCAGAGCTGGGATCGGCGTCGGGGCGAGGCGGCACGCAGTCAAAACGCCGCCCGATGCTCAGCTCGAGGTCAGCCGCGCTTGCCGTTACCGGGTGGGCCGCTACCGGGCAAACCAGCTCCATGGTGCGGCCGATGATCTCGTGCAGGCTCGCGAGCGACGACTTGATCTCGAGCACGGCGTCATCCTCCGGCGCTGCATCCTCCGGCGCTGCATCCTCCGAAGTGGCATCCTCGAGAACGGCGTCTTCAAGAACACCGGTCCAGTAGTACATACGATGAATTATGTTGCCCAGGCTGTGACTCAGCTCGGAGAGCAGATGTTCGGCGGGCTCGGCGGCCACCGGCAGCACCGGGGTGCGCGCGGCCAGCGAGGGGTCTTTGTGGTCTGCTGTGTCGTGGTATGCCGTGTTCTGCGCTTCCATGCCGGGGTCCTCTGCCCTGCAATCAGCACGATTGGTGCCAGCCGAGGCCAGTTGCGCGAGTAGAGCTGAGGCCCGTAAAAGCTGGCCCCGCGGACACAAACGCCCACCCGACCCTACCCGGCAACCGTACAATCTACGCCCGAGCGTCAAAGCTTCGACACCCCCCGTGCCGCCGGGGGCCCTCCACGAACCACCCGCGCTTGGACTTGCCCATGAGCGCCGAGTATAAAGTCACCCCGTGACAGGGAGCGCAGCCTCAAGAGCGCTTTCCTCGTCACGGTTTTTTTATGTCCGCAGCCAAGTTTCGAGCCGTAGCAGTGATACCGGCGCGCTACGCCTCCGAACGGTTGCCGGCCAAGGCCCTGGCCGAGCTCGACGGCCTGCCCATGGTGGCCCGCGTGTACCAGCGTGCCTGCCGGGCCGCCACCGTGGAACAAGTGATAGTGGCCACCGACGACGAGCGCATAGCCGCTGCCGCGCGCGCGGTCGGGGCCGAGGTGGTGATGACCGACCCGGGACACTGCAGCGGTAGCGACCGCGTGGCCGAGGTGGCCCGTGCGCTCGACCACGACATCATAGTCAACGTGCAGGGCGACCTGCCGCTGCTCGACCCCGCCATGGTGGACTCGCTGGTCGAACGTCTGCGCAACGACCCCGGCTGCGAGCTGGCTACGATAGCCGTCCCGATTGACGACCCCCGCGAGATGGCCGACCCCTCGGTCGTCAAGCTCGTATGTCGCGCCGACGGACGGGCGCTGTATTTTTCGCGGGCCGCGATCCCCTTTTCGCGCGACGCGGCGGCTGGCAGCACGGCGGCTGGCAGCACGGCGGATGGCAGCCAGGCCACGGCGCTGCACCACGTGGGCCTGTACGCATACCGGCGCGAGGCGCTGCTGCGCTTCAGCCAACTCGAACCGACGGCGCTTGAGCGCAGCGAAAAACTCGAACAACTCCGGGCACTCGAACACGGCATGGACATAGCGGTAGTGGTGATGGCCGGTGGCGCGCCACTCGAAGTAGACACCCCCGCGGATCTCAAGAGAGCACGGCAAGCGCTGCAAAGCGGAGAAGCAGGAACAACAGCATGAGCAACAAGAGACCCACCAAGTTCATCTTCGTAACCGGCGGCGTGATATCGGGCCTGGGCAAGGGGCTTGCCTCGGCGTCGATCGGCGCCCTGCTCGAAAGCTCGGGCCTGAAAGTCACCATGCTCAAGATGGACCCCTACATAAACGTGGACCCCGGCACCATGAGCCCGTTTCAACACGGCGAGGTTTTCGTCACCGACGACGGCTACGAGGCCGACCTCGACCTTGGTCACTACGAGCGTTTTATCTCGACGACCATGGGCCGGATCAACAATGTGACCACCGGCTCGGTGTACTACGAGGTCATCACCCGCGAGCGCAAGGGCGACTACCTGGGCGCCACCGTGCAGGTCATTCCGCACATCACCGAGGAGATAAAGAAGCGCATCAACGCCGCCGCCGAGGGCTACGACGTGCTCATAGGCGAAATCGGCGGCACCGTGGGCGACATTGAAAGCCTGCCGTTTCTCGAGGCCATAAGGCAGATGAAGGTCGACGCCGGCGAGGGCAATTCGATGTACGTGCACCTCACCCTGCTGCCGTGGATCGACACCGTGGGCGAAATGAAAACCAAGCCCACACAGCACAGTGTCAAGGAACTCACCGGCCTGGGCATCCAGCCCGACATGCTGCTGCTCAGGTGCGACCGCCAGATAGACGAAAAGATACGCGACAAGGTTGCACTGTTCTGCAACGTGGATCGACGCTCGGTCATCCCCTGCCTCGACGTACCCAACATCTGCCACCTGCCGCTCGCGCTCGAGCACGAAGGGCTGCACGCGCGCATCACCGAGAAGCTCGGCATCTGGACCGGCGCACCCAACCTCGCCCCCTGGCAGAAGGCTGCCGCTACGCTCGACAACTTCAAGACCAGCATCACCGTGGCCATGGTGGGCAAGTACGCCGGCCTGGCCGACTCTTACAAGTCGCTCAACGAAGCCCTGGTGCACGGCGGCATCGCCAACGACTGCGAAGTGAAAATCATCCACGTTGACTCCGAGGAGATCGAGGCCGACGGGCTCACGGCCGAGGTGAGGCAGGCCGACGCGGTGATGGTGCCCATGGGCTTCGGATCGCGCGGTGCCGAGGGTAAAATCAAGGCAGTGCAGTACGCGCGCGAGAACGACGTGCCCTTTCTCGGCATCTGCCTGGGCATGCAGATGGCCGTCATCGAGTTTGCGCGCAACGTGGTCGGCCTCGAAGACGCAAACAGCTCGGAGGTCAACCCAGACTCGCCCCACCCGGTGATCGACCTGATGCTCGAGCAACAGGACCTCGAAGACAAGGGCGGCACCATGCGCCTGGGCGCGTGGCCCTGCACGGTGAAGGAAGGCTCGCTCGGGCACCGCGTATACGGCAAGCGTAAGATCAGCGAGCGCCACCGCCACCGCTACGAGTTTAACAACAGCTACCGAGAGCGCCTGGAGAAGGCCGGCATGGTGCTGAGCGGGCTCAGCCCCGACGGCGAACTGGTCGAAATGATCGAGATACCGTCTCACCCCTGGTTTTTGGCCTCGCAGTTTCACCCCGAGTTCAAGAGCAAGCCACTGGCCTGCCACCCGGTGTTCAAGGGTTTCATTCGTGCGGCCCTCGAACGCCGGCGCCGGCAAGGCGAGACCATGGAACTGTCGGGCCTGCGCGTGGTCGAAGGCTCGGGCGGCAAGGAGGGCGGTAGTTGACCGTCGAGCTAGCACCTGGCGCTGTTTTTGATCTGGCCCGCGGCCTCGAGGTGGACGGGCAGCAGCGCGCTGCGGTTAAGGCCGGCAACGGGCGGCTGTTTCTGCTCGCGGGACCCTGCGTGGTGGAGTCGCGCGAGTCGGTGCTGCGCCACGCTGAGCGCCTGGGCGAGATCTGCGACCGCGCCGGCTGGCCGCTGGTATTCAAGGCTTCGTACGACAAGGCCAACCGCAGCTCTTCAAAGTCCTTTCGCGGACCTGGCGCCGAGGAGGGGCTGGCCGCGTTGGACGAGGTGCGCCGTCGCACCGGGCTGCCGGTGATAACCGATGTGCACGAGTGCGCGCAGGTGGCCGACGCGGCCGAAGTGGCCGACGTGCTGCAGATACCTGCGCTGCTCGCGAGGCAGACCGATCTCGTGCAGGAAGCCGCCCGCAGCGGCTGCACGCTGAACATAAAGAAAGGCCAGTTCATGGCGCCCACCGACATGCGCAACGTGCTGGCCAAGGCCCGCGAGGCCGGCGGCGAGCGCGTGCTGCTGACCGAGCGCGGGACGACCTTTGGTTACGGCAACCTCATCAACGATTTTCGAGGGCTGGTGATCATGCGCGAGCTGGGAGCGCCGGTGGTGTTTGACGCCACCCACTCGGTGCAACTTCCAGGCGCCGGCGGCGACCGCAGCACGGGTGAGCGACAGTACATTGCCCCGCTCGCTCGCGCGGCGGTGGCCGTGGGAGTGGACGGCGTGTTTCTCGAGGTTCACGAAAACCCCGACCAGGCTTTGAGCGACGGCGCCAACTCGCTGGCCCTGGCCGACCTGCCCGCCGTGCTCGACCAGCTGTCCCGCGTGCACGAGGCCTGCGCGCAAGCAGCCGAAGAATCGGCAGCGGAAAAATCAGCCACGGGAGCCAACAAGTGAGCGGCAAGACCGGCAAGGCCCGCGACAGCGCCACCGATAGCTCCACACTCGAGTCGGCGCGGCGCGTGATCGACATCGAAATGGCCGAGCTCGCCGAGGCCCGCGATCGCCTGGGCACGGGCTTCGAAAGGGCCGTGGAGTTGGTGGCTGGCTGCACGGGCAAGGTCATAGTGGCGGGCATGGGCAAGTCGGGGCAGATCGCCCGCAAGCTGGCGGCCACGCTCAGCTCCACCGGCACACCGGCCATGTTCCTGCACGCCGCCGAGGCAGGGCACGGCGACCAGGGCATCTTCATGCGCAACGACATCTGCATCGCGCTCTCGTACAGCGGCACCACCAACGCCGTGGTCGACATGCTCGAGAACCTCAAGCGCCTGTCGATACCCATGGTGGCGATCACCGGCGGGCTCGACTCACCACTAGCCGAGGCTGCCGACGCGCTCCTCGACGCCTCGGTTACCAACGAAGCCTGCCCACTGGGGCTGGCACCCACGGCGAGCACCACCGTGGCCCTGGCCCTGGGCGACGCGCTGGCCGTGGCAGTGTTCGAGCGCAAGGGTTTTGGCGAGGACGACTTCGCGCTGCTGCACCCCGGCGGCGCGCTTGGCCGCCGACTGCTGCGCGTGAGCGACCTCATGCACGGCTCCAACGAGCTGCCCTCGGTGGGGCTGAAGGTTTCCATGCACGGGGTCGTAGAGGCCATCACCGACGGCGGGCTCGGCACCGTGGCGGTGGTTGACGACGACGGCCGGCTGGTGGGCGTGGTAACCGACGGCGACATACGGCGAGCAGTGCTGGCCAACAAGAACCCGGCCCAGCTCTGCTCCGCCGACGTCATGACAGTGGGGCCGCGCACGGTGAGCGGTCGTTCGCTGGCCGCCGAGGCATTGGCCATGATGGAGCAGCACACGATCACGTCCCTGTTTATAACCAACGAGGACGACAGCCGCCCGGTGGGTGTCGTGCACCTGCACGACCTGCTGCGCAGTCGCGTGGCCTGAAGCGAGCGGGGCATGAAAAACAGAGGCTTGCGTCTGGGCTTGTTAGCGCTGGCACTGGCCGGGGCGGTAGCCGTATACATGCGCGCCGATACCGGCGACGTGCTCGAGCTCGACGACGGTCGGCTGATAACCGACGTGGTGCCCGAGCTCATGCAGCGAATGCGCGACTTTCATCGCGTGGTAACCCGCAACGGCGTCAAGCTGCTCGAGCTACGCGCCGAGGAAGCCGCTTACTTTCGCGACGACGCGGCGGTGACGATATCGGGCCCCGAGGTCACGTTCTTCGAAGAGGGCCAGCCCTCGGCCTTCGTGTCGGGGTCGAGCGGACGCGTGTACATGGATGGCAACCAGGTAGAGGCCATCGAACTATCGGGTGGCGTGTCGGTGGCGCTGGGACGCTTTCACCTGTCCGCCGATACCCTGGCCTGGGAGCGCGGGCCCGACCTGCTCACCGTGAGCGGGCGGGTGGGAATGGACTCGGCTGACCTCGAGCTCGAAGGCGCCGACCTCGAGTTGGAGCTCGACCGGCGCCGCCTGCGCTTTCGCGGCGGGGTCAACGCCACCGTGTACCGCGAACCGAGGCCCTGGCGCAGCCGACTGCCCGCCCCCCCCTCGCCGGCCACGGCGGAAGCAGCGGCAGCGACCGTGGGCGACGACAGCTCGACTTCCCCTGGCAACGTCAAAATTGAGGCGTATAGCGACTCCCCGGGCACGACAATCGGCCGTGGAGGGCTGCCAGTGCCCGACGACGCGCAAAGCGACAGCGGCGATGTGCTATCCTCGGTCGCTTCAGCAGTAAAAATGCTCGACTTTTCAAAACTGCCTGCCGACCTGCACCTCGAAGCGGGCCTGATGTCGTTTGACTACCAGGCCGGCACGCTCGTGTGCAGCCACGAGGTGGTGGCCCAGCACGGCGACGTGCGCCTGTCGGCCGACGAACTCAAGCTGCAGTTTGCACCCTCGGATCCCAGCCTGCTGCGCAAGGCCACGGCCGGCGGCTCGGTGGTCGTCACTCGCGGCCAGGAACGGGCGACGGCGCGCACGGCCACCTGGGCGCGTGTGCGGCGCGAGTTGCTGCTCGAAGGCAATGCCACGCTGGGATCGGGCGACAGCGAAGTCACGGGAGAAAGCCTGGTGGTTGATCTCGAGAACGACCGCACGGTGATGGACGGCGGCGAGGGGCGCGTCCGGGCTACGATCTCGAGCGACGACATCGACGACAGCCCCTTGGACCAGCCATGACCCCCGCCGACCAGAAGCTCACCCTGTCGGCCAAGTCGCTCAGCAAGAGCTTCGCCAAGCGCCGTGTCGTGGACCAGCTGTCGCTGCACGTAGACGCCGGCGAAGTGGTGGGCCTGCTCGGACCCAACGGCGCTGGCAAGACAACCATCTTTCACATGATCGTGGGTTTCGAGCACCCCGACGAGGGCATGGTAACGCTGGGCGACCAGCGCCTCGACGATCTGCCCATGTACGAGCGATCGCGCCGCGGCGTGGTCTACCTGCCCCAGGAGGCGTCGGTGTTCCGGCGGCTCACGGTCGAGCAGAACCTGCTGGCGGTGCTCGAGGTCATCGGGGCCCCCGAACAGACCCAGGAAGAGACCGTTTCGCTGCTACTCGACGATCTCGGCATCACCCACATCAGGGGGGCACTGGGCGAGTCCCTGTCCGGGGGGGAACGCCGCAGGGTCGAAATTGCCCGCGCACTGGTCATTTCACCCCGTTTTATGCTTTTGGACGAACCTTTTGCCGGTGTCGACCCTATCGCGGTAATCGACATCCAGGGCATTATTTCGCAGCTCAAGAGCCGTGGAATTGGTATCCTTATTACTGACCATAACGTGAGAGAAACTCTGGGTATCTGCGATCGCGCCTACATCCTCAACCAGGGAAAGGTACTTGAAGAAGGGGCTCCCGAGGCCATAGCTTCAAGTAAGAGGGCTCGAGAGATCTACCTGGGAGACAAGTTCACGCTCTGAGACAAGTTATTAGATGGCCCTCGAACAACGCATAAACCTGGGACTCAAGCTTTCGCAGACCCTGCGAATGACGCCCCAGCTGCGGCAGGCCATCAAGATCCTGCAAGTGTCGCGCGCCGATCTCGAGGCCATGGTTGACGCGGAGCTGGCCGAGAACCCGGCCCTCGAGCAGGACGAGTTCGAAGCCGAGTTCACCGAGGGCAGCGAGGCCGAGGGCGCCGAGACCGAGACCGCTGACGCGGCCGAGAAAGCCGAGGTGGCCGAAGCCGTCGAGGTGGCCAAGACCGAGGCCGAGGACGCCGGCAAAGAAGAAGCGCCCACCTCGGAGATAGAAGAAAACGTTGACTGGGACGAGTACGTGGAGCGTCACAGCAACGACATGCACGGCGCGGTGGGCAGCGGCTCGGACCGCGACGACAACCGCCCCAGCATCTTTGAGACCACGGGCAACCCCGAGTCGGACCTCAGGCAGGCACTGATCGACCAGCTGGGCCTGGCCATGATGAGCGAAGACGAGCGCCGCGTGGGTACGATCATCATCCTCAACCTCGACGAGGACGGCTACCTGGACTGCAGCGAAGAAGAAATCGCCTCGATGGCCGAGTGCAGCCTGGAACAGGTCACCGAGGTGCGCAGCATCATCCGACAGGAGTTTGAGCCACCCGGATCCGCCTCGCTCGACCTGCGCGACTGCCTCATGGCGCAGGCCAAGCTCATCGGCTACGAGGACGACGACTACGTGGTCATGATCATCGACGCCCACCTGGGCGACCTCGAGTCACGCCACTACGACAGGGTGGCGCGCAAGCTGGCCTGCTCCGTGGACGAGGTGATCGCCGCGCACGACATCATAAGCGATCTCGAGCCGAAACCCGGTCGCAACTACGGAGAGCGCGAGGCCCGTTACATTTCGCCCGACGCCTACATCTACCGGGTCGGCAACGAGTTCAAGATCACGCTCAACGACGAGGGCCTGCCCGCGCTCAAGGTAAACCCCGAGTACCGGCAGATCGTTAACGACAAGAGCAAGGTCAACAAGGAAAAGAACAGCGAGGCGCGAGGCTACCTGCAGGACAAGGTTCGCTCGGCCGAGTGGATGATTCGCTCGATCCAGCAGCGCCAACGCACGCTGCGAAAAGTGACCGAAAGCATCGTCAAATTCCAGGGTGAGTTTCTCATCCATGGAGTGGATAAGCTCAAGCCCATGGTGCTCAAGGACGTGGCCAACGACATAGACATGCACGAGTCAACCATCAGCCGTACCACCTCGAACAAGTACGTACACACCCCGCAGGGGCTGTTTGAGCTCAAGTATTTCTTTACCTCGAGCCTCAAGAGCAGCGGTGGCCGCGAGGTCTCGTCGGAAAGCGTCAAGAAGCGCATACGCACCATCATTCAGGCCGAGGACAGCACAAAGCCTCTCAGCGACCAGTACATAGCCGACATGCTCAAGGAGAGCGACATCAGGATCGCCCGCCGCACGGTGGCCAAATACCGGGAGGTGCTGGGGATACTTCCCTCGTCAAAGCGAAAGAGTTACGTTGCTACTGGTTGAGGCCGCCCCTTGAAACCAGGAGGGACAACGTGCAGGTAACAGTTACTTTTCGCCACGTAGAACCCAGCGAACCCCTGCGGGTATACGCTTCTGACAAGATCACCCGTCTGGCCGACAAGTACCTTAAGCGGGCCGTTGACGCGCACGTTATACTCACGGTTAACAAGCGTCAGCACCAGGCCGAGATCAATATACAGGCGCCCAATTTCGTGGTGTCGGCCCACGAGAGCACCGGGGACCTCTACTCTGCCATCGATCTCGCCATCGACAAGGTGCAGGCCCAGGCGCAACGCCACAAGAACAAGACCACCCAGCACCCCAACCCGGACAAGCGCAGATGAAAACTCGTGATATTCTCGACCCCCGCCGCGTCACGCTCAACCTCAAGGGCAAAGACAAGCGCGATATAATAGGGCAGCTCGCCGCCATGGTGGGTGAGACCCACTCCGCCATTGACCACGAGCGCGTGGCCGAGGTGCTCGTCGAACGCGAGCAGGCAAGCAGCACGGCCATCGCCGACGGCATTGCTATTCCCCACGGCAAGGTAGCCATGTCGGAGGAAGTCGTCGCCTGCCTCGGGCTGTCGGGTGACGGCCTGGACTTCGACTCGGTCGACAACCACCCCACGCATATCTTCTTCGTGCTGATCTCTCCCGAAGCCCACCCTTCGCTGCACCTTCGCTGGCTGGCCCACCTGGCCCACCTGCTCACCCAGGAGCAGTTTCGCCGCGAGCTGCTTGCCTGCACCGACGTCAACGAAGTAATGACGACCATCTCTGAAGCCGAAGCCCGCAGCAGGGAGGCTGAGTCGGCTATCTCCCCGTGAGCGCTCCCCACGGCCACAACGACTCTGTGGACATCGTGGTGGTCACTGGTATGTCCGGGTCGGGCAAGTCCACCGCTCTCGCCGTACTCGAAGACGACGGCTACTACTGCATAGACAACCTGCCGAGCGCGCTCGTGGTTCGCTTCGTGGAGCTGTGCAACAACACCGACGAGGGCATGGCCCGCGTGGCGCTGGGACTGGACTGCCGCGACGAGTCGTACACCGACGCCTGGCCCCGCATACGCAGCACCCTCGAAGACGCGGGCCATCGGGTGACTGTTATTTTTGTGACCGCCAGCAACGACATGCTGCTGCGGCGCTTTTCGGAAACCCGGCGAACGCACCCCGGCGACCAGGGCCTGGGCCTGGAGGAAGCGCTTGCCCAGGAGCGCGAGTCGCTGTCGATGCTGAGCGACTCCGCCGACATCAACCTCGACACCAGCGACACCAACGTTCACGAACTCAAGGCCAACATAGTGCACGCGCTGGGATCACGCGCAGACTCCAGGGGCCCTGCACTGACGGTAAAGAGTTTTGGTTTCCGTCACGGTCCCGCCACTGACGCCGACCTCGTGTTCGACGTGCGCTTCATTCCCAACCCCTACTTCGTCGACGAGCTCAAGCCGCTGAGCGGGCTCAACGAGGCCGTGTCGACCTTCGTGCTCGAGCGCGCCGACTCCTCCAACTTCCTGGTGCAGCTGGTGTCCATGCTCAGTTTCCTGCTACCGCGCTACGCCGAGGAGGGCAAGGCCTACATCACCATTGCCATAGGCTGCACCGGGGGACGCCACCGCTCGGTGGCCATAGCAGAAGAACTCGCGCGCAGGCTCAGCGAAGAAGGCTACCCCGGGCGCGTGCGCCACCGCGACATAGACCGAAATTATCAGTAGCGGGCCATAGAGATAGCGATGGGCGAAGAGAAACAAGCGCGCGGCGAGTTCCGCGTAAACAACAGGTTGGGCCTGCACATGCGCTCGGCCGCCATTGTGGTGCGTACCGGCCAGCGCTTTGAAGCCAGCATCACGATATCCAACGGCGAGGCCTGCGCCGACGCCGCGAGCGTGCTCGACCTGCTCACGCTGGCGGCCGGCCAGGGGACAGTGCTGGTCATCGAAGCCACCGGCAGCGACGCCCAGCAGGCTGTTGCCGCCCTCGGCGAGCTCGTGCGCCGTGGCTTTGCCGAGTAGGCCCAGCACCTCGATGACCCCCCAGCCGCGCCGCTATACCGCGCACCCGGCTTGACCCCCCGGACGCAACCCTGTAATTTCCATCGTCTTTGCAGCTCCTGCTGCAGCTGCTGTTTATGGGCAAACGTGATTTCGTATTTACCTCCGAGTCGGTCTCAGAGGGGCACCCGGACAAGGTCTGCGACCAGGTATCCGACGCCATACTCGACGCCCACCTGGCCGGCGACCCGGCCAGCCGCGTGGCCTGCGAGACCCTGGTCACAACCAACCTGGTCGTGGTGGCGGGCGAGATTACCAGCAAGCAAACCGTTGACTACGAGACCGTGGTGCGCGGAGTACTGCGCGACATCGGCTACTCGGGCACCGAGGGTTTTGACGCCGACAAATGCGAGATCATCGTCAGGCTCGACGCCCAGTCGCCAGACATCTCGATGGGCGTGACCGTTGGCGACGGCAAGCACGAGGAGCAGGGGGCCGGCGACCAGGGGCTTATGTTCGGTTACGCCTGCGACCAGACGCCCGAACTCATGCCCCTGCCCATATCCTTGTCGCACTCTATCGTTTCCGACCTCGCCCAGCTGCGAAAGACCGGCGGTGCCGACTACCTCGGGCCCGACTCCAAGTCGCAGGTAAGCGTGGAGTACCGGGACGAACAACCGGCGCGCATTACAACCGTTGTGGTCTCGACCCAGCACGACGCAGACGCCGACGACGATCGCCTGCGTCGCGAAGTGCTCGAGCAGGTGGTGAACCCACTGCTGCCCGATGAGCTCGTAGACAGCGAGACCGTTTACCACGTCAACCCCACCGGCCGCTTCGTGGTTGGCGGACCGGTTGGTGACTGCGGGCTGACGGGACGCAAGATCATCGTCGACACTTACGGCGGCTGGGGTCGTCACGGCGGCGGCGCGTTCTCAGGCAAGGACCCGTCCAAGGTGGACCGCTCAGCGGCCTACATGGCTCGCTACCTTGCCCACAACGTGGTGGCCTCGAGGCAGGCAACTCACTGCGAAGTGCAGGTTGCTTACGCCATTGGCGTGGCACAACCGGTGTCGGTACTCGTCGATACCTTCGGTACCGGCAAGGGCGACGAAACCGCGCTGGCCGACAAACTCAAGCTGCTGGTCGACCTCAGGCCAGCCGCAATAATTGAGAAACTTGATCTCAAGCGACCGATCTACAGGCCGACGGCGGCCTACGGACACTTTGGTCGTGTGGCCGAGGACGGACTGTTCCCCTGGGAACTGACCGACCTGGCCGACAAACTCTAGACCGGCCGCTTTCGGCCACTGACGGCTTCCGCCCGAACAGAAAAAGTACCTGTCCAGCTGGGACATGGGCACCAACTGACGCGGCCCCTGTTTTCAGCAGCGCGCTGTTTTCAGCAACGGTTACTTGTCGCGGCGCGCGTTACGCTCGAGGAAAGCCGGGTCGTTGATGCGCAGGCGTGCCTCGACATCGGCGCGCAACCAGGCCAGCAACTGCTCGCGTGACCGCCCCTGGTCATAAGCACCCTCGGCAATAGCCGCACACAGCTCGCGACCGAGTTCATCTGCCGAACTGTCGTCTCCCGGAACGGCAGCCGTGGGCTCGCCATCCTTGCCCAGCAACTCGCCCAGCCCGCGGCGCTGCTCTTTGACGAGCGCGGTTTTCCCGGCCGCCTCGCGCGCGACCACCCTGCAGGCGTTGGCCGCCACGATACTCTTGAAGCGCTGGCCACCCTTGAGCAACGGCTTGACCTCCTCGTCGAGAAAAGCCGCCACGGCTTCGAGCAACTCGTCTGCCGGTGGATAATCTTTCATTGCGTTTGCTCCCGGTCGAGCAAGTCGACCAGTTCCCATTCCACGGCCGGCACGCGCCGGCCTATGGCGGCGAGTTCCACGTCGGGACGACTGCCCGCGCGTGCACTGGCCGCTTGTAGCAGGCAGATGACCGCCCACTTCCAGTTGCCGAATATTTCCCAGTAGCGAAGCTGGTCGGCCGACACCGGCCGACCACCGGCATCGCGGTACAACTCGAGCAGGCGGCTGCGCGTGCACAGGCCACCCACCGCAGGATGGTCGCGACCAAATCGCCACGAGCGCACGCACAGCCAGCCGAGGTCCTCGGCGGGGTCGCCCAGGTGCGCGAGCTCCCAGTCGAGCACCGCAGTGAGGCCGCGCTCGTCGAACATGATGTTGCCTATCCTGAAGTCGCCGTGCACAAGCACTGGCTCTCGGACCGAGGGTGCGTTGAGCTTGAGCCAGCGGGCCGCGAGATCCAGGGCGGGGCGCGGGTAGTCGGTGTGCAAGGTCGCTGCGGCGGCGGTCCACTGCTTGACGGCGGCGAGCGCAAAACGTCGCGGGTCGTCCCCAGCCGGTGTCGCACCGGGCAGGCCATGGCCAGGAGCGGCCGTGTGCAGGCGGGCCAGTTCGCCCGCGAGTTGAGCGGGTAGTGCCTCGCGGGTTGAAGCATAAGCGTCATCGCGCAGCAGCCGCTGGCCCAGGGCGAGCCCCGGCACGAAATCCATCACCATGAAGGGCACACCCAGCCCGTCGTCGGCACTGCCCAGCCAATGAGCGTGGGGAACGGTTACGCCGGCCTGCTCGGCCTCGCGCAACACCGCGTACTCGTCAGCACGACTGGCGCTGAAATCCTTGCCCGGCCGGTCGGCGCGCAGCACCATGGCGCGGGTCGGGCCGTCTCCGGCGTGCAGGTCGAAGCCGTAAACCTCGCAGCTGGCCCCGCCCGACAGGCGGGTGAGCTCGCCCACGCGCAGCTTGTCAGATGCGGAGTCACCCTCCTCGCCCTGCCTGCGGCGTATAAATTTCTGCAGTGCGCTGCGCGCCTTTTCCAGGGCCGGTTCCACGACCACCTGCTTTAGCCCGACCCCACGGCAGGAGAAACCCGGGTGCCGGCTGACCCCGGGTTTCCCCTTTCCCATAAGGCAGCTACCCCCTTATGCTAGCTGCGTGAGGATCATCGAAGGTGTGGGAGCCGCCCTGGTCGCGGCCGACGAGAAGCACCTCGGCGCGTGGGCGGCGATGGGATTTACCGTGGGCCCGGAGCGCCGGTGGCAGGGATGCCGAGCACACGACCTATCGCTGCACGATGCCAACATCAGGCTGTTGGTGGCGGATGGGCAGACAACACTGTCAATGGCAGTCCACAAGGCGCTGACTGACGGGCGACCGCTTCTGGGATGGACCTGGACCTGCGCCGACATCGGGGAGGCAGCCCGGGCTATAGAGTCGCGCAGTGGCGTCGAACTTGCCCACGACCCCGGTACCACCTGCCTGCAAGTGCCCGCCGAGTTGACGCCGGGTGCACTGACGCTGCTCGAAGTAATCGACGGCGCGGGCGCGCCCGTAGATCACCCAAACGCGGTATCGTCCATAGACCACCTGGTGCTGATGGCTCCCGACGCCGAGCAACCGGCATCAGTCTACGCCGACAACTTCGCATTGCGCCCTCGTGTCCGTGACCTGCCGCACGGTCGTTACGCTTTTCTCAAGGCAGGCGAAACAGTCCTCGAAATATCTGCCAACCGCGAGGCACCCGTACCGGCAGCCGCCTGGGGGCTGGCCCTGCAGTCGGCCGACATCATCCAGAGCGTTGCCAGCGCGCAAGGAGCCGGCCACACCGTAAACGGCCCCAACAAGGCAATACAGGGCGGGTTGATAGCCTCGGTCACTGACGCGCCGGGCGGCATGCCCCTGGCCTTCATGCAGCCGGGACCGAAGGACTGACAAGGTGCCGGGCGCAGCTATAGTTGTTTTCGCGTTGGCGCTCGCCGCCTACCTGCTTTTCTCGCCGAGGCTGGCAAAATCCTCCGACTGGAGTGCCACCGTCACGCCGCTTGCCTCCATCATGGGCAGCGGATTTCTCGTCAGTGCACCCCTGCTGGCAGGAATAGTCGGTAACCTGGCGCTCTTCTGCATGTCCGCACTGCTGGTACTCGCCTACCTGGTGGGCGGCGTGGTCCGCTTCAACATACGCTACTTCGAACCAGTGGAGGCCGACGGCCACGGGCCGGCCCAGTCGATAGCCTTCACATCACGCCTGGTGCTGGCGGGCGCCTATCTCATCTCGGTGAGCTACTACCTGCAGCTGCTCGCCGCGTTCGTGCTCTCCGCCCTGGGAAAAGATGACCAGCTGATCGCCCACGCAATCACCAGCACACTGCTGGTCACCATAGGCGTGATCGGTGCGTGGCGCGGACTGGCCATGCTCGAAAAGGTCGAGAAGTATGCCATCGGACTTAACCTCGGCATTATCGGCGCGCTGATCGCATCGTTGATCGTGTACAACTCCGGGCTGCTGGTAACAGGCGAATGGGCGCTGGCGCCGGTTTCGTCGGTCATCGACTTCGCCGACTTCAGGGTGCTGCTGGGTCTGCTGATCGTCGTGCAGGGATTCGAAACATCGCGCTACCTGGGTGCCGGACATTCAGCCGAACAGAGGATCAGGACCATGCGTCGCGCGCAGCTGATTTCATCCGCGATCTACCTGACCTTCATCGGCCTGGTCACCGTGCTGTTCCACGACGGCCTGGGCGCTGACGTGACCGCCATCATAGGCATGACGCGGCCGGTAGCCGTCATCCTGCCGCTTTTGTTGGCAGTAGCCGCCATCGGGAGCCAGTTCAGCGCGGCGGTGGCCGACAACGCCGGCGCCGGTGGGCTCATAGAAGACATAACCCGCCATCGGCTGCCCATACGCTACGCGTACCTGCTCATACTTGTGATCACACTGGCGATCACGTGGGAAACGGACGTGAACCAGATCATCGCCTACGCCTCGCGGGCCTTTGCCCTGTACTACTTCCTGCAGGGCGTCGTGGCGGTGGTTATGGCTTACAAGTTACGGCAGCTTCCCAACCGCGGCCTGCGGCTGGCGGGCTACCTCGCGGTGTCGCTGGCCTGCCTGCTGGTATTCGTGCTCGGCCTGCCTGCCGAATAGGGCTGACCCGCTCACCGAAGCCCGGAACCGGTTAAGGCAACGCCTCCCGCCCCGCGCACCAGCTGCGAACCCGTACCACCGTTACCCTCAAGAGCTGGGGCTCGGCTCGGAAGAGCGGTACGTCGTCGTACTGGGGGTACTTGGCCCGCAGGGCCGCGGCTACCTCCCCTATCTCGGGATCGCTCTGTGGTTGCCTCCCCTCTACCACCGCGGCGCGACCATCCACCCGTAGCCACCACAGGCGACTCCAGTCCGCGTCGTAGTCATCGAGCAGAAGGGCCACGGCCGGGTTCTTCCGAACATTGCGGACCCTGACGAGCTCACCGCCACTCTTGGGTTTGCCGTCGATGGGGGTCCACAAATCGCCGCCGTGGCGGACGAACACGACGGGTACAAGGTGCGGGCTACCCGAGGGTCCGAGCGTGGCCAGGCGTGCGACCGGGTGGCGCTCCAGCAGTGCTTCACAGATATCGACCGGCAGTTGCACGTCATTTCTCCCGCAACAGTATTATCCGTGCGCTGCGCTGGTAGGTAAAGTAGGCCCAGGCCCACTCGAAAAGCACTGCCAGGCGGTTGCGGTGCCCGATCAGCCAGGTGATGTGCACCAACAGCCACAGCAGCCAGGCGACGAAGCCCGCGAATACGAAACCGTGAATGCTCGCCACCCCCGCCCTGCGCCCGACGGTGGCCAGCATCCCGCGGTCCTTGTAGCAAAACGGCAGCCGGGTACGGCCGGCCAACTGGGCCACTATGGTTGCCGCCGCGTGGCGGCCCTCCTGTATCGCCGGTGGTGCCGTGGCTGGAACCGAACTGCCGCCCAGCTCCACGACGGCCAGGTCACCGACCACGAAGACCTCGGGGTGCCCGGGAACCGAAAGATCGGCCTGCACTCGCACGCGGCCGAACTCGTCGCGGGGGGCATCCAGATCCTCGGCCAGCGGCGAGGCCTTTACGCCCGCCGCCCACAGGACCGTGTGCGCCGGGATCCGCTCGGGTGTCGCCTCCGAAGACGGCACGCACTGCAGGCTGACACCCCCTGGATCAATATCGACCACCCTGCATCCGGTGCGAACCTCGACCCCCCGGGCCTCGAGCATCGCGCGGGCCTTGCGCGACAGGGGCTCGGGAAATTGCGGCAGCACCCGTTCCACCGCGTCGATGAGAACCACGCGGGCAGCCCGCGGATCGAAGTTGTGAAAGTCGCGGGCAAGGGTGTGCTGCGCGATCTCGCGAAGGGCACCGGCTAGCTCGACGCCGGTCGCACCCGCACCCACGATGGCGAAGGTGAGATACTCCCGCTGCCGCTCGGCGTTGGTCTCCCGCTCGGCCTTCTCGAAGGCCAGCAGCACGCGCCGGCGAATCTCAAAGGCGTCCTCGACGGTCTTCAGGCCCGGAGCGTAGCGGGCCCACTCGTCGTGGCCGAAGTAGTTGTGCGTTGCACCCGTGGCCACGATCAGGAAATCGTAGGACAGCTCTTCCTCGTCGAGAACCACGCGCCGGCGGACAGGGTCGAGCCCCCTGACCTCGGCCAGCAAGACGGTCGCGTTGGCCTGCCGCTGCAGGATGCGCCGTATCGGCGTTGCGATGTCAGGCGCCGACAGTCCCGCCGTGGCCACCTGGTAGAGAAGGGGCTGGAAGAGGTGGTGGTTGCGACGGTCGACCACGGTCACACGCACCGGTGCCCTGCACAAGGCCCGCGCGGCATAAAGCCCGGCAAAACCGGCCCCTATGATGACAACGTGGGGACGATCTGCCGTAGCGTTCATCAGCCCGGCCCCTGCGTTGCACGATTGGCATGGCCGATGGCAACAAGGAACATGACATTCTTTCCGGCCGCGTGAGGCGAGAAGAAATCGACGACCTCGTCGTCGAAAAAAGTCAGCCCGGTGGCCCCGACACGCTGCGCGTAAGCAGCCAGGTATAAACGTCCCCCCAGGATGCCACCTTCGATCTGCGCCGCCCGGTAGCCCCGGTTGCCAAAGCGCTCGAGCACGCCGGCAAGGTCGACCAGGCTGTAGATGTTAACCGCCGCCGCCGCGGGCAATAACTGGCCGAGCCCCAGCCGCCCGGCCGTCTCCCTGAAGTCTCCCTCGCGCAGGAGTACGAGCGACCGTTCCGCGGGCCGGTAGTGATAGGCCCCGGGCGCGAGACCGTCGACAGCGTTAACGATCAGGTACAGGTCCAGAAGAGTCGCGCTGGGCGGCTCGAGGAAATCGGCATCTACTCCGCGGATGGCGCGATCGAGCACCGTGGACAGTTCTTCAAACGTAATCGACCGGCCGGCATCAAAGGCGCGGGTCGACCCGCGCCGCACAATCAGACGGTCGAGCGATTCCGGTGGAAGATCACCGTCCGGTAGGGGCCGGAGGACAATCTGCTGGGAATCCGTGGCTGCGGTCTCCTGGCGCGCTGGGATCCCTCCCCGCCAGGCAACAGCCTCCGCGGCGTCGGCCAGGGACGAGGCAGCGTGGGCCGCGCGAATCTCTGGATAGTCGATTTCCGTGCTCGAGAGCAGTTCGGTTTCATACCGCAGCTCCGGCACATCCGGCGCCGTGGGAGGCGGACGAAGACAGCGTCCCAGGGATACCATCGTAAGCGCTCCCTCGCGCATCGGGTCAAGTGCGAGCAGCCGTTCCACCGGACGGTCCGCCCAACCCAGGACCAGGCGCGGCTCAAGGTTTTCCGTTTCAGCAACGGCTAGAAGATTGGCGTGCATGGTGCCCGCGTCCCAGAAGCAGTGGCGCCACGCGCGTGCCTGGTACTTCCAGCTGTTGCGCCAGTACGTCGAGGCGCTGACAACGATCACTGGTGCCCGGGCCAGGTCCGGGTTGTTTCCCGAAGCTTCCACCAGCACCCCGCGCCAGTCGCCCTCCCTAAGGCACCGCAGCGCGAAGTCCTGGGGACCGAAATGGTAGACTCCGGATGAAAGACCCGGGAGTTCGCCGACCACCAGGTAAAGATCTACGTGGTGGAGCGCCCCGGTATTCGGGTAGGCGCGGAAGTATACCGTACCCGCCGCATGGCGGCGGCTCCTGGTGATCCCCGCCGAGAGCTGTAGCACGCGCGACAGCACGGTGAGGTCGGGAATACGCTCCTCTTCGGCCTCCCCCGCGGCCGGTCGGGGAGTTCGCGCCATGGCCTCGAGCGCGGAATCTCCCTTGTCCGGAAAGTCCCGCACGAGCGGTATGGGATCGAGATCCCGGTAGACCTTTAACGGAAGCGGTTGGTTCTCCCAGTCGAGGACGTGCCGATTGCTGCGGACGCTCCGCTCGCTGTGCTTCGTGACCTCGTGGTACTCCAGTATCGCTTTCGTATCCCGATTGTCCATGCTGTCCTCAGACGCCGAGTCCCGTTAATCAGAGCAACGCCGCGGCCAGCGCTTCCCACTCCGCGGTAGGTACGTGGGTCATGTCGGGGCCGATGACCTGCAGGCACACGTGATCGGCCCCCGCCTCCTGGTGTTGCCTGACCCGTTCCTGGATAACGTCGATGTCCCCCCACGCGACGACGGCATCGACAAGGCGATCGCTGCCACCGTCGTCGAAGTCGGCGGCCTCGAAGCCCAGGTTCTCCAGGTTGCGGCGGTAGTTGGGCAGGCCGATGTAGATCTTCATGTGCTCGCGCGCCCAGGCCCGTGCCTTTACGGGGTCGGTCTGCAGGCAGACGGCCTGCTCGGGCGCCAGCAGCTTGCCGGGGCCCAGTATCTCCCGGGCCACGGCGGTGTGCTCGGGCGGCACGAAATAGGGGTGCGACCCGGCGCTACGCTCGCGCGCCAGCTTGAGCATGCGGGGATGCAACGCTGCAATCACGCGCTCGGGCGGCTCGGCCGGCTCGTGGGCAAAAAAGGGCGCGGAATCCATCTTGTCGAGGTACTCGCGCATGTAGGTAAGCGGTTTGTCGTAGGCGTGTCCGCGGACCGCGTTCACCATCGGCTCGTGGCTCACGCCCATGCCCAGCAGAAAGCGCCCGTCGTAGGCCTCGGCAAGGGTCTTCTGCGCCGAGACCATCGCCATCGCGTCGCGTGCCCACACGTTGGCGATGCCGGTGGCCACGACCAGCTTCTCGGTAGCGGCAAGCAGCAGCCCCGAGCTGGTGAATATCTCGCGTCCGACGGCCTCCGGGATCCACAGCGCGCCAAATCCCAGCTCCTCGACAAGCCTGGCCAGGCGCTGTGACTCGCGCGCCGGCATCATGTCGAGAAAAGCCCAGATGCCTATCTTGCCGAGCTCTCTCATGCGCTAGACCCTCCTGATAGCACTCGTATAACGCAAGCGGCTGATTGCCCGGCGATCTCAGACCTGGCCGCGCTCAGAAGCTGGTCGGCCGGTCGCTAGTGCATACTCAAGTAATGGGTCGAAGCCTGAGGACGCGGCCAATCGCGCCGAAAACGTGGATGGCCAGGCGCAGCAGCGGGCTCGAGGGACGCGCTGAGCCCAGGTGCTCCCGGCTGTGCATCGCCATGCGAAGCCCGTTCGTAATACCGCGCGGCGCACGATCCAGGAACAGGAGACCGTCGACAACGCTCTCGAAACCGGGACCGGGGAATGAAATCCTCAAGTGGACTTCCTCTTCTGTCTGGTTACGGAAGCGGTGGCGGGTACGCGGCGGAACGACGAAGCGATCGCCGGCACTGACCCGGCGCTCCACTCCATCGATCCAGACTTGCAGAATACCCGATACCATCTCGAAGCTCTCCACGTCCGTATCGTGGCTGTGCTCCGGGGGGCCGGTCGCCATGGGCCCAAGGTAGTAGTCAAACTCGAAGGGTCCACCCTCGCGGGCCGACCGCCTTACCACGTAACGCTCACCCGTGGGCTCGCGCCTTAGTTCGTCACCCGGTCTGGACAAGGCCCGAGCCTAGCATGACAATGGCCCCATGGTCCAGCCCGGCAGGGCCGAACAGGAGGAATCATGGCGCGTATCAACGTTCCCGAAGGTGACGGCGAAGAGCTCCCGAGGCTGTTTTCCCTAAACCCCGATATGTTCGGAGCCGTGGTCACCTTCTCAACAGCGGTCTACGACAAAACCAGGCTACCCGTCCGCGTACGGGAATTTGCGCGCATGCGGGTGGCGCAGATCAATGACTGCGGGGTTTGACTGGCCACGAGAGCCTCATCGTTGGTGGGGCAGGAAAACGTAGAGGGCCTGTACTGCTCGGTGCACGAGTATGCTGACAATTCCGACTACAGCGAGCAGGAAAAGCTGGCGATCGAATTCGCCGAACGTTTCTGCCTGAAGCACGACACGCTGGACGACGAGTTCTTCGAACGCATGCGCGGCCATTTTACGGAAGAAGAAATCGTCGACCTGACCGTGTGTTGCTCCATGTTCGTAGGCCTGGGCCGCCTGCTGGCGGTTTTCGACGTCGACCAGGAAGAAGCCATGCGGCTGTAGCCCGCGGCATGGAAGTATAGCCCGCCCGCCGCGACCGCGAGGCTAGTTCATGTAGCCGAGCGCCTCGAGGCGCTCCACCGAGGCCGGGTCAATGTCGGTCTTGTTGCCGGCCTTGAAAAATGGTGGTCACACCTGGACTCGAACCAGGGACTTCCTGCATGTGAGGCAGGCGCTCTAACCGGACTGAGCTATGCGACCAACGGCAGCACGACTAACCGCTGCAGGCTCGCAAGTCCAGTTGAACGTGGCCCCGGAGCCCCGGGACGGATGGCTTGGCCCGGCCTGGCTGCCGCGCAACCACTGGGCGACTGCGCCCGGGCGCAGGGTCAGCTGCCGCCGCGAGCGGGGTAGGCAAAATCAACCGTGGGCGCATCGCCCGCTGGAAAATCGCCCGCCTGCAGCTGGGCTGCACGCTCGAGCCGACCCAGGCGCGGGTGCACCGCTGCCAGCGTGTAATCGCCAGGCACAAGGCCGCTTATACTGTAACGGCCCTGCTCGTCAGTGACGGCAAAGTAAGGGTGTTCGAGGACCCCCACGTAGGCTTCCATCCAAGGGTGCACGTCGCACTTGACCCGCACCAGCACCTCGGGCTTTGAAAAGCGGCGGCGCAGGGTCATGCCCTTGCGCGGCATTCCGAGATTAAAGCTGCGCGAACTTTCGGGCATCGCGTGGACGTTGTGCAGCGTGGGGTCGCTGTTACGAAACTCGACTTCCTGACCGACTCGCACGCCCACCACGCGGGGCTCGTACATGCAGCCGCGCTGGTCGAGCACCACCGGCTCGTTGGGTACAGCGCGGGAGCCGGGCGCGACTCCAGCCGACACGTAGACAAAAACGCCGGCCAGGCCGCCCTGCCCGCCGGTGACGATGGACTGGCTGAAGACCGCGTCCTCATTAGCCTTAACGCAGTATGGGTCGGCAGACATTCGCAGCTGCTTTCTGGCTGGCGCGTTGCCCGGCAACGTGACCGTCCCGCTCACGGTTTCTGTGCCCGTTACCGGCTCGGCCAGCGCGCTGGTGTCGGCGCTTTCGCCCGGGTCCGGCGTAGCGGCCGCCGGCCGAGCGCTGTTGTTGCCGCTGTCGTCGTTGCCGCCGCAACCGGTTGCCAGCAGTCCCGCTGCCAACATTACACCGGCGAGCAGAACCGCCGGCCCGGGTAAACGACTATCAGTTGAAGTTACGTGTGAGATAAACCCCATCATCCATCCCGTCAAAGTAGTTATCCAGTCCGGGATTCTCGACGGCGATGCCCAGGCCGTCGCGCTGGAGATTGCGCTCGGCCACGTAGGTGCTGTTTTCCGAGCCGTCCACGAGGACCTGGTACCAGGGCTGGTCTCGCGGCGGCATCGACTTGGCCACCTCGCGGTACCATTCCTCGCTGCCTTCGAACTCGGCGTCGACATCGACCACGACACCGCGGTAGCCGAACAACCGATGTTCGACAAGTTGCCCAACGTGAAACTTGGCTTGGATTCTCAATGCTCCCATCTTAGAGACCTCTTTTTTCCGACTCCTGTTTAAATGCAACCAGTGCTGTGTGCAGATTGAAAATACGGCACCTGGTTTCCAGTAACAGTCGACGAGGCAAGCGCTGGTTTTAATCACCCGGGCGACGCGCTTTCCTTTTTTCAGGGGGCGAGAGCCAGGCGAAAAAGAGCCGCGTGCCTCGATCGGGAAACCACAGGGGCGGCCCCGGCCCGGGCAATGGTCTCAGGCCAGATAGCCTGCCGTTCAGACCAGATGTCGCATTTTGCCGCAACATCTCGCTCGAAATGTTTCATATTGCTGCGTTTCTAGGAGGGAGCGTGGCCGCTCAGAAGCAAGCCGAGGCTGCCGGCACTGCTGCGTATGCCGAGATAAAACGGCCCGAACTCGGCGTAGAGGGCGCTGGCAGGGTCAAAGCGCATTTCGTGGACGAGCTTTTTGAACACCAGCATGTCGTCGGAGTGCAGGCTCACGCCCCACTCCCAATCGTCCAGTCCGATCGACCCGCCTATGACCTGGGTAACCACCTCGTGGTACTTGTGGCCCACACTGCCGTGGCCGCGCATCATGTCGCGGCGTTCGTCAGCCGACAGGGTGTACCAGTTCACGGTCTCGCCGCGTTTCTTGTCCATGGGGTAGAAGCTGATGTACTTCTGCGGCGGCACGTCGCGGTAGAGGCGTTCTTTCATCTTCTCGCGCTGCTCTTCCACCGCCTCGGTCCAGGCTTCGTCGAAACCCTCGTCACCGCGGTTGAGTCCGCGGTCGGACAAGCGCTTGGCGGCGATGCCCATTACCTCGTTGAGGCTGACCTCGATGAGCGACACGTAAGAGTAAGTGGGTTCCAGAAAACCGTAGAGCGCCGTCTGCCGGAGGGCCAGTTCGACGGCGTTGAGCGCCTCGGGCGATTCGCGGTAGTGCACGAACATGAGGTCGCCCTTCTGCGACAACACGCTGTACATGGCCGTGTCGCCCCGACGCACCGACGAAGCAGATTCGAGCCACGCGCGGGCTTCATCGAGAACGCTGCGCCGCTCATCATCGCTGAGCAGAGTCCAGGCCGTCCAGTCCACGCTCCACACGTCGTGCAGCGTGTACCAACCCTCCAGTGTTTGCGGAACGTCCACACAGGTATTTGACAGGGTTCGCGCCGGCGAGTCCAGAGCGGCGGTCGGTGGGACCCGGGCCCAGCCACCGTTTTATTTGCCCCCACGGCAGTGAAACACTTCACCCTGTCGGAGACCCAGCATGACCAGAAAAACATTCTTCAGGCTCGTGGCCATTTCGGTCGTACTCGCGGTAGCCTTCGGCGTAACCAGCTTTCGCGAGGCAATGGACGAGGCTCGCGGCCTGCGCGGCCTGCGCATCGAAGACGCGCGGCAGGAATGCAAGGACAGGGTGCGGGTTACGCGCGCGCTGCTTGAGCGTGGCGCTGTCAAGGCTACCAGCGGTGGCGACCCCTGCGCCGCTGCCGAGATGCTCACGGCAGCCCATCAGCAGGCCGAGCTGGCCGCCGTGATCTGCCGGCCGGTGACCAGCGGCGAGACCATGCTTACCGGCCCCGCGGCCAGGGACAACCTGGCCCGACTGCAGCGCGACTACTCGGCCGCCTGCAAGGCGACCGGGGCCTCGTCGGCTACAGCACCCGGTTCGCTGCCGACCGAAAAATAAAACGTCGTTCCCACGCCCTCGGTGGTCTCGCAGCGAATCTGCCCCCCGTGCCGCTCTATGATCTTGCGGACGTGGGCCAGGCCTATGCCTTCGCCGGGGGCGCTGTCGGCGTGAAAACGTCGGAAAGGTTGAAACACCTTGGCGGCCTGCGCGGGAGTCATACCCACGCCGGTGTCGCGCACGAAGTACTCGCAACCATCATCGCTTTCGACGCAACCCACCACGACAGAGCGTTCGGGCCCATCGCCGATGTACTTGGCCGCGTTGTCAACAAGGTTGCCGAGCACGGCTTCCATCTGCACGCGATCGGCCACCAACGGGGGAAGCGCCTCTACGGTGACCTTCACCTCGTCCTGCGAAAGCGCGTAGCCGAATGACCTGACCACGCCATCAACCAGGTCGTTCATGTCGAGGTCTTCGCAGTTATACGGCGCTCTCGCCGAACGCGAAAACTCGAGCAGTCGCTTGACCATGCGGTTGAGTTTTTCGACGCTGCGTATTGCGTCGCGTATCGGGTCGGCGACCATGGTCTCCATTCCGGTAGCGTTGTTGTAACCGTCCTGGCTGAGGCGGGTAGAGAGATCGGACAGCTCGTCCAGGGCCACGTGCATGAATCCGTATATAGAGTGCATGGGCGACCTGAGATCGTGCGCTACCACGTGTGTCATCTCCTCCATGTCGCGGGCCTGCAGGGCCAACATGTCGTTTTCGACCTGTAGACGCATGGCCTCGCGCTCGCGGCCGAGGATGTGCGCGTTCTCAACAGCCACGCCTAGTATCTGCGCAGCCGCGGCGAGCACCTTGAAGTCCTCCGAGGTCAGTAGATCCGGGTCGTCCGCGGGCACCAACAGGTAGCCGTAACAGCCCTGGCCGGTACCCAGCGATGCTACCGCCAGCGGACCGCTACGCCCCAACATAGAAGAAAGCTTCTCGTAAAGTTCGCTGTCCTCGCAACCTGGCTGTAGCAGCTTGACGTCCTCGTCGAGAGCCTCTGTGGCTGGAGGCTGCACCTCGATGCCGGGCGCGTGGCTCCCGTCTGCCGATTTGCCGTCGAAGTCCCCGAGCAGGCGCCAGCCCTCGCTACCGGGAAACTTGAGCATGCCCCAGCCCCGCCTGAACGACGTGGAGTGTTCGATCACATCGAGCACCTTGTCCAGGGCAACCTCCGGATCAAAGGAGAGGTGGGTAGTCTCGGCCATACGCAAAAACGCGTTGGTCTGTCTCCACAGCCGCGCCGTAGCGTCGGCCATGTCGCGCACCGTGGACTGCTGCTTAATCTCGCGCGAGACAAGCGCCTGCAGCAGGCCCGCCCCGCTGGCGGCATCGCTACCCGTGGCGCAGGCAAGCAAGCGACCCACCGGTCCGTCATCTTCAAGTTCACGACAGCAACGCCCCGAGTCGGGCTCGGGCCGCGAGCCGGCCATCACTTCGCCCGTCGGATTCTCGATCCAGAACGCGGATCCCTCGTTGGCCGCCGCCAACTCCCAGCACAACTCGTCAAAAGCCTGCCAGCGCAACCTGTATTTCATGGCTTCACCCACAGGCCGGCCCTCATCACGCGCCGGTTCAGTATGCGACCACTCGAGTGATGAACCGCGACGCCCGAGTCGTAGTCGTCGTCGCCCGGATAGAGGATCGCCACGGCGTCTTCACCCACCGATATCTTGGGTTTGACCTCCACCACGTCCAGCGCGACGGCGGCCTCGAGCGCCTCGGCAACGGTATCGTGAAGGGCCACGCGGTCGAGCGCGCAAAGCGTGGGCGGCGCGAGTTTTATTTCCCTGTGCAGGTAGAGGTCCAAGGCCTGTTCGGGCTCGTACCAGCCCCCTTCTACCGACTCGACCCTGTCATGGTCGGCTTCCTGCCCCGCCGGCATAGCCGCGAGAAAAAACCTGGTGTCGTAGCGCTTGGGTGAGGGCTCGGGGGTGATCCAGTGGGCAAAGTAGTGCAGCGCGTCGGCCGCTATCTTGAGACCTTCGTCTACGAGCAGCTCCATGAATGCCACCGCACCGCCCGCAAGCTCGGCCCTGCGACTTCCGAGCCGCGCCACGAGCTCGGCGTCACGGGCCCCGCCGAGTACGCGTCCCGACGAGTCGCAGGCCAGCAGAACGCCGGCCTCTTCAAATAATTCGCGGACGGCAGCCACGTGGTAGCCCAGCGTCCGGTCCGCGGCGAGTTGCTCCATGCTCTGCGAAGAACGCTCGCCGTCGTAGCCACTCAGAGCGTCTTTCCAGCCGGACAGGGAGTCATCTTCGTCGACAACGCCACCGGGAAAAACGTGAACCCCACCCATAAAGCCAAGCGCGGAGTTACGCTTCACCATGAAAACTTCCAGCGAACCGTCCATATCGCGCAAGGGCAATACGGTGGCAGCGTCTCTTAAGTTGGTGGCCATACGGGCTAAGTCTCCGAATGACTTCTATAGCTCTCCGTTCGCGTCAGCGGAAGCCTCTGCCCTTGCGGGCGTCGGCTGGGCGGGCAGCGACAGGCCGGAGACCGGCTTTCCTGGAAGCACCTCTTCAGACATCGCCTCCTGGGCGTCACGGTCGCAGTTCTCACCCTCGTCCGAAACGCCATCGCCACAGTGCGGCAGCACGCAGTTAGGACGGCAGAAGTTCGGCCGGGTCGAGCTGTTCATGTTGCCATCATCGCACTGCTCGCCTGCGTCCATGACACCATCGCCACACCAGGCCAGGCGGCAGTCGCCGCGGCAGGTGTCCGACCTGACATCGCTTGAGGCATCGCCCGCGTCGCATTCTTCGACGCCGAGCCACACGTGGCCGTCACCGCAGTTGGCGCTGCTGCAATCAGACAGGCAAGTGTCGCTCTCGTCTATGTTGCCGTCGTCGCACTGCTCGAAATCCACCCACGCAAAGCCGTCACCGCAGGACGCCGCCTCGCAGCTGCCAAGGCAGGCGTCGCTGTTATCGGCGTTGCCGTCGTCGCAGGCCTCGCCCGTGTCGACCACGCCATCGCCGCAGATCGCCGTAGTGCAGTTCGTGCGACAGGCGTCGGCCCTGTCGTTGTTGTTATCTGCGCCTGCGTCGCAGGCCTCCACGTCGGCCTGTACGAATCCGTCACCGCAGAACGCCACTTCACAAGTGACCAGGCATGCGTCGCTGTTATCGGCGTTGCCGTCGTCGCAGGATTCGTTGGAATCGACCACGCCGTCGCCGCAGGAGAACGAGCTGCAGTCGGTCCTGCAGGAGTCTATCCCCTCGTCGCTGTTATCGACGCCCGCATCGCAGGCTTCTACCTTGAGCTGGACGAAGCCGTCGCCGCAAGCCGCTGCTTCGCAGTTCGAGAGACAGGCATCGCTGTTGTCGACGTTACCGTCGTCGCAGCTCTCACCCGCATCGGCCACGCCATCGCCGCAGGACGAAAGGCTGCAGTCGATCCTGCAGGAGTCGGCGTTCTCATCGCTGTTGTCAACGCCCGCGTCGCAGGCTTCAACTCCCACCTGCACGAAACCGTCGCCGCAGCTGGCCGAGCGACAGTCGTCGAGGCAGGAATCCGAATTGCCAACGTTACCGTCATCGCAGGTTTC
>CAUZFM010000029.1:0-29069 GCA_963579235.1 uncultured Binatia bacterium (SeqCode)
TGCTACCGAGCTTGAAGTCGTGCTGCGCAGGAGTCGGGCGTTGTTGCTCTGCGAGCCCGGCGGGCGTCGTGAGTTGGAGGCCGAAGACATCGTGTTCGGAGTCGAGCGCGTGATCCGTCCGACCTTGCAGTCGATTCCCGCGCCGACCCGCGTCGACCCGAAAAGCGATGGAGGCAAGGATCTCGGCGAGCCTCTACCCCTCGAACAGCTGCTTGCACACCTGGCCCATGACCTGCGAAATCCGCTGACAACACTTAAAACCTTCAGCTCGATTGCGCCCGAAGACAACGAGCTCGCGCGCCTGGCCAGGGGGGCCTGCGATCGTTTGAGCGACATCGTTGACACGCTGGTCGAGTACGAAGGGTTTTCGCTTCCCGACCCGATAACGGCTGACGTGGCTGAGTTGTTTGAGCACGCGCTCATCGACCGGGGCGCCGAGGCCCGCGCAGCGGTACACATCGATCTGCCGCGGGGCTGGCGCGTAGAGGCCGACCTCCAACAGCTCTGTTTTTCCATCGACTGCATGGTGGACGCCGTTGTTGAAACCCTGCCGCGCGGGTCCGCGGCAATGGTGACCGTAAGCGACGAGGGAGCGATGGTGGTCGACGTACCGGGTGGTTCAGGGCAGCTCGTGGCCTTGGCTGGCATGACTTCGGGAGGTGGCCCGCCGGCTTCGTGGCGACTGGCGCTGGCCCGTGAACTGAGCAGGCGTAACGGGGGTGACCTCGGTGTTACCAATACCAAGGATGGATCGAGGCTGACGTGGAAACTGCCAAGGGCGGTGGAGGATGAGGTAGATGACAGGCAAACCGGTAGTTCTGATAGTTGATGATGAGGCTGGCGTACGCGAATCGGTGCGCATGGTGCTCAAGGATGATTGGGAGACGGTGACCCAGCCCTGTGGCGAAGACGCCATAGAGTGGTTGAAAGAAAACAGCCCCGCCCTCGCCTTTCTTGACATACTCATGCCGGGTATCGACGGGCTCGAAGTGCTCGAGCACATTCGCGAGAGCGATAGTGCGCTACCCGTAGTCATGTTGACAGCCACGAAGACTGTTCGCACGGCGGTGAGGGCCATGAAGCTGGGAGCTTTTGACTACATCACCAAGCCCTTCGATGTGGACGAGTTGCGCATGGTTGCCTCGCGCGCCCTGAAGAACGCTGACTTGCTTCGCGAGGTTGACCAGCTTCGCGGTGAAGTTGGTTCTCACTACTCAGTGGACAACATGATCGGCGAATCCTCCCTGATGGAGGATGTCTTCAATACCGTGGGGCGAGTGGCCCCGCTCAAGACCACGGTGCTCATCAGCGGCGAGTCGGGCACCGGCAAAGAACTCATCGCCAAGGCTATTCACTACAACAGCCCACGGGCCAGTGAGACCCTGGTTACCATCAATTGCGCGGCGATTCCTGACAACCTGCTCGAGAGCGAACTGTTCGGTCACGAAAAAGGTTCGTTCACCGACGCGTCGGCAAAAAAGACCGGCCAGTTTGAAATCGCTGACAAGGGCACGCTGTTCCTTGACGAGATCGGTGAGATGAGTCCGTCCTTACAAGCCAAGTTACTGAGGGTGCTCGAAGAAGGCGAGATCATGCGAGTGGGCGGCTCGGGCCCCTTGCAAGTGGATGTGCGCGTAGTTGCGGCCACCCACAGGGACTTGCGCAAGCTCATAGAAGAAGGCGCCTTCAGGGCTGACCTCTACTACCGGTTGAACGTGGTCACGGTGACCCTTCCTCCCCTGCGCGACAGGCCAGAAGACATTCCTCTGCTGATTCGTCACTTCGTTGAAAAGAAAACCAAGGAGCACGGTCTGCCCCCACGGACCCTGGGCCAGGATACCGTAGAACAACTGCTCTGCTATCCCTGGCCGGGCAACGTGCGTGAACTAGAGAACGTGATCGAGAGAACCCTCGTACTGGCGCCCGACGGCGATGAGATCGGTGTCAACAGCCTGCCGCCTGACATGACGGCGGGGCCGTCTACTGCGGGACCGGGCACGCGGCAGATGGTGCTCGATGGACGCAAGAGCCTCGACCTTGCAGTGGATGAGTTTGAAAAGGACATCATCGAAGAGGCCCTGAGCAGGGCCCGTCACAACCAAACCCGGGCCGCGCGAACCCTGGGCACGACCAGGCGGATTCTGAAATACCGCATGGACAAGCTCGGCATAGAGCAGCCCGACGCGTCTTAATTGCCGATTGGCCCCCGGCAGGGCTTTCGGAGTTGGGCAAGAGCAGTCGATTACTCTATTATCAACGATAGAGATGGTCGGTAATCCTTTAGACAGGGCACTCGCCAGGGCCCGCGCTTTTGAGCGCCTGGGCGACGACGATGCTTATGCCCTTCTGCACTCTGGCAGTTCCCGCGGGGGTAGTGACGGCGACCGCGAATGGTCTCTGACCGAAGAGATCTGTGAGCTGGCCTGCCGACAGCGAGATCGAGATCGCGACCGCGTGCTGACTTGGTCCCCAAAGGTCTTTCTCCCTGTGACCAATCTCTGTCGGGACAGGTGTACGTACTGCACCTTTCGCCGGGACCCCGGCGACGCAGGCGAATGGACGATGACCCCTGACGAGATCCGCCAGTGGTCTGAACGGGGTAAAGAGGCCGGCTGCATAGAAGCCCTCATGTGCCTTGGCGACAAACCCGAGATTGCATTCCGCGGGTTCAGTGCCGAGCTCGAACGATGGGGAGCCGCGAGCACGGCCGAGTACGTGGGACTTGCCTGCTCGCTGGCCCTCGAGGCCGATCTGCTGCCGCACACCAACGCGGGGCTGCTCTCGCACGATGAGATGCGCAACCTGCGACCGGTGAACGTGAGCTTCGGGCTGATGCTCGAGAATGTCAGCCCCCGATTGCGCGCACACGGAATGCCCCACCAGTACGCGCCCGACAAAGACCCGGCGGCAAGGGTCAGCATGATCGCCGACGCCGGCAAGCTCCGGATACCCTTTACCAGCGGCATACTCGTGGGCATAGGCGAAACCGAAGCTGAAAGAATCGCGAGCCTGCTCGAACTGCGGCGCTTGGACGAAAAGTACGGTCACCTGCAGGAAGTCATCATACAGAACTTCAGGCACAAGGACTCCACGCCGATGAGCGGATCTCCGGAGCCGACAGAAGACGAGTTCATACGCTGTGTGGCTATCGCCCGACTGCTGTTGGGACCCGCAATGAACATACAGGCACCGCCGAACCTCAGCCCGCAAGGGCACGCGCGCCTGGTTAATGCCGGCATCAACGATTGGGGTGGCATCTCGCCGGTGACCGCGGACTACGTTAATCCGGGCGATCCCTGGCCTCATCTCGAAGACCTGGCGCAGACCTGTTCCGGGCTGGGCTTTGAACTCGAGCCCCGCTTGCCAGTTTATCCCGAGTACGTGAACGACGAATTTCTGGACCCCGACATGCGACTGGCGGTTGAGCGCTTTGCGGACCTGCCCGCGGCGGTCACGGCCCAGGGGGGGACATCCCTATGAGTTACGAGACCGAACAGTCACCTGAGAGAGTCGAGCACCTGTTTACTGACCAGCGGGATCTCGAAACCCGCCTGGCTGCCACTCCGCCGGGCCTGGTGGCAATCCTCGAGCGTTCGCTGGCAGGCCGAGCGCCGACTGTCGAAGAGGCCACTGAGCTGTTCGCTTTGCAGGGCGATTCGCTGGCCGCCCTCGTGGGAGTCGCTGATGAGCTGAGGCGGCGCGCGGTAGGCGATACGGTGACCTACGTCATCAACCGCAACGTGAACTGGACTAACGTTTGTTTCGTGGGCTGCAAGTTCTGCTCCTTCGCCCACCTCAAGAACAGTCCCCGGGCTTATGATCGCGATGTCTCTGACGTTCTCCACCGTATCGGCGAAGGCGTGGCTCTGGGGGCTACCGAGGTGTGCATGCAGGGTGGCCTCAACCCTGCTATGCCCGACGACGGGTACCTGCAACTGCTCCGAACAGTGCGCGAGGCCTACCCCGACCTTCATATTCACGCGTTTTCGCCGATGGAGATCCAGTATGGCGCCCATCGAATGAAAATGGCCTATCGCCCTTATCTCGAGCTACTGCTCGAAGCGGGTTTGAACACAATGCCCGGTACCGCGGCGGAGATTTTTGACGAAGAGATTCGCAAGATACTCACCCACGACAAGCTCGACACCGCCAGTTGGATAGAGATAGTGACCACCGCCCACGAGGTGGGTTTGCCTACGACCTCCACCATGCTCTACGGTCACCTGGAAACACCACGGCACATGGCCGAACACATTGAGGTGCTGCGCAGCATCCAGCGCAATACCGGTGGACTCAGCGAGTTCGTGCCCTTGCGCTTTATCTGGCAGAACACCCAGCTTTACGCCGAGGGGCTGGTATCCCCGGTACCACAGGGGCGTCTTGATATAGCGGTGTACGCAACCAGCCGGCTGATGCTGGACGGGCTGATTGATAACCTGCAGAGTTCCTGGGTCAAGCTCGGGCGCGATTTGGCAACCCTGAGCCTGGACGCGGGTTGCAATGATGTTGGTGGCACGCTGATGGAAGAAAGCATCTCGCGCGAAGCGGGTGCGGATTCGGGAGAGTACACTTCGGCCGAAGAACTCAGGAGCATGATCATGTCGCGGGGAAGAAAACCCCGGCAACGCAACACCCTGTACGACCTGTTGGATGAGAGCGATGATGGACAGCTTGCCGGCCAACCCACGAATCACCCTGCTGGCGGGTGGAGTGGGAGCCTGCCGACTCCTTAGGGGACTCGCCGAAGTCGTTGATCCCCGCAGGTTGAGCGTGATCGTCAACACGGGAGACGACGAGAGTTTTTATGGACTGCAGGTATCTCCCGACCTCGACACGGTGGCTTACACACTGGCCGGGGTTGCCCCGATCAAGAGGGGCTGGGGTATCCGCGGCGATACGCAGAATGCCCTCCCCTGGCTGGGGCGCTATTTCGGTGACCAATGGTTCTCGCTTGGCGACCAGGATCTCGCCCTTCACATTTTCCGTAGCCACTTGTTGAGGGAAGGCTCCTCTCTTGCCCAGGTCACCCGGCGGGTCTGCACACAACTGGGTATCCGGACCTCGGTATTGCCCATGAGCAACGACCCGGTGCGTACCATGCTCAGGTCGGGTAGACGCCGCTTTGCCTTCCAGGAGTGGTTTGTTAAGCAAGGCGCGCGCCCGAGGGTGGACGGCATCACTTACCAGGGTGCGTCCGGGGCCAGCATGGCGCCCGGGGTGAGCGAGGCCCTGGCTTCGGCCGACAGGGTGATAATCGCTCCCAGTAACCCCTACGTGAGCATTGCACCCATGCTTGCAATTCCAGGGCTGCGGCCGGCATTGGCCGCCGTATCCCGCAAGACCGTCGCGGTCAGTCCCCTGGTTAATGGTCGGGCCGTGAAGGGCCCCCTGGTCGCTATGATGAAAAGCCTGGGTGCAGGTCGAGGAAGCGCTGGCATAGCCGACTTCTACCAAGGCCTGGCGTCTTCGCTGGTCGTTTCGCCTGGGGACGCGCCACCGCGGCGCAAAGCCACCTGGCCCCGCCTGCTTGAGCGCAACACTCTTCTGGATAGTAAGCGGCGTTCGCTGGCGCTCGCGCGTTTTCTTTTGAAGATACCGCTCGGCGGGACAGACAGCTGAAATGGTAACCATGTTGATACCCATCGAAGGCGTCCCCATGGTCCTGCCTGGCAACGATCTCGCCGCCTTGCTCATCGAGGCTATCGACAAGCAAAAGGTAGGCATAAAATACGGCGATATACTGGTCGTATGCCAGAAGGTCGTGTCACGAGCCGAAGGAAGAGTACGCAAACTGTCCGAGGTCGAGCCCTCGGCCGAGGCCCTTGAGTTTGCCAGTGCGCACGATAAAGACCCGGCCGTCGTAGAGCTGGCGCTGCTTGAAGCCAGCGAAATCCTGCGAAAGAAGGACGGGCATCTCATCACGCGCACCGGTCCCGGCTTTGTTGCCGCCAACTCGGGCATTGACTGCTCGAACCAGGCCGCCGAGGGTGATGCCACCCTGCTGCCTGAAGATTCAGACAAGTCGGCGCTCGGGCTGATGTCGCGCCTCGCTGCCCATTACGAAACGGAGGTCGGCGTGATCATTTCGGACACCTTCGGCCGCGCCTGGAGATTGGGGCAGATCGACCTGGCCATAGGCTGCGCGGGCTTATTGCCCATCGACGACAGGGAGGGCGGCCGTGACTGGGCAGGAAGAGAGCTCGAGCACACCGCCCTCGCGGTTGCCGACCAGCTGGCTGCCGCAGCCGGCATTGCCATGAAAAAAGACGCAGGAGTGCCGGCCGTACTGGTGCGAGGTAGCGGCGCCGAACTGGGTGATGGCAGTGCCATTGAACTGCTTCGACCACCCGAGGACGACCTGTTCACCTGAACGCAACAGGGTCACCTATGCTCGCTGCGGACTTACGCACCATCAAACGTAGACTTCGTGTGGCCTTTGGCCTCTAATGAAGCGTGAGTACACGACCGGCAGCGGGGGGAAAGTTGCAGTGGAATCGACGATAAAAACAAGCAGCGCGCACGAGCGTAGAAAAAAAACCGAACAGCTCTCCAGCATGGTCTGCGAGCTCAACGAGGTGCGCATGAGGCTCGATACCCTGGTCAACAGGATCGAAAGCCTCCACGGCGACTCTGAAGACGAGAGTCTTAACGCTCTGCGGGCGACCGTTGACCAGCACTGCGAGCGGATGAGAGAACAATTGGTCCGGCGTATGCCGGCCTGAAATTGGTCTCTTATTTCTGGAGACATTTTTTTTCACTGCTACTGGGTTTCGTAGCCCTTTCCCAGTGGGCCTGTGCATGGTGGCTGATCTCGTGGTCGCTGGGCGCACGATTCACAGGCAGCTGGTTGTTGCACCTGGCTGCACCACTGGTTTTTTACTTCATTAACCGTTCGCTGCTGTCGTTTCCGCGGTCGAGCGGTGTCACTGCGCAGATACAGCGAGCCTGGACAGGGCTGGCGTTCAGCTCAATCTTCGCTTCCTCGTTTCTCGTTTTAGCGTGGGTCGTGGGTTCGCTTACCGGTGTTGTCCTGTACGGGCTCGGAGCATCGGCTACACTGCGGCTTGCGCCAGGCGCACTCGAACTCGCTGGACAACTGACAACCGCGGGGCTGCTGGCGGTATTTGCGGCCATGGCCTGGGGTTACACGCGTGGGCAGGCCGAGCTGCAGATCAACGAGTTTACAGTCGAGGTTCCCGACCTGGCCGCTACTCTAGAGGGCCTGCGCCTGGTCCAACTGAGTGATATACACCTGGGCCGCTTCATGTCCGCTGAACGCATAAGCCGTTACGTTTTGATCGCAAACGCTCTTAAGCCCGACCTTCTGTTTATTACAGGTGACATCACCGATGGCCTCGACCATGCCCCGCAGACTTTTCCCGCACTGGGTGGTCTCCGCGCCCGCCATGGTGTTTATGCCATACTGGGCAATCATGATCGGGCTACCGGCGCCGATGCCGTGACGGCCGCCCTCCACTCCTGGACCGACTTCGAGGTCTTGCGCGACAGGGGCACAGTGGTGGATGTTGGCGGGGCCAGGCTGCACCTGATTGGTCTCGATGATCGAGGCAAGGACTGGGCCAGGGGCTTGTCGGAAGACCCGGTCCTCGGCGAACTCGCAGCCGGGCTGCCTGCCGGGGAGCCCAGTGTTCTTCTTGCGCATCGCCCCGACTTGTTTCCCCAGGCGGCTGAACTGGGCCTGAATCTCGTCCTGGCGGGCCACACCCATGGCGGGCAATTGGCACTGCCTCTGCCCGGGCGGGTGCGGCTATCCCTGGCGCGTTTCATGACCAGGTACCCTCGCGGTACTTATTACAGCGGCGGGTCCTGCCTGCACGTTAACCGGGGCCTGGGGATGACCGGGCAGCCGGTACGCATCGCGACCGCAAGGGAGATCACCGTGATCACGCTGTCCCGTCACCCACTCAGTTGAAGCACCCCATACTTCGTGGGTTTGAAGCAGCGAGGCACTCGGCCTAAAAAAGGTGAATGACCGAAGGACTTAGACATGACTGGCTGGTGGCCGAAGCCCGCGAGATACACGACACATCCCTGAGCGAGCTGCTCTACCTGGCCCAGGGCGTACACCGGCAGTACCACGACCCCAAGCAGGTACAGCTCTGCTCGCTGCTCTCAATCAAGACGGGTGGTTGCCCTGAGGACTGCTCCTACTGTCCCCAGAGCGCTCACTACGAGGCCGACGTTGAGAACGAGGCGCTGATCGACGTAGAGGCTGTCCTGGCCTCGGCGTCCGAGGCCAGGGACGCCGGCGCAACCCGTTTCTGCATGGGGGCCGCGTGGCGCGACGTACGCTCGGGCAGCCAGTTCGACTCGGTTCTCGACATGGTGCGTGGGGTCAACGCCCTGGGCATGGAGAGCTGCGTGACCCTGGGCATGATCAACGCCGAACAGGCGGGCGAGCTCAAGGATGCCGGACTCACGGCATACAACCACAACATCGACACTTCCCGCGAGTACTACGACAAGATAATCACGACCCGCAACTTTGATGAACGACTCGAAACACTCACCCACGTTCGCGAGGCAGGCATCACCGTGTGTTCCGGCGGCATAATAGGTATGGGCGAAAGTATCGACGATCGCTGCGCCATGCTGGTCGAACTGGCAAACCTGCCCAGGCACCCGGAGAGCGTTCCGGTTAACGCGCTGGTACCAGTAAAGGGCACACCCCTGGGCGACCGCGAACCGGTTGAAGCACTGGAGTTGGTGCGCATGGTGGCCTGCGCCAGGGTGATGATGCCGGCCTCGATGGTCAGGCTGTCAGCAGGCCGCAGCCGCCTCTCCGACGAAGCCCAGTTGTTGTGCTTCATGGCGGGCGCAAATTCGATTTTCTTCGGCGACAAACTGCTCACCACCGGCAATCCCGACACCGGCGCTGACCGCCGCCTGCTCCAACACGCAGGCCTGACTGCTGCGGGGCTCAACGCCTAAGCTGAAACAGCCGGATGAGCGAGTGCCACCCCCGGGCTTTTGCTTGCAAGAGGCCTCACCTTGTCTCACATTAGTCACCATGGAAGTCGAAGAAGTTCGGGCACTGGTCGAGGCCTTGGCCGCACAGCAGGGGCTCGATTTCAAGGCGGTAGATGAAGAACTACGAGAAGAAGGCTGGGGCCGCTTAGCCGCGGCGATGGAGAACCCCCTGTCGGCCCAGCACTTAACCAGCTCGATGGCGGCAGAGCCCGAATCGCTGCAGGCAGGACAGGCCGCGACTGACTTCACTCTCGCTCGGCTCAACGACAAGGACGGCCCCCCGGTTACCCTCTCAGATCATTTAGACAAACGGCCTGTCGCGCTTGTTTTTGGCAGCTACACTTGACCGCCCTTCCGGTACCAGGCTGGTGCCATTAACGATATCTACCGTCGCTGGAAAGACCAGGTCGATTTCTACGTTGTTTACATCAAGGAGATTCACCCCAGCGATGGCTGGCAAGTGGCCGAGAACCTTACCGACGGCGTAGTTTTTGCCCAACCCGCAAACATCGACCAGAGGATAGACGCCGGCCAGGCGTGCATGTTGCAAACCGCTCTTGAGCCGCCGGCCCTCGTTGATGGCATGGACGACGCTGTCTCCAGCGCGTGGAACGCGATGCCCGAACGCCTGGCGCTGGTCGGACTCGACGGTAACGTGGTTTACAAGAGTGGCCCCGGTCCCATGTTCTTCCTTCCTGCCGAGTGGGAAGAAGCCATCTCCTCCTATACGCACGAACAAGCAATGGCCATTTGAACGAAGCCCTGCTTGCTGAGCACACGACCCGGCTGAAAGAACAGGGCTACGTGGCTCTTGAAAGAAGCAGGTTAGTTTTAGGAACTGAGGGGGACTGACACGATGCCAACCATGTGGGAACGCGATCTCGACCGAGACCGGACTCAGTTTTACGACTGGCTGGACCGCAAACTCGATCACCCTGAGAAGCTGGTGGTTGGCGAACTCGTTTCACCGGCTTCTTCTGGTTTTTCGAACGACACGCTTCTCTGCGATGTTTCCTGGGATGGTGACAGGCAGGGTGAAAGCTGCGTTGTCCGCATTCAGCCACAAGGCTTCACCGTTTTCCCGGACTACGACCTGTCGTTGCAGTATCTCTGCATGCAAAAGCTCGCCGACAGCCCAGTGCCGGTGCCGTCGGTTTTGTGGACCGAAAACGACGACCATTCGGTATTCGGCGCTCCGTTCTACGTTATGCGCCACGTAAAGGGGCGTGTCCCAGGTGATAACCCGCCCTATCACAGCGAGGGCTGGTTGCATGAAATCTCGCCGACAGAACGCAATCGAATCTGGCTGGGCGGTTTTGAGTGCATGGCCGGGATCCACAGTCTCGACTGGAAAAGCATGGGCTTTGATTTTCTCGCAGGTGCCGATTCATCCGACGTGCTGCAGGTCCAGTTGGACAACTACGATGAATTTTTTGAGTGGGCCTCGCGGGGCCGGGAGCAACCAGTGGTGGAGGTAGCCCGTCAGTGGTTACGAAAGAATGCGCCAGCGGTTGATCACCCCGTTGTCTCCTGGGGAGACGCCCGTATCGGCAACGTTATTTTCGATGCCGATTGCCGTCCTGCCGCCGTACTCGACTGGGAAATGGCTTGCATGGGGGCCGCGGAGCAGGATGTGGCCTGGGGTATCTTCCTGGATCGCCATCACAGCGAAGGAATTTCCACTCCACGCCTCGAGGGTTTCTGCTCCTACGAAGAATCCCTCGAGCACTACCAGCGCTGCGCGGACAGAGAACTCGGAGACCTTCACTACTGGGAGGTGTTTGCGGGTTTTCGATTCTCGGTGATCATGATGCGAATTTCTCAACAACTGGTGCGCTACGAGTTGATGGATGAAGCCGCTGGGTACGCTTTCGAGTTGGATAACACCTGCACTAACCTGTTGGCCGGGCTTCTCGATCTCGCCCCTCCCGGTGAGAGCCGGACGGGTTTTTCGCAAGAGAGCTGAAATTTCCCGGGCCTGTGCCCCGCACTAACAAGTCAGGCTGCTTGTCGCGAAGGCGCCTGTAAGTAAGGGTAAAAACGTTACTTTGTTAGATAGCCTTGAGCTCCGAAAGACGGCACCGTCTCGTCTCGATCGAAAACGGAGCTTCCCCCTTGATGCACCTCAGGCCCATGGTTCCATGACCGTGGCCGCTGGTGTGCAGGTAGTTGGGTAGTCCGGGGTCGTTCTCGCTGATCACGATTCGCACTCCCCCGTCCGAGCCTGCTACGGCGTCATGCGAGTTGACGTGAATGCGCTGCCAACGGTAATCGAGCGACTCCATCCAGTGATTGTTCAACTGGAAGTTCCAGTACAGGCAAGTCGGTGGGAGTAATTCGACCAGCAGCGCTTCGCCCTCTTCCAGTTGCCAGGCGCCCATGTGAAACGAGATGTTGGGATCCCCGTGGGCACTCGCGGTACGGGCACTGTCCATGGCGATGAGCTGTCCGGGGTTGCGCTCGAATTCCTCGGCCCATTCGGCAAACATCACCGCGGTGCCGACAACAAAAGCTGCGGCTGCTTCCAGCCCATCTTCCAGCGCTGTCTCGTCCAGTACGCGGGGTGAATCGCCCCCGGTTCTCTCAATGGCCAGCTCACCCTCGGTCTCGTTGGCCCGGTCGAGGAACACCTGCCGGACGATGAGCATTGAGCTGTCCGGGCGCAGGGCGATCCAGTTGCCCGGTTTCTTCTTGCCACCCAGTAAAAGCTCGAACCCACCTTGCTCATCCAATTCCAGTTGCGTTCCCTCGAGATAGCCGCTGCAGCCGGACGGTGCGTCACTGCCGTAGTGGCCATAATAAGCGCCGATGCCCAGGTAGGCGGACGTACCCCTCGTGCCGCTGATTCGGTATTCGAAACGCCCATCGAGTACGGCGTTCTGGTAAACACTATCCGGGTTATCGCAGCCGATCTTGGCGGTTTCATGGCTGAGGCAGTAGAAAGTCGGCGCGCCGGGATCGGCGTGCTCAAGGTGTTTTTCAAGTGCGAGCCGGGTCAGCCGAGAAAGGTAGCGATAACCTTCGGCGCGGGTCAGTTCGTCTCCGGGGGTGCCCGCTCGGTTAATCACCTCGCCGGCATCTGCGAGTTGATCGCAAAACCGAGCCCAGGCGTCGACGTTGGCCATTGCCAGCGATTCCGTGGTCTTCAGGGTCGCGAGGTGAAGCCGTAAAGCTGGCCCGCATTCTCGCAAAAGAGTTTGCGCGCGTCGCTTGCGTCTACCCCCTCGCTCATCTCGGAGATAAGTTGGCGCGAATTAGGCCAATCGTTTATGTGGTGCGGAAAATCACTGCACCACATCATGCTCTCGACTCCCACGTCATGGCAGTTACGCACGCCGTAGGGATCCCTGAGGAAACCCACCTTCCAGTTACGCCGGAAGTATTCGCTCGGCTCCAGCTCCAGGTTTACGTCACACCAGTAACGGTTACGCTGGTAACGGTCGTCCATTTCACTGAGAAGGTAGGGAACCCAGCCCGCTCCGACTTCACCGCCGACCATCATCAGGCCCGGGAAGCGGTCGAACACTTCGTTAAATATCATCTCGGCGATTATCAAGGGCATACGCGACATTGTGCCTGCCAAGAGGACGAGCTGTGCGGCCCCACCCTTGCGTGCGGCAACGCGCTGCACCGGTTGCCTCGCCGGCGTGAGACCGATGTGGACGTGCACGGGCATGTTAAGTTCGTCGGCGACAGCCCAGAAAGGATCATCGGCAGCAGAGAGAACCATTTCCCCACTGGGCCACGAAGCCAGCCCCACACCCACGGCTCCGGCCTCTGCGGCCCGGCGGAGCTCGGCTGCGGCGTCCTCGGCCCCCGTGGCCGGCATCTGCCAGATAGCCCCCAAGCGGCTCCTGTCCACGGACACCCAGTCGTCTATGAAATTGTTGTAGGCTCGCATCCCCGCGAGATGAAACTCGTTATCCTTGAGTGTCATGAAGTAGATCATTGTGCGCTGCGGTGGAAAGAAAACCGCCGCATCGATGCCGTCTTCGTCCATGAGTTCAAGGCGCTCGGCTGAGCGATAGATACCGGGGTGCAGATCGGAATAGCTGGTGCCGGTCCATTTGAGATCTTTGGGTGAAACCCCCTTTGCCGCAACCAGCCCGATCGCTTCTTTGTGTTCACCCAGTAACCAGGCGTCGCCACCGTCCTCGTCTTTGACTAGTTTAGGGGCGGCATCAGCATACTTTTTTGGCAACCATTTTTCCCACAGCTCCGGGGGTTCGATGACGTGCTGATCGCAATCTATTATCTGGTAATCTCTCAAAGTGGTTTTCTCCCGCGTGTCGCTCTAACGAATTGCTGGGCCCATGCTACTTGCTGCCAGTCCTGGGCCAAAAGAAATGAAGGGTCAGAATTCACTGTTTTTGCCACTCTCCTGCAACATGCCGTGCATGGACTCCATGGCGTTTTCCATTGCCGCGTTGTCTTCTGATGGAAAGAGGTAAGCCGTAACGAGGATACGGGTCAGCCAATCGACCAGCTGATCGACCGAAACAACGCCCGCTTTTACGGGCCCGCTGTTTTCAAGGGCCGGGACAATAAGCCTGCCCAGTTCGTCGCGCACAGTGGTGAAACTCTGCTTGAGCGAAGAAAGAACAAAGGCGGGGTCGGTCTCGAGCAGGCGCTGCAGGGCGGCGTGTTCTTTGACGTAGCGGGTAGCGTGAAGCATCAACAACTTGAGTCGTTCTTCGTCCCGTTCGCAATCTTCGAGAGCCTCTACGCAACGTGTCCAGAAATTGTGAGCCTCGCGAATCGTCAAGCTGTGCAACAATTCGTCGCGGTTCGAGAAGTAACGGTAAAGGGTGCCGCGGGATACGCCGGCACTGACGCTGACGTCGGTCATTTCGAGATTGGAAAGGCCGTGGCTGGACACCGCCTTCATGGCTCCTTCGAGAATTCTCTCGCGGGTCGCCTCTCGGATCGTGCCGCGCGCAAAAGGCCCGCCCTGATTGTAAACCCGACCGGGCACCAATCGAGTTTCGGCTGCGGCTCTAAGCTGCTTCAACATACGCGATTTTGCTCCACCCGGAGAAACTAACAAATTAGACACACTCCGTCAATATGTTACATTTCCTTTATTGCAGCTCCGACGTTCGCGGGGCCTCTTGCAGGATTGCCGCTAAGATTGTACTTCCTTTCACAAGTACGCGGCTCTGCAGTGCGGAGATAACATTGAGCGAAGAGTTAAACCTCAGACTGGCGGCCAGGAGAGCGGCCCTCAACGGTGCGGGCCAGATCGACCCGGTCAGCGCCGATATCATCCGGGGGGCGTTTGAAACCGTGTGTTTCGAGACAGCGACCCTGCTGGGGCGCTCGGCATCGTCGGCCATAATCAACCAGTCTAACGAGCGCAACGCTAGCATCATGGACGGTAACGGAAGGCTCGCCGGGTTATCGGTGGGAATTCCCCAGTTGCTCTTCATTTCTCCGATGGCTGTCAGGTGGGGCCTCGAGAACCAGGAAGCAGATGACTGGGGAGCGGGCGATGTCTTCGTCGGCAACGACCCCGACTACGGCGGAGGCCACCTACCCGACTACACGGTTTACGCGCCGGTATACGACCGTGACGGCAATGTGTTGCTCATCGCTGCGCTGCAAGCCCACCAGGGTGACACCGGGGGCAAGGACCCCGGCGGGTTTTCGCCCGACGCTGTTGATATTTTTCAGGAAGGCATGGCCATTCCGCGCCTCAAGCTCGTTCACCGCGGGCGCAAGCGTGGCGACGCCGTGGACATGTTGGTGCGTAACAACCGCCTGCCCTCTTTTGAGGGCGACATCTCGGCGATGATCGCAGGCGCGCAACTCGGCGCCAACTTGCTGGGTGAGCTGGTCGACCGCGAAGGCGACGATCGCATCAAGGCAGCGATTAACTACAACATCGATGAGACCGAGCGACGTTTCAGGGCCGAGGTGGAGAGCTGGCGGGATGGGTCCTACGAAGCCGATGTGTACATAGACCAGGACACGGCCGGCAATCCGGACGTACACGTACACGTTAATTGTACGGTTGCCGGCGACCAACTCACGGTAGACATGACGGGCAGCGACGACAGGCCCGAGCTCTCCAACGTGTGGAATACTTTTTCCAACAGCCGTGGTTACGCCATGGCCCAGTTGGCTTCAATGGTTGACCCGACCATCGCCAAGAACGAGGGCTTATTCAACGCGGTCGACCTGGTAATTCCATACGGTACCATCCTGCAGCCTCCGCCCAACAAGCCAGCAGCGCTGGGAGCTTTTCACCCGGCCTGCGAGATCGCCGAAGCGATCTGCGTGGCCCTGTCCGAGATTCTTCCGGAACGCTCCTCTCCGCAGGTGTACAAGCTCGGCATGCCCAACGCCGTGGTTGGTGCCGATGAACAGGGCAATATGTGGATGGACCAGGGCGTTGACGTCAGGGCTTCCGACGCGTCGGCAACCCAGGGTGTCGACGGCTGGGGGTCGATGTGCAGCGGTCTTGGCAATCTCGTGCTCGCGCAAGCTGAAGACGCAGAGAGCCGCTTTCCGGTTATCAACCTGTCGCGTGAAATGACTACTGACACGGGTGGTGCCGGTCGCTGGCGTGGGCAACCTGGTTCGCTCAACAGTAAGAAGATTCTTGAGCCGACAATGGCGATCGCCTGGATGGTTTCCCAGAAACACCCGCTCAGTGGCCTCAGGGGTGGAGACCCCGGCAGCCCCTACGGTAACCGTTTCTGCGTGGGTACACCCGAGGAATTCGAGGTAGAAAATTCGGTTCGAGCCCAGTTGCCTGCGGGCGCGGTGATCGCTTACCAGTACGGCGGCGGTGGTGGATTCGAGAACCCGCTTCTGCGCGACCCCGCGGCGGTGCTTGAAGACGTTCTCGACGAGTACGTGAGTCCGGATGGCGCGCGCTCCCGATACGGTGTCGTGCTTACCGGAACACTGGAGCAACAGAACCTCGAACTCGACTTGCCCGCCACCAACGACCTTCGGCAACTTCTCACTGCCGAACGTGCGGTAGATCCCGAACCGGAATCTTCGAACTGATGGGTTGGCGCGTTGGAATCGACATTGGCGGAACCTTTACCGATTTCGCCCTGCAGACTGACCGGGGACTGATTCTCGACAAGGTGCTCAGTACGCCAGACGATCGCTCTAACGCGGTTATCAACGGCCTGGAAAAACTCGCCCGGCGCCTTGATCTCGATATGGATGGGCTGCTGGGTCGCCTCGACGCGGTGATTCATGGCACGACGGTTGGCGACAACACGCTTATTGAAGGCAGCGGTGCCCTCACCGGGCTGCTTACGACCATGGGTTTTCGAGACGAGATCGAAATGAGGCGAGGCTTCAAAGAAGACATCTGGGATGTTTGCCTTCCCCCGCCAACCCCCCTGGTACCCAGGCGTCGAAGACTGGTAATTAATGAACGCGTGCTGTTCGACGGCTCCGTGTACCAGGAGTTAGATGAAGATGCCGCCCGAGTTGCCATAAAACGCCTGGCAGCCCAGGGCGTTGAGTCGGTGGCCGTGAGCCTGCTCTTTTCGTTTGTAAACCCTGCCCACGAGCTGCGACTTTCCGAGATCATTTCCGAAGAAATGCCGGGAGCCGAACAATCGCTCTCTCACCAGGTCCTGCCCAGAGCACCGGAATTCGAGCGAACCAGCACTACCGTGGTCAACGCTTACATCGGACCACGAGTGAGCGGCTATCTTGATCGGCTCGAGCAACTATTACTTGCGGGCGGCTACCAGAACGACCTGCTGGTAATGCAGTCCAGTGGCGGAGTGATGACAAGGGACTACCTTCGTTGCAGCCCGGTACGCGCATTGGCCTCCGGCCCTGCCGGCGGAGTTGTCGGCGCCGCCGCCATCGCCGCAAGAAAAAACGAGCCCGACCTGCTCTGTGTCGACATGGGTGGTACCAGCTACGATGTGGCATTGGTGCGGGGTGGCACCGCGCCGGCCGAGGCCGGTTGGAACTGGCACCACCGCTACCTCGTGGCCACACCCATGGTGAAAGTTGAAACCCTGGGCGCGGGTGGTGGATCATTGTGCAGTGTGCGCAGCGGCGCGCTCAGCGTTGGCCCCGGCAGTGCGGGGGCAGACCCCGGTCCGGTGTGTTACGGCCGTGGTGGCAGCGAGCCCACGGTCACCGACGCCAATCTCTTGCTGGGTTTGTTGTCCGAGACGGCTACCTTCGCGGGGGGGGGCTTTCAACTCAGTCGCGCAGGGGTCGAAGAAGCCATGCAAACCCACGTGGCTGGCCCGCTCGGCCTGGACGTGGAGCAAGCGGCCCACGACTGTTGGCGCCTTGTTAACGCTACCATGACGCAGGCTGTCCGCCGGGCGACTGCGGGCCGTGGTGTGGATCCCCGTGAACTCACGATGCTGGCTTACGGCGGCAATGGCCCAGTCTTTGCCGCCGTGCAGGCCCGTGCCCTTGGAATCAAGAGCGTGCTGATCCCCCGCTTTTCGCCCGCCTTTTCGGCTCTCGGAGCGCTGGTCGCCCGCCCGGCTATCGACGAAGAACGCGCACTGCTCAGCTCGCTGCCAGCAGTTGATCTGGCCAGGCTCAGCGGCTTGTGGCGAGAGTTGCTGGACAAGTCTTTTGCTTATTTTGCAGCTGCCGGTTTTGCTCCAGGACAGGTACAGAGCAGGTATCTTCTCAACCTTCGCTACCCCGGTCAGAACTGGAGCCTCTCGGTGGTCGTACACGAGGACAGCGGTAACAGCGGCGCCGCTTTCGTAGACGCTGAATTACCCGAAAGAAGTTGCGCGGCGTTTCACGCTGTCCACGAGAAGGAATACGGTCACCACAGGGAACGAGAGACTCCAGAGATCACCGGCGTGAGGCTGCAGACTTCTACCGATGTTCCGGGGCTTGAGTTCGGCAGCAAGGCAGAGACAGCTGAGGGCCCAGCTCCTGTTCACGAGCGCAGGCGGGCCAACCTCGGCGATGGCTTCGCGGAGACAGCAGTATATCGTGATGCCGACTTGTTGCCCGGGCACGCCATTGAAGGTCCGGCAATAGTCGAAGCGGATTTCACCACCATTGTCGTCTACCCGGGCTGGCGAGCGCTGATCGATGATGATGGAGATTACAGGCTGGAAGACCAGGCATAGCGCCGCGACCGGGGACCTTGCTGGGCAGGCCACGACACGAAGGAAACGATGAGCCTGGTAACAAACAAACGCGGTAGCGAGTTTCTGGAGGGCAACTTCGCCCCGGTCGGAGACGAGATCGACGTTGCCGAACTGGAGATCGAGGGAGCTATCCCCCCTGCCCTCTCGGGCCAGTACCTTCGCAACGGCCCCAACCCCATGTTCGAACCCCTGGGCAGTTACCACTGGTTTGACGGCGACGGAATGATACACGCGATCGGGCTGGAAAACGGCAGGGCATCCTATCGTAACCGATGGATCCGCAGCCGTGGCCTGGACGCGGAACAACGTAACGGAAGCGCGGTCTACGGAGGGGTGGCCGCGCCCGGGCTGACCGACCCTCGGCTGGTCGGTGAAGGCGGGCCTGTCAAGAACACGGCCAACACCAACGTCATCCGCCATGGCGGCCGAATCTTCTGCCTGATGGAGGGTTGCCCACCCACCGAAATCGATGATGAACTGCGCACCCTGGGCGAACACGACTTTGCCGGCCGCCTGCAAGGATCTTTTACAGCTCATCCCCACATCGACCCCCGCAACGGCGAAATGATCGTTTTCGGATATATGCCCACGCTGAAGTACATGCGCGTTAGTGCTGGCGGCGAACTGGTGCAGGTTGAAGACATCGAGGTTCCCAAGCCCACGATGATGCACGACTTCGCTGTCACCAGTGACCACGCGGTGTTTTTCGACTCTCCCGCCGTCCTGGACCTCGAAGCGTTTCTCAAGGGCGGCCCCATGGTTGAATGGGCCCCCGACAACGGCACCCGCGTCGGCGTACTGCCCAGGGAAGGATCAGGCAGCGACACCCGGTGGTTCGAGATCCCCAACTGCTACGTCGTGCATTTCATGAACGCGTGGGAGGAAGGCAACAAGATCATGGTAGATGGTTGCCGTTTCGAGCAGATGGACTTCGGCACCGGTGACGCGTCTATTCCCGACCCCGAATCTTTTCTGACCAGGTTCACCATCGACCTGGACGCTGGGACCGTGAACCAGGAGAGGCTGGGCGAACTACCCGGCGATTTCCCCCGTGTTCGAGCCGAAATCGAGGGCGAAAAACACCGCTACGGCGTCGCGGCGACGTTTGCCCGGACCGCACCGCTGGGGCCGCGGTTCGACTCGGTTACCCTCTACGATTTTGTTGACGGCTCTGAGCGCACCCACCAGTACCGGGATGGCGAAGTCACGGGCGAACCCGTGTTCGCACCCGACCCGTCCGGGACCGCCGAGAACGACGGGTGGATCGTCTCAATGGTAAGCGACACGGGCGGCGCGCACACGGACCTCGTTATCCTCGACGCGCACGAAATGACCGAGACCGCCCGCGTGCACATGCCGCGGCGCGTGCCGTTTGGTTTTCACGGCAACTGGCTGCCTAACGGCTCAGACTCGATGTTGACCAGAGCGTCCTGAGTAACGAGAGGCCCAGCGGTGGCCTCAAAATTCTAGACACCTTGAAGGCTGTGGCGCGCGCTTGCGGTGTTGGCGCGCTGGTTCTTACTTGGCCTCGGAAACCGGCCAGATGCACGGGTCCGAAACGCGCGGCAAAGTGGGGTATTAGCCTTGACACGTAGCTCAAATCCCGGAACACTGCGTCCGTATACAAAGGTGCAATTCGGGGCCAGCCGGCTTTGAACCCGCTTCTGGGCGTATTTCTTCGACGAAACGCACCTCAACATATCTCAATGCCGCGTTTCAACCGCGGCCCAGACCCGGCCTACCTGGGGCGCACCACCGACGCGAGGGGAACTTATGAACAAATTGACTGCACAGCCTTTCAAAATAGCCGACATTACCGAGGCAGAATTCGGCCGCAATGAGATTCGCCTGGCTGAGCACGAAATGCCGGGGTTGATGACCCTGCGCGAACGCTACGCGGGCAAGAAGCCCCTCGCGAACGCCAAGATCATGGGTAGCCTCCACATGACCATCCAGACCGCGGTGTTGATCGAGACCCTGGTGGATCTCGGCGCCGACGTGCGCTGGGTGAGTTGCAATATCTTCTCCACCCAGGACCACGCCGCCGCCGCGGTGGTGGTGGGCCCAGATGGCACCACGGACGCGCCCAAGGGCATTCCCGTGTATGCGTGGAAGGGTGAGAGCCTCGAAGAATACTGGGACTGCACCGAGGCCGCCCTGATGTGGCCCGATGGCGGCGGCCCCGATCTCATCGTCGACGACGGGGGCGACGCCACCCTGCTGGTTCATAAGGCTGCCGAATTCGAAAAGAGCGGGAAGGTGCCCGCCTTTAACGCCGAAACCGACTCCGAGGAATACGGCGTGATCCTCGGATTGCTCAGCCGCACCCTCGCCGCCCACCCGGGCACCTGGACGAAGATCGCCGAAGGCCTGCGCGGAGTGTCCGAGGAAACCACCACCGGCGTGCACCGCCTCTACCAGATGGCCGAAAAGGGCGAACTGCTCTTTCCCGCCATCAACGTCAACGACTCGGTGACCAAGAGCAAATTCGACAACGTCTACGGCTGCCGCCACAGCCTGCCCGACGGGCTGATGCGCGCCTCTGACGTGATGCTCGGCGGCAAGGTAGCCTTGGTCTGCGGTTACGGAGAAGTGGGCAAGGGCAGCGCCCAGAGCCTGCGGGGCCAGGGCTGCCGGGTGATCGTCACCGAGATCGATCCTATCTGCGCCCTCCAAGCTGCGATGGAAGGCTACGAAGTCAACACCCTTGAGAACGTGGTAGGGCAAGCCGATATCTTCGTCACCACCACGGGCAACTTCAACATCATTACCGCCGACCACATGGCGCGCATGAAAGACAAGGCCATCGTGGGCAACATCGGCCACTTCGACAACGAGATCGATATGGCCGGGCTGAAGAAGATCCCGGGTATCAAGAACGTGAACATCAAGCCCCAATACGACGAGTGGGTCTTCCCCGACGGCCACAGTGTAATGATCCTGGCCGAGGGCCGACTGCTGAACCTGGGTTGCGCCACGGGCCACCCCTCCTTCGTGATGAGTGCTTCCTTCACCAACCAGGTGCTGGCCCAGATCGAGCTGCACGAGAACGCGGGCAACTACGAGAACAATGTTTACATGCTACCCAAGACCCTCGATGAGGAAGTCGCCCGCCTTCACCTCGGCCAACTCGGCGTGCAACTCACCGAACTCACCCCGGAGCAGGCCGAATACCTGGGAATCCCGGTGGAAGGGCCCTACAAGCCTGCCCACTATCGCTACTAGGGCATAAGAACCAACCCGGTCCAGCTCAGGAGATTCCGCCCATGCTGGATCTGAGGGGAGTCGACATCAGCAACGCGTCGCCGCCCTTCGAGGGAAAATCAGTCCTCAAGCAGTAAAGCGCGACCGGGCGGCAGGGGGTCGCCGAAACCAACCTCCGCGATTAACCGACGTAAGTCATTGAAATAATGGTGCCGGGACCGGGAGTTGAACCCGGACGGGCCTAAGCCCAGGGGATTTTAAGTCCCCTGCGTCTACCAGTTCCGCCATCCCGGCAAAGTCAGTGCAGCAGTCATTTAAGCCGCCGTTTCCTCGGCTTAACGAGTTTCAGACAATAGCCCGTGGAGCTTCCGGTGGCTAGACTACGTGTGACAAAGAAAAAAAGTTAAGGCCTGGCGTGGCCTGGCAGGATCGGTTCTACCGGCCATAGGCGCGGCGAACCAAGGTCCTGTCACCGGGCCATCTCGCCCAGTCAGCGATAGTATCGTTTACGACTACGGTTGGTACTCCCGCACGAAACTCCCTTCGCAAGACTTCCGCACGATCATCGTGACCTGCCCGAGCAGCTTCGTAATCGGACGCTACCGCTCCCAGTCGAGACAACTCGAGGACCCACGGCGGCAACAACGGATCGTCGTCGATTCGCGAGACGCTTGTGCGAACGAAGCGCTGCCAGGCCAAACCGATCATGTACTTTCCTGGTATGTTGCCGGTGACCCGTTCGCGGGCAGCGCTCAACTCCAGGACAACATTATTCAAGGTGTTGATGGTCACGTTACCGGCTGGAGCCTGGTAACGGCCCAGGTAAAGCATCGCCATCGCCTCGTGGTGACGAGCAACGGGGTCGAGAACGCTACCATCCGCCCTGACCGTAGCGCTACGCGCTTTTACGGTTTCCCAATCCAGGTCCCCGTCTCGAAAACCTACCAACGCGAGCCCCGGTGACCGAAGGTAAAACGTATTGCGAAAAAGGTAGACATCATCAAAAACACTCGCAAAGGTGTTAGCTATCAGTTCAAACTGCTCTCCGGTAAGCTGGTGCATCGGCAGCCACTGGCAGAACACGCCCCCGGAATGAAGGGCCGCGCGCACCGCAGCAAAGTGCTCAACGCTGTACAAACGACCAACCCCGCCGCCCCACGGAAGGTAAGCATCCCCGGTAATGACGTCGAACGCATCAACGGTAGACGCTATATAGGTACGACCGTCTTCGACCAGGACCTTCGCCCGTTTGTCGTCAGTAATCCCGTTGTTGAACTCGGTAAAATACCGTGCGGCCGCTTCGCGCACCTGTGCCGACAATTCAAGGGCAATGACCTTTTCTACCTGCCCGTAACGCAGAGCTGCGCCGGGGGTAATTCCGGTACCCGATCCTATGTGCGCGACCGTTTTAGGCCCGGGGTGTAGAAGCATGGGTATGTGGGTCTGCCGTTCTTCGTCCCAACGCCCAGAGGAAGTGCCCAGCAGATAACGGTTGTTGACCAGGATGGCGCGCCCGAAGCGCTTATCATCGATAACCCTTAACGTCCCCTCTCGACCAGACCTCTCGTAGAGGACCCCGGGGCTGGCATCGTTATCGACCTGGTACCCACCGACGGCCGCCAGTGTCCCGACCACGACAAGGGCAGCCAGGACAGGGCCCACAAACGATGCTCGGCCAGCATCGCCGCCCCCCACGCGCCGACTCTGAATCACCAGCCACAAGGCCAGCAGCACGTAAATAACCGCCACTACGCCAACGCTGGAATATATCCCCAGGGCCGGCATCAAGACCCGGTAGGCGACCTCGGCACCAATAACCGCGCCTGCGCCGTTAACGGCCAGCAGAGCACCCCACCTGCGACCCTGTTCATCACCACCCTCGTTCCCTGCCCACGCAATCGCTGCCGGAAATACCAGCCCGGCCGCCAACACAGCGGGACCCAGTGTGAACAAGGCCAGTCCGGTCAGGCCCAGCGCAAAATCTACAACACTGGAAGCTGGCGTCTCCCAGGAAGGGTCGAGCGCGAAGTGCCGAAATATGGCCGGCGTCACCGCAATGACGACTGACGAAACCGCAGCGGCACCAACCAACAGCCGTCGTGAATCGATGCGACCGGGTGTGATCGAAGGGACCACGAGGCTCGCCACTGCCAGCAGCATGATTACCGTTATGAGCACGGCCGACGTCGCGTGAAAGGACAAGGGCGCACGCAGCGTCACCATTTCGAGAAACAGGACCTCCAGGGCCAGGAACCCCAGCCCCGATATAAAACTGGCAACCATCGCCGCCCGGCGGACCCCCCCCTGGCGGGCAAGCACGACCTGTTGACGGCGCGGATTCAGTTTTTCTGGACTACGCGGCTGCGATGGGGGATCGAGCGTCTCCACGGCCACCGGGCCCGTCCTGTAATCAATGATCATGGCCACCGAAGCGACGATCAGATTCAGGGCTATGGCCCCCGCCATTGCGCCAGAGGCTCCGAGAAAATCGAGCGCAAACCCGATTACCAGGGAGAGGCCCAGTACGCCACCGAGCGTGTTAACCGCGTACAGCCACACCCCGTGCCGTGACAACCCACGATTTTCTCCCAGGACCGCTGAACCCAGAAACGGCAAAACCGCCCCCATGAGAAAGGCCGGCGAAGCAACGGTCAGAACCGAAACTGTGAACTTTACGACCTCTCCCGGCCAGCCCATGAGTGCATCGGGCCCCAGCAGCGGCCAGATCCAAGCTGTCCAACTCGGCAACAGCCAGATCGGGACGGCCAGTAACGCGATGCCGGCTTCTGCCGCAGCCACCGCGCGAAACGGCCGGCGCAACCTCGGTACAATTCGCGTCGACCAAGCGGCCCCGAGGGAAAGTCCTAGAAAGAAACACCCGAAAACCCGGGTACTCGACGCACTGCCCGCCCCCAGCAGATCAACGAGTCGACGAGTCCACAACAACTCGTGAGCGAGCGCGGCACAGCCGCTGCCGGCCGCGAGCAAGAGTGCAAAGACGAACAGACGACGATTGTTCACCTGCTCGTTTCCAGCCTTCACGATCCTTCCTACCCCCTCCTCGCCTACGGCAACCTCAACCACCATATACCTCAAAGGCCTTTTTTTCAGCTTTCTTCTCCCATACCCCCGTCCCTAACAACGGATTATTGGGCTGGCGCCCACCCATTCTAAGGCATAACGCCCTCAACCGAGTCGCTTCCAGTTCGGGGGAGAAGGCGCTACCTGTTTCCATTTACCTGAATCGTTGAGGCCGGGACCCGGAGTTGAACCCGGACGGGCTTACGCCCAGGGGATTTTAAGTCCGGCTAACGAACAGCGGGCTGCAACGTACTGCTCGCGCGCTGCCCGCTTCTGCCCGGCGCCGCGTCCACACGCCGGCCAGGTCTTCGAAGTCGCCGTTTACCAGGCTTAAGTGACCCGCAACGGGACGGCTCTTCCGAAGGGGCCACGCCCCAGGACTCGTGCACGAATCCGTGTGCGATCAGGTAGTCAACGTAACGGGGTCGTTATCGGCGCCACCACCTTCGTAGTAGCTCACGGAAGCTCGCCGGCCAGGTAACAATCGCCTCCAGTGGGATCGAACTCGGTATCGAAGTCGTCCCCCGTGGATGTCGTTGCGTTTCCTGCATCGCAGAGATCCTCGCGGTTCTTGAGCGCCTTGTTGCCGGAGAGCGTCGCGGCGGTGGCAGACTGGCGCACGGCGAAGCCGAACCCAAGGTTGGCCTGCGCCAGGTTGTCGGAAACCACCACCGAGTCAGACGTGTCGGTAGCGTTGCCCACCTCGAACCCATAGCCGAAGGTCTTCTTCATCGTATTGTCGCTCACGACTCCGGAGCTGCCGACCAATAGTAGTCCGCCACCAGCACAGCTAGACCCGGTGTTTCCCGTCACCACGGCGCCATCTCCCTTTATGCTGACGCAAGGCTCCAAGCGTCCTGCGCCGGCCTGGGAAACCCGGTTGTCGGTGACGATAGCGCCGTCGGCAACGATAGCTATGCCCTCATCGACGGCGCGGCGACATCGATTTCCAAAAACTAATACCGTAGCGAAGACCGGGTCGAACTCGGGCTCCGCGAAATCACTGACTTCGACGCAGCCCTGGGTGTTGCTGCTGAAGACCGAGTTGTTCGAGATCTCACCCCCATTGCCGGCCGGTCCCGGAGAAGCATCGTCGGGCGGGTCTACGTTGACGCCCGTGCCGTCGATGTGCGAAATCTTGTTCTTCGAGACGAAGACGTCATACCCCCGCACATCCACGCCGGCATTGTCGATGATCCTCACCTTGTTGCGGACGATCCTCGCCCGATCCCCAAACACCTCGAAGCCATCACCGTCGATCAGTATGACCTGGTTACGCTGCAAATCGGCATCGTCGCCGGTCACTGAATAGGCGTCACTTTGCGTGTAAGAGGCCCTGGATTTGGTGATCGTAGCGTCGTTGCCTGTAACTAGAATGCCATGAAGGCCGCAGTACCGCGTTGTCGTGCGTCGGGCCGTGAACCCGTCCCCGTACACCCGGACGCAAGCCGAGCGGCTTCCTTCGAGGGTAGCCCCGTCGATGGTGAAGCCCGAGACCGGCGCGATCTCCGTGCCTGCAGCGATCAGGTGGTCCTCGGCGTTGCGGATCACCAAGCCCTCGACGGTCACGTCGTTGGACTCCACGGTCAGAGCAACGCCAGTGTTGGGAAGATCGCCATCGAGTACGCCTCCATCACCGACGAGACGAAGCCCGTCCTTACCGGCCGGAATCACGACGTTTTCGTCATAGCGCCCGTCGAGGACCGTAACCGTGTCGCCGCCCACCGCGATATCGATTGCCGCTTGAATTGTAGTCTCACAGCCAGGCGTCGAGCCGCTCACGCAGATCGCAGCGCCCAGAACCACAGCGGGGCTCGACACGACCAGCGCCAATGATGCTGCACACAAAAGCGCCCACAGCAGTTGGCGCTGCACACGAAACCCGAGAACACCCCGGAGAAAACTCTTGTTCGGATGTACCATCTTCAATATTCCTCCAGCCCTATCGGGCGAACCCCGTAATACAGTTTGCTGCCAACGGATCCAGGCTGGTCGCGAAGGTATTGGAGCTCTGAGTCGTGCCGGTGCCCGAGTCGCAGATATCTTCGCGATTGGACTGGGCCACGTTCTGCGTGAGAGTAGTGTTGGCGGCGTCGATACCTATCGAGAACCCGAAGCGCAGATTGCCGGTGGACCGGTTCCCCTCGAGCAATGCATCGGTACCGCTAGCGACGGCGAAACCGTCGCGGCCCGTGTTCTCTACGGTGTTCGCTCGAAGCTCCACAGAATCGCCATTGACGAGGAATCCACCGCCTGAGCAGTCCGCCCCGGTATTGTCCTCGGCGAGGATATTGTTTCCCTCCAGGTCGTAGCAAGGGTCGTCGTCACGCGCGCCCGAGCGTACGACACTGTTGCCGCGCAGCGTCACGTTGTCAGCCCCAATGTTGAAGCCGCCGTTCATCGCCTGCTTCACGAGGTTGTTCTCCAGGGTAATCGTCGAGCCGAGGAGCTGGGACGAACAGTCGACGGTAAAAGCGGTATCGTTGGTTACAGTGTCGATTCGATTGCCCGAGATGACCGAGTCGCCGGCACAGTCCGGACCGGCATCGAAAAACACAATGTCGTCGTTCAAGCGGCGGCCGCGATTATCCGTGGCTGTCAGCGTCCCCCCTTGGAAGTAGAGGCCTTGGTCACCGTCCTGAAAGCGATTGCCTGTGACGGTGGCCGCTCCGCCTGGGGCGAAAATATGGATTGCAGCAATGTCGAATATGAAGAAGTTGTTTTTGGACACGACCGCATCGACTCCTTCTATCGATAAGCATGCTGAATTAAAGTGGGCAAAGCTACACTTGGTCACGGTCGTGTCGTCTCCATAGACGCGAACTCCGTTGCAAACTTGGAACGTGCTACCAGTGACCGTGTAGTCGTTGCCAGTGGCGTTAACGCAGTCGTCCACAAATCCCTGAATCGTCACGTTGGAGAGCGTCCCACCATCGGCGCCAGCTTCGAATACGATGCCTTTGGCTGCGCCATTTTGGACCGTCAAGCCATCGACCGTGACGGCGGCCGAAGCGATCGTCAGCGCGTCCCCGGTATTGGGCAAGCCCGCATCTAGAACGGAACTACCTCCTCCCCGGATCGTGAGCCCGTCCTTTCCAGCCGGAACGGCAACGTTCTCGTCGTAGCGCCCCTTGCCCACGGTGATGATGTCACCAGCGATTGCGGCATCCACGCCGGCTTGAATCGTGCTCTCGCAAGTAGGCTTGGTCGGGCTTACACAAATCTTCGCGGCGCTGGCATCGACAGCCGCGCCGACGATGGCCGCCAGCAGCGTGACGCCCAGGATAAGTTGCATCGGTTCTCGCATGATTCACCCCTATTTTTTTGTTGTGCCTTTTCCCCTTTGGGAATTGATACCATTCCACTCTCAATAAATAGCCAACACCTGTCAATGCTTTTGGTCTAGGCCTAAGATTAAAACATCCATTTTCTATGGCCTAGCCACCCATGCGGGGGGGGGGGGGGAGGCTTGGACTGTTGCCGGCTACCGCCTACTGTTCGGTTTCTACCGACGGCAGGGAGTCGCCGAGACGTATTCTTTGCGATGCCGTGGAAAAAGTCGCGCGCGTTGGGGACACGTTGGGGAAAGACGCAGTCAGCCAGTATTGACTCACCGACCACCGCCAATGACAATACATACTGGAGCTCCCGGTGGCCAGACAGCGCATAAGCAAAGACGTGAAACTCAAGCCATTGGTGGCGTGGAGAGCCATCAGGAAACTCTTCGCTGACCCGGACGACACCGGCCAGGTGTTTATCATCATCAGTGCCCTTTCCGGCTCCGGCTTCGAGCGGCTGTTTCGACGGGTGGAATCCGACGAGGTGGGTCGCCGAGTCATAACCCGCCACCCGGAGGCCCTGCTCGAGGTCCTCCGCGACAAACCAATGCTTGCCGGCCTGCCAGAAGGCAGCCTGGGAAGAGCCTACCTTGACTTCGTAAACACCGAACAGATTTCGGCTGACGGCCTCTCACAAGCCAGTGAGCAAAGAGCGCAGGTAATCGACTTTACCGACCCACGGGCCGAAACACTCAGTACACGGCTGCGCGACATGCACGATCTGTGGCACGTGGTTACCGGCTACGGCCGCGATCTCGTCGGCGAGGACGCGCTGCTGGCCTTCACCTGGGCGCAGACGCGAAACCGGGGCATTCGCCTTATAGTTTTTCTTGCCACCTTGAAAAGTCTTCAGATGAGACACTTCTGGGTACCGGCGGTCGTGCGCCGTGGTCGCCGCAGCGGCCTCGAGGCCGGCCTGCTGCCGGCCCAGGACTGGGAGGCACTGCTCGCGCAGCCACTGACCGAAGTTCGTCAACAGCTCGGCGTCGAAGTTGCTCCCGAATACAGGCCGGTCTGGAGCGACGACGCGGTCGCTGCTCAAGCCTGATCCCACCCCTCATGACAGAGACGCAGCCGCCCCTGCGGCTTGTGAGAATAAGGATGGAGGCGGCGAGCGGATTCGAACCGCTGAATGGAGGTTTTGCAGACCTCTCCCTTAACCACTTGGGCACGCCGCCTTAAAGCGTGTGGCGAGTAAGCACCCGCGCAAAAGAATTATTGCAGCGCGATAGCGGCTTCTCAACCCCCTGGCGCTGATTAAACAACGAGCGCCAGGGTCTTATTCTAGCTTGTTCGGGCCACTGGTTGCTGCAATAGTTCGTTTTTCTTTTGGCAGAAA
>CAUZFM010000030.1:0-28394 GCA_963579235.1 uncultured Binatia bacterium (SeqCode)
GCGGCCGTCGGCTACCATGCTGTTCCAGGTGAGGTAGTTGATGACTCCCGCCTTGATGCGGCCGCCCGAGCATACAAGCTCGGCCGTGCGCGTGTGGCTGCCCGAGAATCCGTAGGCCTGCTCGAAGAACTCGCTCGGGGAGCGACCGGTGGCACGGTGCAGGAAGTACTCGGGCATCAGCCGCCCCGAGGTCGAGCTTTCCGAACCGAAGGTGAAGGGCAACGAGGCGATGGCGAGGGGGAACTCTTCTGAGCGATCCAGCCCGGCCGAGCGGTGGACGATGAAGTAGCTGTAGTACTGCGGGTCCTCGGCGCCCTGCACGATGGCGTGGGCACCGGGCACCGCTGCGCGGGCTTGGACACCAGTGAGCCCGCCGAACCAGGCCAGCAGCACGTCGCCGTTTTTGAACATCTCTACCGAGGCCTGGTAGTCGGCCGCGGCCACGTACTCCACGGCTATGCCCAGGCGGTGGGCCAGGTAGTCGGCCACGGGCTTGTACCTGGCCTTGAGCTCGGTGGCGTTCTGGTCGGGGATGGCGGTGAAACGAAGCGCGGTCGCTCCAGCCGGGGGATCCGCTTGGGGAGGATTTGCGGCCGGGCTTACACTGCTGACCAGCAGCGCGGCGAACAGCGCGATTCGGGTCAAAAGGAGCAAGGTAATTTTCCTCTTCGTACGAGCATTATTCTACGTCGGCAAGCCAGACAGGAAGTAGGGCAGCCGCTGTTGTTTTTCAAGTAGCGGCAATCACGATTTCTTGACTGACGCGTGTCACTGACATATGTCAGTGAAGTGCCGCAAGCCGCCGACAGCACAGCAGTGGAGACCCCGCCTAGAGAACTCAAGCGCCAGGCCACGCGCGACAAGTTGATGGTCGCGGCGCTTGTCGAGTTCAGGCGCGAGGGCGTGGCTGGTGCTCAGATCGAAAAGATAGTGCGCGCCGCCGGCGTGGCCCGCGGCACTTTCTACCTGCACTTTCCTACCCGCGAGCACGTGCTGCTCGAGCTCTTGATGGATTACCAGCGGCAGGTTGCCGGGCAACTCGACCCTTCCAGCCGAGCCGAGCCCAGGGCGTTTTTGCGCCAGGTGGTCCACGCCATGGTGGAGTGCCTGTCGCGGGAAGACCGCGAGCTCTTGCGTGAGATGTTCGTGGCAGTGTTCAGGCACACCGCCGAGCTGGCCGACAAGGAAATCGAACTCGTGATGGTGCTTACCGCCTACCTCGAAGAAGCCGGCAATCGCGGCCTCGTGCGCAGCGAACTCGAAGCCTACGAAACCGTTACCATGCTGCTGCCCGGACTGTTCGGCGTCATGATGCTCGACGAACACGAGGGCAACAGTCTCGAGGCGCTCACCCGCCGCCTGTACCGCGTGGTGGACGTGTTTGCGGCTGGCCTTGCGCCGCCCGCCTGACCTGCACGGCAGCCAGTTTACCCAAGGAGATAACGTCGCCCATGGCCCAGACAGACCACACGATTAATCCTGACGTCGAACTCATCGAGGGCACGTTCTATGAGCGTGAGCCTTTCGACACCTACCGTTGGATGCGCGACAACGCGCCCGCTTACTGGGACGAGCCGTCGGGCATATGGGGAATCAGCCGCTACCACGACATACTCGAGGTGGCCAAGGACCCTGGGACTTTTTCGAACTCCGGTGGGATCAGGCCGGCCACGCCGCCGCTGCCGCACCTGATCGACCTCGACGACCCCGAGCACAAGAAGCGCCGCGGCCTGGTCAACAAGGGATTCACTGTGCGCCAGGTGCAGGCCCGCGAGCCGCGCATACGCGAGATCTGCCGTGGCCTCATCGACAAGGCTGTCAGCAAGGGCGAGTTCGACTTCGTGATGGATTTTGCCGCGTGGCTACCGCTCATTGTCATCGGCGACATGCTGGGCATAGACCCGGCCGACCACGCGGCCTTGCTGCGCTGGTCCGACGAGCTGGTGTGTGGTGCCTCGGCCAACGATCCTGCGCAGATGGAAAAGGCCGCGCTGACGATGTTCGAGTATACCGAGTACGAGCAGAAGGTGATCGCTGACCGCCGGGCTCGGCCCAGGCAGGACGACCTCATCAGCATACTCGTGCACGCCGAGATCGACGGCAAGCAACTGAGCGAAGAGCAACTGCTGTACGAGTCGCTGTTGCTGCTCGTGGGTGGTGACGAGACGACTCGCCACGTGATAGTGGGCGGTATGTACGAGCTGCTGCGCAAGCCTGAACTGTTCGCGGCCCTGGTAGAAGACCCGTCGCGTATACCGACGGCCGTCGAGGAGATGCTGCGCTGGGTAACTCCGATCAAGAACATGGCGCGCGTTGCCACGCGTGACGTCCAACTGCACGGGCAGACCATAGCCGAGGGCGAGAAGCTGCTGCTGCTCTACGATTCGGCGAACCGCGACGAGCGCGCGTTTGACCAGCCGATGGACTTTGACATTACCCGCGACCCCAACGAGCACATCGCCTTTGGATGGGGCCCGCACTTCTGCCTGGGCGCGAGCCTGGCCCGTCTCGAGCTGCGCGTGATGTTCGAGGAAGTGGCGCGCGCCATGCCCGGCCTGCGACTGCTGGACGACGTGCCGCCTCCGCGGAGGCCGTCCAACTTCATAAGCGGCATCACCCACCTGCCGGTGAGCCTGGCCGCCTGAGCTGCTGGCCCGTAGCTGCGCTACGGCGGACGGCCTTTTCTCGCCGTTCGGCAGACGTTTGCCAGCCCCTGCACGGTTATACAGCGCAGGCCAAGGTGAGCCCGCGGTCGTCAGCATCGTACACAGCCCATTGACCACTACCTGCCGCCTTGCGTGTTGGTTACCCCCAGCTGGGGGGCACTCCGTGGCATAGGAGTTGCATATTATCGGGTGCCCTATGTGTGGCTAGGGGGAGTCCCGGCGAGAGGAGCTCTTTTTTAGCCGCTTTTTCAAGGAGATGGATGGGAGATGGCTATTTTTGTTCTGGTCAGTGGGGTGCGGGATATGTTGTTAGATGTGTCAGTTGGCCCAGGGGCTGGGGCAGTGAAGTAACGTTTTTTTAGGAGATAGATGATGAAAATAGGCATGAAAATTTTTTGTTCGGTGGCCCTTGTCGGCTTGCTGGCGGCGCCGGCTTACTCGGGCGTGGTCGACAGCCCCAACCCGATTTTTGGCGGCAGGACAGCGCGCACCATTTTTTACGTGCCCAACGTGATCCACAACAACGGTATGGAAACGGTGTTTAGCTGCACCTCCCTGGACAGCATGGTCATAAGGATAGGTGTAGAGATCTTCGACTCCATAGGTGGCCCGCCTCTTAACGACGTGGGCGACCCCGTGGGCAACGGTGCCGAGGACGTTCCCATAGGCGGCACCCTCACAGTCGGCACCGACAACACCGAGGTTTTGAGCGAGGATGAAGTGATCGCCGGCCTTCCTTCCAACATACGCGGTGGCTCGGCTCGAATCGTGAGCAACAGCAAGCGCATTGCCTGCTCGGCCGTCGTGATCGACGAGAGTTTTTCAAACGATGCTACCTGTACTGCGGGGCTACTGAGCGGCGCTTGTCTTGTTGACAGCGAGTGCGACAGCTCCCTGGGTGCCGGCGACGGCGTGTGTACTCCCAAGGGTCTCCCGGGCGGCGTTGCTTTTCCGCTCAAGGTGATTTCCAAGAAACAGCGTGGCGATTGAGTTCCGGCGGCGTTAAGGCTGACCGGTTTTATTTAGCAACTGGAACCGCACGGGCTATGCTTGCGATTAGGAGTCGTGGGTTTTAGCTGCCGCGGGGAGTTCACTGGGCCCGATGAAAATACGCAGGAACGAATTGTTCCGCCGCGTTTCGTGGCAGAAGTTGTCGGCCAACGCGGCCGAGCTTGGCCCCTACCTCACGCCCGTGCGTCGCGACCTGCTGGTCGCCATGCTCTGCAGCCTGGGTGCCGTGCTCATGGTCATCGCGCGGCCGTGGCCCATGAAGATGGTCTTCGACTACGCCCTGCTGCCAGCGGGCAGGGTGAAGTGGGTGTTCCCCTACGCCATGCTCAAGGGCTACGGGGCCATGGGCGTGGTGAGTATTTCCTGCGCCCTTTTGCTTGCCGTGAGCCTGATGTGGGGGTTGTTTACCTTCACGCAGCGTTACCTTATCGCCTCGGCCGGTCAGCAGGTGACGTTCAAGATCAGGCGCAAGCTCTTCGCTCACCTGCAGCGCCTGTCGTTGTCTTATCACCGCCGCCAACGAGTGGGGGACCTGCTGCTGCGCGCCACGGGCGACGCCAACATGATGCGCGACATGCTCGTGGACGCGGTACTCATAGTCTTCACGCAGGTACTGGTGCTGGTTGCCATGATCATCGTCATGGCGGCCATGGACTGGCAGCTCACCATGATCGCGCTGTCGGTAATGCCGCTGCTCGGGGTCGCCGTGTTTCGCATGTCGGGGCACCTGCGCAAGGCGGTGCGCAAGCAGCGCAAGCGCGAAGGGCAGATGGCAGCCATGGTGGGCGAAATGCTGCAGGCGGTGTCAGTGATCCAGGTGTTCGGCCGCGAGGATTACGAAGACCGCAGGTTTGGTGAGTCGAACAAGCGCAACCTCAAGTCGGGGCTGAAAACCGTGAGACTGGAGGCCAACCTGGAGCGCGTGGCCGAGGTAGTCATTGCCCTTGGCACCGGGTCGGTGCTGTGGTTCGGCGTGGCCCGCGTTCTTTCGGGCGTGCTCACCCCCGGGGACCTGCTGGTCTTTACAGCCTACCTCAGCGGCATGTACCGCCCCTTGCGGCGCATATCGAGGGTGACCGGTCGCCTGGCTAAGGCCTCGGCCTGCGCCGAGAGGGTGTTCTCGGTGCTCAGGGAAGACGACCGCGTGAAGGTGCATCGTGGGGCCGCCGAGGCGCCGGCTTTCGAGGGGCACGTGCGTTTCAAGAACGTGTGTTTCGAGTACAGCAAGGGCGTGTCCGTGCTACGTGACGTGTCGTTTACGGCCAAGCCCGGGCGCACGGTGGCGATAGTGGGGCCCAATGGTGCCGGTAAGTCGACCATGTGTGGATTGCTACCCCGGTTGTTCGACCCGTTGTCGGGCTCGATAACGATAGACAGCGAGAAGATAAGCCGTTACACGCTCGATTCGCTGCGGGAGCATATAGCCGTTGTGCTGCAGCACCCGATGCTGTTTCGCGGGACGGTGGCCGAGAACATCGCCTACGGAAAACCGGAGGCCACCGAAGAAGAAATAGTGGCGGCGGCCGAGGCGGCCGACACTGACGATTTTATCCGGGGACTGCCCGATGGTTACGATACAGTTATAGGCGAGAGGGGTGACACCCTCTCGGGCGGACAGCGACAGAAGATCGCCATTGCCAGGGCCATGGTAAAAAACCCAAGCGTGTTGATACTCGACGAGCCCACGGCTTCGCTCGACGCCAGTTCGGCGGCCCAGCTCAACCGCACACTCCGGCGCCTGTCGCGACACAGGACCACCATTCGCGTGGGCCACCGCCTCTCGGAGCTCCAGGGCAGCAATCTAATACTGGTGATAGAAGATGGACGTGTAACGCAGTCGGGTAAGCACGAGGAGCTGGTGCAACAGGATGGCTGGTATAGGAAGGTCTACCGGTTGCAATCAGGTGACCCGGAGCTGCTCACCAGCGTTGCTCCGGATGGGGGAGGTTCAGTTGCAGAGAGGAGATAGCAAGATGGTCTTGCAGGCGGGACGCGCCAGCCTGACCCCGCTGATGTTGATTGTCGCGGCGGGCCTGGTCACGGCGGTTATGCTGGTGCTGGGTACGCGGTCTTTCTACGAGAAGACCGCCGAACTGAAGCCGGTGATCCTACCCTACGATATATTCTGGTGTGCCAAGGACGACCACTGCGAGGTCGTTGACCAGGTGGGCTGTTGTCCTTGTGAGCAGGGCGGTGCACAGGCCGCCGTGACCAGCTGGCATCGCGACGACCTCAGGCGTTTTATCAAGGGAGCTTGCAGGGAGGAGCCGGTCTGCGTGCAGATGGACTTGTGCCGTGCCGACGCCGATGCGGTGTGCAAGGAACGGCGCTGCACGATCGAGTACTTGGACGACTGACGGCACTGAAATTGGAGTAACGAAGGTGGGGAAAATAGCTTATCTGCTCAAGGTGTTTCCGCGTGTGTCGGAGACCTTTGTCATAAACGAAATCCGCGCGGTGGAGGATACCGGCGAAGAGGTGTCAGTGTTTTCGCTGCATCACAACCCGGACGGTCCGGTCAAGCACGGCATACTCGACGAGCTCAAGGCCGAGGCCGTGTACGTTGAAGACAGCGACGCTGGTCTGCCCGAGAAGAAGCACGCCCGCCGTCGCCTCGAGCAAGAGCTGGCCGTATTGTGGCCCCTGCCTCCGCAGCCCTTGCGCGAACGCCTGCTGCCGCGCAAGTACGTGCGGCTCGCCACCCGCTTGGCGCAGCTAGTGGTAGAAAACGACATAGATTGCCTGCACGCCCACTTCGCGTCGCGGGCCGGTCACGTGGTGGCGCTGGCCTCGCGCCTGGCCGGCGTGCCCTACAGTATCACCGCGCACGCCAAGGATATTTACCACGACGAAGTCGACCAGGAAGTGCTCAGGTGGAAGATCGCCGGCGCCAGCTTCGTGGTGACCGTCACCGACTATAACCTCAGGCACCTGCGTGAACTGGTGGCCGATATTCCCGGTGCGCCCGAAAAGATAGTGCGTCTTTACAACGGCGTGGATCTTGACCGCTTCAAGGCCTGCGCTCCGGCAAAACTTATCCGTCCGAGGTTAGTGTCGGTGGGCCGCTTGGTTGAGAAAAAGGGTTTTCACCACCTCGTCGACGCCTGCCGGGCGCTTGTCGACCGCGGCTACGACTTTGATTGCGTGATCGTGGGCGGTGGCGAGAAAGAAGAGAGCCTCAGGGCAAGGGTCGCGTCGCTGGGCCTGGAAGACACGGTGATTTTTGCCGGTTCGGTGACAACCGAGGAAGTGGGCGACTACCTGCGGGAATCGACCGCGACCGTGTTGCCCTGCATTGTTGGTGGCGACGGCAACGTGGACGCGTTGCCCACGGTGTTGCTCGAGGCAATGGCCACCGCACGGCCGCTGGTGTCGACCGCTCTGTCGGGCATACCCGAGATAATAGAGGACGGCGAGAACGGCTACCTGGTCGAACCCGACGACGTCGCTGGCCTGGCCGACGCCCTCGCGCGCCTGTTCGACGATCCCGGACGGGCCGCGGCCATGGGCGTGGCGGGCAGAAAAAAGGCCGAGCGCTTGTTCAGTCTCAAGGTCAACGCCGGCCGCCTGCGCGACATGCTGCGGCAGGGCCGGCAGGGGGGCGAAGTCCAGTGAGGCGTCGCCGCCACGTTGTCTATGTCTGCATGGACCGGGGAGTGCCGGTGGGCGGCTACAAGGGTGCCTCGGCCCACGTTGCCGAGCTGACGAGCGCTCTCGTCGACCTGCGTTGCGACGTACACATCGTGGCTGCCCGAAGCACGGGCGACGCCTCTAGCACCTATGTGCAGGTGAGCGACCTCGGGGCCGAGCGCAGCAGCCGGCGGACCAAGACCGCGCTGTCAGCCGGTGCCAAGGGGGCCCGCGAGCAAGCGGCCGCCACCGAGGCGCGCGGGATCATGCTCAACGAGACAGTCGGTCGCACGCTCGAAAAGATTCACAAGCGCCGCCCGATACACGCGGTGTACGAGCGCTACTCGCTATGGAACTACTCGGCGGTCAAGTTCGCGCGCGCAGCCGCTGTCCCTCACCTGCTGGAGGTCAACGCACCCCTGAGGGTGGAGCAGCAGCGTTACCGCAGGCTCGAAAATCCTGAGCTGGCGCGAACCCTCGAGCACTATATTTTCTCCAACACCGACAGGCTCATCGTGCCCTCGAGCCAGCTCAAGCCCTGGGTAGTAGAGCACGGCTGCGCGCCGGGCCGGGTCAGGGTGATACCAAACGCGGCCGACCCCGAGCTGTTTGCCCGGGTGGCGAGCAGCCGAGAGCAGCTCGAGCGCGAAGCGGGGACCTTTGTCCTCGGCTTCCTGGGCAGCCTCAAGCCCTGGCACGGATTGGACGAGCTGCTCCGGGCCTTCAGGCTGCTGCACCGCAAGGACAACAGTTACCGGCTGCTGGTGGTCGGCGAGGGGCCGTTGCGCCGCGAGCTCGAGCGCTCGGCGCGGTCGATGAAGATACTTTCGGCCGTGACCTTCAGTGGCCACGTCGAACACGACGAGATCCCGGCCTGGCTAGCGCGCATGGACGTGGGCATGGCCCCTTATCCCAAGTTGGCCGGGTTCTACTTTTCGCCGCTCAAGGTTTTTGAATACATGGCCGCTGGCCTGCCCGTGGTCGCCTCGGACACCGGGCAGATAGCCGAACTGTTTACCGACCGTCGCAATCTGCTGCTGCATCGTCCCGGGGCCGTGCGCGAGATCGCCGACCGGGTGGAGACCTTGCGCGGCAAACCGTCTTTGTCGGTAAAGCTGGCAGCCGAGGCGCGCAGGATGGTGAACAGGCGATTTACCTGGCGTCGCAACGCGGAGCGGGTGCTCGACATGGCCGACCGGGTCTCGGCTGTCGCTGCCACCGCGGCCAGGACAAAGGGCAAAGGCAGATGAAAAACAGCAAGCTGAAGCCCGAGACCATGCTGCAACTGCTCGACGCCGATCGCATGCGCCGCGCTTTTCGCCGCCTGCCGATTCTCGAAGGGCGCGAGATAGAAAAGGTCACGCTGTCTTCAACCTGGATAAAGCCGGGTCGTTATTTTAACGGTCACTACCTGTTGCAACTTGGCGATGGAGATTTCCTGCGGGCCTCGGCCTTCGCGGTGGGCCACAACCTGGCCACTCAGCTCGTGGACAAGCTCGACGACCACAGTTGCAACGGCGCCCCCAGCCCCTCGTGCGCCCGCTGCTCGTCGTTGGCCCACCGCGACCTGCTGCTCACCTTGTTTCCCTATGACTATCGCTTGCCCACGCTGGAGCGTTGTCTCGACGCCGGGCTGGTGAGAGCCGAGGCTGGTTCCGACTTTCCGTTGACCGGCTGCGAGGTCATCGCCTACCGCCCGGGCGTGCGGTGCCAGATGCGTTATCGCGACGCCAGGGGTGGCAAGGTCTACGGCAAGGTTTCTTTTCGCCGCGGCACGCCCGAACGGGTGTTCGAAGTGCAGCGGCAGGCCTGGGAGTCTATCAACAGCCGTGCCAGCGGTTTTCGCGTGCCCCGTCCGCTCGCGTTTCTCCCCGGGCTGGGCTTGAGCCTGGTGGAAGCCGTGGACGGTTTTTCGCTCGACGAGGTACTGAGAACCGGCGACGGACTGGGGAACTCGATCAAAAAAATAGCCTCGGCGCTGTCGGGGTTTCATTCCCTGGAGGTCGACGGGGCCAAGCGGCTGTTCGGTGTGGAACAGGAGATAGAGCTTTTGGTTTCCTGGGTGGATTTTCTTCCCACGCTTTACCCGGCGTGGGGCGAGGCCGTTGCCGAGCTGTTTGAGCAACTCAAGGCAGTGGAGCCGACCGCGGTTGAGCCAGACGCGGTATTGCACAGGGATTTTTATGACAAGCAGGTAATCCTCACCGACGGCGACCCGGTGCTCATAGACATGGATACCACCTGCAGGGGAGACCGCGAACTCGATATCGGTAACTTCTGCGCGCACCTGCGACTGCGGGCCGTGCAGTGGGACGAGCACGAGAGATCGGCCGAACTCGAGCGCTTGTTTCGCGATGCCTACCCGGTCGAAGCGAGGCAGGATCGCTTGTCCTGGTACACCGCAGCGACCCTTCTGCGGCTGGCTTGCAACTACTCGCTCAGGCCTCGTTGGCATAAGCTCGTTGACCCCCTGCTCGACGAGACGCGCGAGCAGATCGCGAGGGCGGGAGCCTGACGTGAGACACCGCCTGCTGTTCTACTCCCACGATACCTTCGGGCTCGGACACTTTCGTCGAAGCCTGACGGTGGCGTCTCACATCGCTCGGCACGTGGATGACGTGACCGCGCTGATGCTCACCGGCCTTGACTCGGCCGCGAGTTTTGAGACTCCCCACGGCGTTGATTTCGTCAAGCTGCCCGGGGTATGGAAGTCGGGAGACGAAGACTACTCGAGTCGCCACCTGCGGGTGAGTTTCTCGCGCGTGCAACGGCTCCGGGAGCAACTGGTGCGCAGCGTAGCGAGGGCTTTTCACCCGTCCATGTTCGTGGTCGACAACGCGCCGCTGGGAGTGCAGAACGACTTGCTGCCGACGCTCCGCTATTTCAAAAAACGCCAGCCCGGCACCCGGGTCGTCCTGACGCTGCGCGACGTCCTCGACGATCCCGTCAGCATCGTGGCCAGCTGGAAGAAAAACGGTGTCTACGAAGCCCTCGAAGAATACTACGACGAAATCTGGGTGGCTGGTTGCCGCAAGGTTTTTGACCCGGTGTCGCTGTACGAGTTTTCACCCGCGGTGGCCGAGCGCACCCGGTTCTGCGGTTACGTGGCGCGTAAGCCCCGGCAAGAAGAAACCTCTGACATCATAGAGGAGTTTTCGCTCGAGCAACGACCCTTCGTAGTCGTCAGCTGCGGCGGCGGCGGCGACGGAGTCGCGCTGGTGGATTCGTGGATAGAGACCGGTCGACGCCTGGCCAGGGACGGCATACGTTCGGTCGTATTCCTGGGGCCCGACATGCCATCGGCGGACCGACGCGAGCTGAGGCGTCGCATGCTGGCCTGTGGCGACGACTTCCTGGTCTTTGACTATCGGCCCGACCTCGTGTGTTTTCTGGGCCTGGCGGCGGCCAGTGTTTCGATGGCGGGATACAATACCGTGTGCGAGCTGCTGTCGCTGGAGGTTCCGGCGGTGCTGGTGCCTCGGGTTGAGCCCCGAGTTGAGCAGTTGCTGAGGGCGCGGGCTTTTGAAAAAAACGGCATGGTCGAAGTTGTAGAGCCCCATCAACTGGGGCCCGACAACCTGGAGACCGCAGTGCGGCGCTGCCTGCAGACCCGCGAGTCCGGGCAGGCGGGTGGTTTGCCCGAGGGCGTAGATTTTTCGGGATTGAGACGAATGGAGAGGCAAGTGCGAAGGCACTTGGAAAGGAAAAACAACTGATGAAATTGTATGACGAATTAAAAGTGACAGTGGTGGTTGCGGCGGTGGTTGCAGTGGTAGTGGTTAGCGTTGCGGGCCTGGCTGGGACGGCGATGGCCGGTGGTGAAGAACCGAGGTGGAAGGCCAACTTGGACGTCTGGCAGGGCTACACCGACAACGTGCGCTATTCTCAGCCCGGTCCCGACGTGGAAGGCGCGTGGTTCACCAAGGCCAGTGCGCGCTTGGCCCGGCGTACCGGGTCCGACGTTGCCTGGCTGCCGGACCTCGTAACGGCCGGGGTCAACGGACGGGTGTTCGGCGAGTCATCGGCCAGGGATTCGTTCACACTGGGGGGGCGTGCTGTTTATGAAACCGACGTGGCCGACGTGTTCGCCGGTTATGATTACACCCCGCGGCGGCTTCGCCTTGAAGACCGCGACGGAGGTGACGACGTGCACTACTCCAAGGACGAGATGGTGCTCGGTGTTGAGCGTAAGTTCGGGGTGAGCAGGGCCTGGCGCGTCAGGGCACTCTACGAAAGAGACTGGGACGAGTACGACAGCGCCAACGAACAGCGTGACTCTGAGGCCTGGGCGGGCCGACTTGGCTTGCGCTGGCATTACCACGATCTGTTTATCCCGAGGGCCTACTTCAGGTACGCCGAGCGCGATGCCGTCGATGATAACTACGACCGCGAAGACGTGCGCATCGAAGTGGGCTTTGACAGCAAGTTGCCAGCCGGGGTGGAGGCCAGCCTGCGCTACCGGCGTTCAGACCGGGAGTACGTCGTGGCGGGCGCCAGTGGCCCCTTCGGCTCCAATAGCAACTTCGGGCGTACCGACGACATTGATACCTATCGCGTGGAGCTCGAGTTTCCGCTGCCCTGGGTAGACGGTTTGGTCCTGGAGATGGACTACAAGTACAGGGATTCGTCTTCGAGCAGGACCAGCCGTAACTATCACCTCAACGAGTACGGGCTGGGGCTCGCCTGGGGTTTTTCGAGTAAATCGGGACAGGGCTGATGGTGATAGGTGCTTATGCAGGCAAGCGCTCAGTGCGCGTGAGCATGCTCACCGTCATCGCGCCGCTGCTGTTGGGCCTGCTGGTCACTGGCTGCAGCGAGCGCGCGGCGGATCCAGCGCCACCATCGGTGCTGGTGGTCTGCATAGACACCCTGCGGGCCGACGCTCTGGGTGCCTATGGCGCGTTGCCTGCCGGTTCGCCCGTGCTCGACCAGCTCGCGGCTGACGGCCTGGTTTTCGATAACGCTTTCAGTACCTCTTCGTGGACGCGGCCGTCGGTGCCTTCGCTGCTCACCGGCCTGTTTCCTTTTCAGCATGGCATGCTTGAGACCTACGACGACGGCGTTGACGTGCTGCCCGACAGCGTCGACACCCTGGCCGAGCACCTGTCGGCTGCCGGCTATCGCAGCGCGGCCTTCGTTCAGAATGATCACCTGCGACGTCGTTACAGCAACCTCGACCAGGGCTTTGCCACCTACGTTGACGACGCCGGCAATGCGCCGCTGATAGCCCAGCGCTTTCTTTCCTGGCTCGACCAGGCCGACGACAGGCCGTTTTTTGCCTACCTGCATTTTCTCGACGTGCACTGGCCCTACGAGCCCGTCGGCCTGCTGGGCAGTCGCGGCATCAGTGATTCTGACAGGGACAGGGTCGCGTCCTGGGGCGTGGAGTCCCGGCGTTGGTGGTTGCTCAGGGAGGGCGTACGCGACGGCGAACTGGAGCTGGACGACGAAGACCTCGCGCTGCTGCGTAGGCTTTACCAGGCCGAGCTCACCGAGCTGGACGCGGTGCTGGGGCACCTGTTCGAGGTCCTGCGCGCGCGCGGAATCTGGGACGAAATGCTGGTCGTCGTTACCTCTGATCACGGCGAGGGTTTCATGGAGCACGGCAGGCTCGACCACGGTTATGCCCAGTATGACGAGCTGCTCAGGGTTCCGCTTATACTTCGCCTGCCGGCTTCGCGCGGTCGAACCGGCCGGGTAGAAAACCAGGTGCAGATCGTTGACCTCACGGCTACCGTGCTGGAGCTGGCCGGGATTTCGGGCGAGCTTCCGTCGGGCAGCAGGTCCCTGTTGGAGGCGGTAGGCGGCGGTGAGCAAAGGCAGGTGCTGGCCCAGGAGACCCACGGCAAGCAGACCTGGACAGCGCTCAGGCGTGCCGATTGGAAGTACCTGCGCATAGAGGATCAAGGTGGCGGGGTACGCAGGCGCACGCTGCCCGCAGACCTGGTGGTCGGTGACCGCGTGCGCACGAAAGGGGTTTTCGTTGGGGGGCGTTTTCTGGCCGACGAAGTGAAACGGGTTTCCCGGGGAGACGAAGACCTCGAGATCCGCGCCCCGCTGGCGGCTTTGGTCCGCGACCCGGGCGTCTTCGAGATCATGGGATTGAGCGTGCAGGTGGATCCCGATGTTCGTTTTGACGATGGCGAAGGCCGGTCGCCCTTTGATCTCTTGTCCCCCGGCGACTGGGTGCGCGTAGACGCCGAGTGGAAGGGGTCCTTGTTGCGGGCCGGCCGGGTCGCACTGCTGGCCGACGAATCCGAGCGCGTGCTCGAACAGGAGGGTGTGGTTACGGCCTTCGGCATTGACGAGAACGGGGTTCTCAGGCTCCAGCTGGGTGGCCGGGAGGTGGTGGTCAACGAGGAAGCCGAGTGGGAAAATTTCTCGCCTGGCCAGGAGGTGATCTACGAATCCGGGCGCGCGGAACCGGCCCTGCGCGAGGAGTTGTACAATCTCGCCGCGGATCCGGGCGAACAGGTGAACCTGGCCGGGAAAAACACTGGCAAGCTGGCGGAGATGGCCACTGCCCTGGCGGCGTTGCAGGCCTCGCTGGCCGAAGCCCCGGGGCACAAACGCGCGGGAGCCCTCGACGAGAAGACTCGCCGTCGCTTGCAGAAAATGGGTTACCTGGAGTAAGAAGAGTCCATGCGCATAGCCTACGTATCAGCTGATCGCGGAGTGCCGGTTGTCGGCTCGCAGGGCAGCGCCGTTCACGTGTCGTCCATGGTCGCCGCGCTGGTCGAGCGCGGACAGGACCTGACGGTCTTTACCGCTCGTCCGCCGGCCGACGCCAGTGCATCAGCGTGCCCGGTGGTTGATCTCACCAGCGATCCGCTGCTCGAAGAGTTGCGCCGCACGGTGGCCAAGCGCAGCCGCGAAGTCGGAGAGGAGACTACGCGGGCTTGGGAAGTGTACAGCCTGTTGCTCAACCAGACCTTGTTGGAAAAACTCGAGGCTGACGCGGAGGGTTTTGACCTGGTGTACGAACGCCACTCGTTGTGGTCGTTTGCGGGCCTGCAGTATGCCCGGCGCCGCGGCGTACCCTTGTTCCTGGAGATTAACGCCCCGTTGGCCGCGCAGCAGGCCGACTACCGTCGGCTCGAACTCGCAGACACCGCCGACGCTGTTGCCAACATGGTTTTTCCTTGTGCCGACCGGGTGCTGGTTACCTGTTCGGCGCTGATCGACTACGCGCAGTCTTTCGGCGCGTCACGACGGCAGACACGGGTGGTGCCCTGCGGTGTAAACGAGGATCTGTTTGCCTGGGAGGACCGCGACATGTCGCGTGCCAAGGGTGAGTTCGTGATCGGGTTTGTCGGCAGCCTTAAGCCCTGGCACGGCGTTGACAAGTTACTGAAGGCTTTCGGCCGCCTGGCCGCCGCCGACCCGGCCTACCGCTTGCTGGTGGTAGGCGACGGGCCACTGCGCGGAGAGGTCGAGGATTTTGCGGCCAGGCATTCGCTGGCTGGCCGCATCGAGATGACCGGTGCGGTGGAACACGGCGAGGTGCCGGCCCTGCTCCGGCGCATGGACGTGGGCGTTGCCCCTTACCCCGAGCTCGAGGATTTTTATTTCTCGCCGCTCAAGGTGTGGGAGTACGCGGCCGCGGGCTTGCCCATAGCGGCCAGCAATATCGGCCAGCTGGGTGACCTGTTTCCCCACCACGAGGCGGCGCTGCTGCACAGCCCGGGACGGACCAGCAAGCTGGTACGAAATATCGCCCGGCTGCGCTCCGACCCGGAGCTGGCAGAAAGACTGGCGCGCAGGGCCAGGCAGGTCGCTCGGCGGCACAGCTGGTCGAGGATAGCGGGGCGCGTGCTCAACCTGGCCGAGAAGTCAGTGGAGCGTCACTCCCGCGCTGGCTGATCGGCGTCCTGGCGATCGAGCGCACGCTTGGCGCGACCGACGAGTTCTGTCACCGAGTCGTGATCGCCACGCAGGGGATACTGCTCGCCAGCGTCCTTGTCGAGATCAAGCACCGGGAGCCACAGCAACCCTGCGGCTGGCAACACGGCGGGCCATAGCAGGCCGCGACCTTTCACGCCTGTTGCCCCGCGCGGTTACGGTACAGCTCTCCGCTGACGGCAGCGGCCATCGCGGTTTCGTTGAGAGCACCCCCGAGAAACACGTTGATCTGTTGCGCGGCCGAGGCCGGATCCCGCACCGTGGCAGCGTAGTCCAGGTAGAGTACCCCGGTGCCGGTCGCCGCGTTGAGCCTGCTCTTGACCTGCTCAAGGTGGCGGCCGAACAGCTCCGCCAGGCGACCGTCACCGGCGTTTTCGGCCGGCTTGCCCCGGTTGCCCAGCATGCGGCGCTGCGAGGCCAGCACTTCGGTCATGTCGCGCAGGACAAAGAGCACGCGGTAGTCGAGGTCAGCGGGCAGGTGCTCGAGCAGGGCTGAAATTACCTTGACCGACCGTCCCCCTGCCCGGTAGATGCACGAGGCGTCGTCGGCGAGCTTCCTGATCGGCTCGTACTCGAAGTAGCCGTGCGGGTTGTCGTCATCGGCCTCGCGTTTGCCGTCGCTCAGCGGTTCGATTCCGCCGGCGCCAAGCATGCGCATGAGCATCGAGGTGCCCGAACGTGGCAGGCCCGAGACGATGGTGACAAAGCTTTTATTGACCGCTGGTGGCACCACCTCACTGTAGTTTGAAGAACGCTCGGCGCCAAGTGAGCGGCGCGCTGCTACCGCCCGCGCTTGGAAGGAGGCTGCTTGGGGGTGCGTGCGTAACATGATAGCGCCTGTGTTATGGGTGATTCTACTGAACTGCTGGTGTGGCTGGACATGGAGATGACCGGCCTGGACCCGGTCACCTGCGTGCCGATGGAAGTGGCCGTGATCGTGACCGATGGTCAGCTGGTCGAGATCGAGAGCGCGCAGTGGCTGGTGCAGACGCCGGCCAACAAAATCGAAGAGATGGATCCGTTTGTCGAGAATATGCATACCGACAACGGACTCACCGAGCGCGTACTTGCGGCCGGCAGGCCGCTGGCCGAGGTCGACTACGATCTCGTCGAGGTCATCGACAGACAATGCCCCGATGGCAAGGCCATCCTTGCTGGTAACTCCATCCACCAGGACCGACGTTTTATCAGGCGATACTTTCCCAGGCTCGAACAGATCCTCCACTACCGCATGGTGGACGTGAGTTCGATAAAGGAGATCGCCGAGCGTTGGTACGGCAAGGACGCGGCTTACGACAAGCCCGATAGCCCGCACACCGCGTTGGCCGATACCCGGGCTTCGATAGAAGAACTGAGGTGGTACCGTGAGCGCTACTTCCGCAGGCGCGACGCGGTCGCCCAGGACAAGCGCAAGTAGACCCCGCGCGAGTTTGTAACCGGGCCGACCGTTTCGGCCTACATCCTGCCGTCGGTTATGTTCCAGGTGAGCACATCGGCGTCGAGCTTGCCCAGCAGGCTGCGCTTGAAACCCTTGCCCGTCCAGTCGTAACGCTTGAGCTCGCGCTGGTCGTCGGCGGCCACGTAGAGCTCGGTTCTGCCGTTGCCGTCGAGGTCGGTTGCCCAAGCGGCGTGTTCAAATCCCGAGGAGTTGTTGTCCACCAGGGTCCGCGTCCAGGCGGTTCCAGCCGGCGAGCCCGGGGCGGGTGGTGCAAAATGATAAATGCCGGTCTTCATGGCCGCGGCTATGAGTTCGACGCGGCCGTCGCCGTCAAAATCACCGGGCACCAGGAAGCGGGTCTGCCTGTCGTCTATGGTGCCGAGCACCGAGTGCGAAAAACTGCCGTCGGCGTTGAGCGTGTACTGTCGTATTTCAACCGGGTGGGCAATACGCTTGTCGGCCCCGAGCTCGGCCTCGAGCACCGAGAACAACTCCGAGCGGCCGTCGCCGTCGATGTCGGCCGCGAGGATTTCCTTGGCGTGGGTGCCTTCCTGTTTATCTACCCAGCTGCGATCGTAGGAGCTGCCGTTCCAGCGGTACATCACCACGCCGCCGGCCTGCGACGCGTCGGCGCGGTTGCGGTCGCTCGGGGTTGCAAAGAATTCGAGCTTGCCGTCGCCGTCGATGTCACCGATCTCGATCTCGTGCACAAAGGTGTCGGCCTTGCCGTCCATCTCGATCACGTTGGTCACCTTGCCCTCGGCGTCAACGTTGACCACGGCTACCACGCCGGAGTCGTGGGTGGCGATTACGAGCTCGTCTATGCCGTCGCCGTCGACGTCGCCTATTTCAATGTCGCGCAGGCGATCGAAGCGTCCGCCCCAGCTCTTCTGCCATAGCGTGTCGGCCTGCCAGCTGCCGTCGGCGAAGTGCCATTTCTTGAGCATGGCCTTCTGGGCGCCGATGGTCAGGATGCCGCCGTTCCACGGCATGGCCTTGTGAAAGACGTTGGAGTCGGCGTCCTCGAGCCTGGTGTAGGACCACTTGCCGTTGGTTTCTCGCCAGATGTCCAAGCGCGCGGGCCCGGGGTGGGGGGCTCCCTCGTCGTCGGTCCAGAACCAGGCGTGGGTGAGCAACAAGGCTGGGCGGGCCGGGCCCTCCAGGGCCTGCCGCTGGGGCTCGGGGCCGCTGGGTCCGTCGTCTTTTGCACCGGTGCAGCCCGCAGTGAGCGCCGCGGTCAGAAGGGCAGCAAGCAGCAGGGTTGGCCTGTTTCGATCGATCAATTTAGTTCTCCTACCTGCCCTGTTCGGGCGACGGATAGCCGCCGGGCAGGCCGTGAGTATAACAGATTGCCCGTGTTGGCGACCACCGGCAGTATCGCGGGCGATGGGGAGGGCAGCAAAACGGGCGGCCGTGGGCGTGGACGCCGGCGCCACCTTGCTCAAGATCGTGCTGCGCGCGGGTGACGGCAGCGAGCAACGGCACTTGCTGCCCGGACGTGAAGTGGCGGCCGCCGTGGAGCTGGCGAGCGGAGCTGACCCGGCCAGCCTGGGTATCACCGGCGGTGGCGCCGAGGGATTTACCCGTCGGTGGATCGAAGCTCACCCCCGGCAAGCCCGGTCGCCCGAAGCCCGGCGCTGCGAAGAGTTCGAGTCCTGGGCGGCAGGCGCCCGGTCGCTGATCGAGGCGGGCCGGATTGACAGCAGCTTTCCTTTTCTGCTCGCGTCGGTGGGCACTGGTACCTCGGTGTTGTTGGTCAACAACGACAGCGTGCACCGGGTGGGAGGCACGGCGCTGGGAGGCGGCACCTTCCTGGGACTGGTGAGCGTGCTTGCCGGTGCCCGCGACTTTGCGACCGCCGTTGCACTCGCGGCCGCCGGCGATCGAAAGAACGTGGACCTCCTGGTCAAGGACGTTTACCACGACAGCAAAGAACTGCCGCTGCCCGGCGACATTAACGCTGCGTCTTTCGGCAAGGTAACCGCGGATGGCCCCGAGCCCGTTGCGGCCGACCTCGCCAACTCGGCCGCCGCGCTGGTGGCCGAGAACATAGCCCTACTCTGTCACGGCATGGCCGTTGCCGCAGGAGTGGACACGGTGGTGTACGGTGGCGGCACGCTGCGCGATAACCCGGCACTGGTGAGCGTGCTCACCGAGGTGTCGGCAGCCGTCGGCCTGCGCGCGGTGGTGCCGGCCAATGGCGAGTTCACTGGCGCACTGGGTGCGCTCAAGCTCGCTGAGGGCCTGTAAACTACCTGTCGTTGCCGTCGTTGCCGTCGTTGCCGTCGTTGCCGTTGTTGCCGTCGTTGCCGTCGTGGTCGGCCAGCAGGCGGTGACGCGCGGCCAGCGGGTCGAGGTAGGGCTGGGCCCGCAGGCGTCCGATTTCACTGGCCGTGTAAGGCGGGTCGGCCGTCGTGTGACCAAAGCGCGACAGCACCCAGTTGAGTACGGTTGCGAGCCGTTGGTCGTCCAGTGGTGAGTGGGCTGCGCCGGGCACGCGCCCGAGGTATTCACGGCCGCCGGGCAGCGCGAAGATGCGGCCGGTGTCGGCAAGTGAGGGTACCGCGCGCGAACCCTGGCCCTCGAGCAGGTGGCAGCCGCCACAGCTGAGCAGGTAGTCGTTGCGGACCTGGGCGTTGTTGTCGGTGGCTGCCTGGCTCGGCCACGCTGAAGCGGCGGTGGCTACAACGGCAGCGACGAGCAGCGCCGGTAAGCGGGGCTTCATTTCTCCGGCTGCCCTTCTACCGCCAGTCCGATGATCATGGCAGTGGAGCAGGTGTAGACCTGCGACTGCGCGCCCGCGCACCAGTTGATGTCGTTGTTGCGGTAGGGGTGGTAGACCGGCCGTTCACCCTCGTTGCGGTTGCAGAAGCAGCGGCCGCAGGGGTTCTTGCCGCAGCAGTCGTTGTACCAGATGAGGTAGTCTTTCTTATCCAGTGGGTTGCGACAGGTTCCTATCCAGGTCACCGGCGACATTTCGGTGCCCGGCGGGCAGCTCGTGGCGCTGCCGCCACAACAACCGCAGAGAAATCCGTCGATGGCACAGTTGCGCCAGTAGTCGCAGTGGTTGGGGTCGCCCTGGGGGCCTTCTATGTCTTCGGGCGGGGCGGCAGCGCGTGAGCCGGGGCTTTCGTCGGAGGCTTGTCCGCGGGCCACCGGCAACAGTGGCAACGCGGCGACCCCGGCCACTGTGCCCCCAGCTATCAGGTGGCCCAGGCGGGCGAGAAAACCACGCCGCCCACTGCGCCGCGCGAGCGCGCGCGAGCTGTTTTCCATCCAACGGTCGAGCCTGCTCATAGAGCTTGTTCTCCTGCGGGTTCTTCCAGTTCGAGAGCCAGGTACTCCTGTACCGAGGCCACGCCCAGGCGTCGCGCTTCGAAAAGGCTTTCGAGGTGCTCGCGGGTGTTTACCATGCCGCGGGCGCGCAGCAGTCCGTCGCCGTCCACGAGGGCGGCGTAAGGTAGTTTTGAAACCTGCCAGGCCAGGCCCAGCTCGGTTGATACCACCAGCGGCAGCGACGAGACCCCGTTGTCATGGGCGTAGCGGCGGTACTCTTCAGGGTCGCCGTCGCCGGCCAGTACCACGCGTGCGCTCGCGTCTTCGTCTGCTGTTACCCGCAGCAAGGTGGGCAGCAGGGTGCGGCAGAGCGGGCAGGTAGGCGAGAGAAAGAACAACAGCGTGTCACGTCCGTCGGGGCTCGGCGCACCTAATTCCAGGCTGTGCCCATCGAGCGTGGTAAGCGATAGCCGCGGCGCCGCCTGGCCCACGGTCGGTCCCTTGGCGGGTGCCAGCGCGCCCGCCGGTGCTACCCGTTCGTGCAGCAGGCCGACCTGCCGCGAGAGCGCAAACACGACCAGCGCCAACGCCACCACGCAGACCCACAGCAGCAGGTTGGTTATGACCAGGGCCTGCACGGCGTCAGGCCTCCTCTCGGCTGGCCGATGACAAGGACATCAGCCGGTTGGACGCCGCCCACAGCAGGCTGGCGCAGGCCACGGTACCCGTGAACGACAGGCCGTCGAGCCACTCCAGCTGTCGCGCGTTGATGGGCGCGCAGGCGAGCAGGCCCATGGCCATCAGCGCGAGGTTGCGGCCTACCAGGCCGGGGTGCAGGCGTTGTGGTGGTCCACCGCAGCCGCAGTCGAGGTCGCGCCGGCCACGCAGCAGGTTGATGGCGATGGCGCAGGAGTAGACCGTAAGCAACACGGCCGCCGCAAGCGCGGGCAGCAGCCCGGCCGCGGGCAACAGGAAGGCCACGGCCAGCAGCAGTTCTCCCACGCCGGTGGCCCAGGCGATGGGCGTGACCAGGCCGTCGGGCACGAGACGGTAATCCGAGAGCACCGAGCGAAAGGCCATCGGGTCGCCCAGCTTGTGCAGGGCTGCGCCCGCGAACAACAGCGCCATGCAGGCCCTCAGCGCCAGTGCCAGCACGGGATCGATCTCGGCCATGGTGATCACGGAATGCGGATCTCCCCGCCGGTCATGCCCGCTTCTTCTATGGTGTGCAGGTGGCGGCCGTCACGCGCGTCGAGTACGCCGATGACGCCGATCTCGCCGTGGCGCAGGAACAGCAGCGGCTCGTCGTCCTGGCTCACCACTACCCTGTGGGCACCCATCGATGGTGTGAAGAAACTGAGCGCGCGGTAGGCCAGGCTGCCCGGCTCGAGACCCAGCACGGGGCGCAGGAAGGCCGGCAGCAGTGCCGGGATCTCGAAGGTGTCCACGCGTGCTTGTTTTTCGAGGTCGTAGACCCAGATCTCGCTGCCGGCGTCCTTGTGAGAGCCGGGCCCGCCCTGGTGCACCAGCGAGTACAGGCGGCGGCTGTCGCGGTGCAGCGCGAGGTGCTGGGAGCCACCGACCAGCCAGGAATCGGCGCGCTCGCGGTCGCTCATAAGCGACCAGCGTGCCACCAGCGAGGGCTTGCTGCCGGCAAACTCGACCTCGTGAAGGTATCCGTCAAACGACGCAAACAGCCAGCGGCTGCCGTCGCGCGCGCCTTTTTCGCTGAGAGGGTCTGCGACCACGTCGAAGAAGGGCTCACTGCGCCTGGTCTCGGCGGCGCTGCCGTCGTCGGCCAGGGTGATGGCCAGGGCGGCGCCGTCACCGCAGAGCATGCCGAAGCTGCGCGGGCCGGTAGGGTACACCAGTGAGCAACCGGCCACGGGTACCTCGGCCGCGAAGCGTCGTTGTTCGAGGTCAACGACGGTCACCGAACCTGACTGTACGAGGTTGAGCACCACCAGGAAACGCTCGTCGTCGAGCAGGGCCGACAGCGCGACCCCGTGTCCGGCCTCCGCCCCCTTGGTGGGCAGTTCGATCTCGCCCGTGACCGCGAGAGTGTGGAGATCGTAGATGGTCACGTAGTCGGTACGCTCGCCGCGGTGGCCGCGATCATACACCGGTTCGATCACGTAGACCTCGCGCCTCGAGTGGGACGTGTGCGGCGCCACACCCCCCAGCGTCCAGGTGATGTCGACCATGCCCAGCGCCTGCCTGCTGTCGCCGTCAAACAGTATGCTGTGGCGAAACAGGCGATCACCCACCCACAGCGCGTGCGGGCCGAGCTCCGGGCGCACTCTTTCGACCACGCCGTGCGGGTCCTGGGCAACGATGGGCGCCGCGTCCGAACCGTTTTTGTCGGCCGCGGGCGCGGACGGCCAGGCGGTATCGGCGGCTGGGCCGAGTACGAAGAAAGTTGTGGCGAACAGCGCCGGCAGTAGTGCTTTCATGGGCGAAAGCACAGCCTAGTTACGCGACCGGCATGAGACAAGGTGGCGTGTCACCCACCACCGCCTCGCGCTCAGCGCGTCGTGGGTCAATCTATGGCGGTGACCTTGACGTCGAAGGTCAGGTTCTGGCCCGCCAGGGGGTGGTTGAAGTCGATCACGGCCATTTCCTCTTTGATCTCGACTACGCGCACCGGACGACGGCTGCCGTCGGGCGCGCCGACTACCAGCGTGGTTCCGGCTTCGCGGGCTTCTTCGGGTATCTGCGCCAGCTCGACCTGGCGGAAGGCCTCTTCGTCGATTTCACCGTAGCCATCGGAAGCCGAAAGCTTGACCTGCTTGCTCTCGCCCTCCGCGAGTCCGGCCAGGGCTGCTTCGAGGGCCGGCAGGATCTCGTTGCCACCCTGGGTGTAGACCATCGGGTCCCGGCCCTCGCTGCTGTCGGCCGTCGTGCCGTCGTCGAGCTTGAGCGTGTACTCTATAGAGACCTTGCTACCTTCTTCGACCACCTTGGACTCCTTGTCGCTGTCTTGCGCGTAAGCGGCCGAGGCCACCAGCACTGCCAGGAGGCAGGCGGTCGTTATCCGTGCTGCGGCTGCAATTGGTTCAATTCTCATAACAGGACTCCTTTTTGCAGTCTCGGTCGTACCGGGTTCGATCGATTCAGGACGCTCTTGCGACCCGATTGGTGCGCCGGCGTCCGCCGCCCGGTCCAGCTCCCTTGCTGTTCGAATCGCGGCCGTGTCGCTGGGGGTGGGTCGACTTGCTGGGCCCGCCGCCCGACGAGTTGTGCTTGCCGTTGCGCTGCGCGTGGACGTAGCGTTTTTCGTCGTCGGGTTGCGTCTCGAAGCCATCGACCACGCGGCGCTTGATCTTCACGCCCAGCTTTCGCTCTATGGCCTTGACCTGCTGCGCGTCTTCCCTGGCCACGAAGGTGTAGGCCTTGCCGCTGCACTCGGCCCTGCCCGTGCGGCCAATGCGGTGGGTGTAAGCGTCGGGCGTGTTGGGAATGTCAAAATTGATTACGTGCGAGATGCCGGCCACGTCGATGCCGCGGGCGGCGATGTCGGTGGCCACGAGCACGTTGAAGCGCCCCTCACGAAAACCCTTCATGGCCCGGTCGCGCTGGCCCTGCGTCATGTTGCCTTGCAGTGCCACGGCCTCGTGGCCCTTGTTGGTCAGCTGCTCGGCGAGCTTCTTGGTCCTGTGCTTGGTGCGCGAAAAAACGATGCCTGACTTGAAGTCGCTGCCCTCGAGCAGGTGTAGCAGCAGGTCTACCTTGCGCGTCGCTGCCACCGGGTAGAGCGCGTGCTCTATGGTCTCGATGGGCGCGGCGTGTTCGAGCTCGAAGACCTCGGGTTTGTACAGCACCGTGTTGGCCAGCTTGCGTATGGCCGACGGCATGGTGGCCGAGAACATCAGGTTCTGTCGGTCATCGGGCAAAGCGGCGATGATCTTGCGGATGTCGGGAAGAAATCCCATGTCGAACATGTGGTCGGCCTCGTCGATGACCAGCGTCTCGACGTGTGAAAGGTCAACGAAGCCCCTTCCGAAGAGGTCGAGCAGGCGCCCGGGACAGGCCACGATGATGTCGGGCTTGGCCTTCAGTCCCCTGATCTGGGTGCCGGCCGACACGCCGCCGAATACGGTGATGACCTTGGCCTTGGTGTACTTTGCCAGCAGGCGGGTCTCGGCCTGTATCTGCATGGCCAGCTCGCGGGTGGGCGCCAGTATGAGTGCGCGCGGACCGCGGCGGGGGTCGGTGACGATGCGCTGCAGTATGGGCAGCACGAAGGCGGCGGTCTTGCCGGTACCGGTCTGGGCCAGGCCCAGTACGTCGAAGCCTTCGAGCGCCGACGGGATGGTGGCGGCCTGCACCGGGCGGGGTGTGACGAAGCCGGCCTCCTTGATGCTGCGGCGAAGCGTGTCGTCAAGCGGCAGCTGCTCAAAAGCGGTCACCGTATCGGGAGAGCCGCCGTGGTTGAGGGCAGGCATGTCGGGAATAACCTGGTCGGAAGGGGAAGTGTCAGGAATAGAGGCGTCAGGAATAGAGGTAGTATCGTTCATTGGAAATAATTAACTCGTGGATGGACGTACACATTCGGTGTACCCACCGGTAGATTCAGACCCGTACAACAGAGAAGGGTGTGGATTTATTGAAATGCGGCGCGATCTTCCTAAAGAAGCGATCCTGCTGTGCGCCACCAGTCGCCGGAAGGGCGACCATCAGAGGTTAATTGTATAGCCGGGCTTTGCTGCCGGCGCAAGTGCTGTTTTGCCTCGCGGCTGTTTTTTGCTGCCCGGCGGCTTCTGGGCCAAGCGCGGCGGGCAAGATGCCCAGGGGCGGAATCGAACCACCGACACGGGGATTTTCAGTCCCCTGCTCTACCGACTGAGCTACCTGGGCGTGAGGGCAACGCGCGGGCCACGCGCGGTGGCCTCACGCAACTTTTCTAACGGTGTAGGGCGGGGGGGTCAACACGCCGCCGGGAGTCTGGAGGCAGGCTGCTGTCCATGAATCGGGGCTCAGTGGCCCGAGGGGCAGCGGCGCTCGACCAGGTCGATGACCTCGGCGGCGAGGTCGGCACCACCCAGTCGCTTGATTTCCTGCAGGCCGGTGGGGCTGGTTACGTTTATCTCCGTGAGCAGTCCGCCGATTATATCCAGGCCGGCAAAGTATATGCCCGCTTCGGAGAGCAGGGGCTCTATCGTACGGCAGATTTCGTGTTCGCGCTGGCCGATCTCGGCCGCCACCACGCTGCCGCCCACGTGCAGGTTGCCGCGCAGATCGTCTGCGCGCGGCACCCGGCGCATGGCACCGGCCGCACGGCCTTCGAGATAGACCAGGCGCGTGTCGCCTTCGCGCGAAGCGGGCAGGTAACGCTGGGCCATGATCTGGCGGCGCCCGTTGTCGGTGGACAGTTCGAGGATGGCGTTGATGTTGAGGTCGCCCGTCGACAGGCGAAAGATGCCCTGGCCGCCGCAACCGTCCAGCGGCTTGACGACCACGTCCTCGCCCAGGCGTTGCATGAAGGCCAGCACGCGTTGCGGGTCGGCCGTTACTATGGTCTCGGCCACGAGGTCGGGAAAACGCAGGATGCTCAGCTTCTCACTTATCTCGCGCAGGCCCGCAGGATTGTTGAACACGAAGGTGCGCGCGGGGTCGGCCAGGCTGAGCAGCTGGGTGGCAAAGAAAAAGTCGGAGTCAAAGGGCGGGTCCTTGCGCATGAAGATCGCGTCGAAGTCGCTGCCGCGCTGGTCGGCCCACGGCCCTAGTTCGAAGTGCTCGCCCTGCACGGGCTTCACCGTTACCGGCGCGGCGTGGGCCGCCAACCCGCCGTCGTACAAGAGCTGGTCAACCTGGCAGAACCAGTTTTCGTGGCCGCGCGACTGGGCCTCGGCCAGGAAGACAAAAGACGTATCCATGCTGATGTCTATGCCGTCGAGCGGGTCCATGACGAAGAGAAATTTCATGATCGGCTGGCTACCTGGCCACCGGTGGCCGGGCGTTTGCGGCAGCGCTGGCGGGGACGACCGGCGGCTTGCGTCCGAGGTCGCCCCACAAGTGCTGGCACACGGCCGCCGCCACTATCGAGGCGGTCTCGGCGCGCAGCACCCGCGGCCCCATGCCCACATCGATCCACCCGTGCTCAGCGGCGAGTTCGAGTTCCTGGTCGGAGAAGCCTCCCTCGGGCCCGAGCACCGCTATTACGCTGTGTGTGTTGGGGTAGCGCTGTCGCAGGGTGGCGGGCGGGTCGTGGTCGGCGTTGGTGGTGAATATCAATCCGAGGGTGTCGTCGGGGCGGGTGGGAATGAACTCCTCGAAGCTGCGTATGCGCTCGACCACGGGCACCTGGGTGCGCCCGCTCTGCTCGGCGGCGGCCACGGCGATGCGACGCCAGCGTTCCACCTTGTTGACCGCCGTGTCTTCGCGCGGACGCGACACGCTGCGATCGCTGGTTATCGGGCAGACGCGGTCCACGCCCAGCTCCACGATTTTTTCGACCACCAGGTCGAGCTTCTTGCCCTTGGCCAGGCAGGGGGCGATCGTCAGGTCGAGCGACGACTCGGTACTGCTGTCTATCTCCTCCACTATACGCACCACCGCGGTCTCACCCTGGAACAGCTCGAGCACGCCCAGCGCCTCGCGTCCCTTGCCGTCAAAAACCACCAGCTCGTCGCCGGGCTGCAACCTGAGCACTGTCTGCACGTGGTGCAGGGCCGGGCCGGTGAGCACGGCTCGGTCGGCGGTCAAGCGCTCGTCCCCCACGAAGATGCGCGTCTTTGGTGGTGAGGATGTGGTAGCCGAGTGGATCATGTTGATGCCTCTTTGCGGCAGATTGCGATGCTGCTCCAGCCGTCGTGTTGCAGGCAGTGTAGCGCCGTCCAACCCGGCTTGATAAACGCTGTTTGCACAATAGGCAAGCGCTCGTCGTCGATGCCCGACAATACCAGCCTGCCCCCGGGTACGACGCAGCGCGTCAGCGCGGGCTGCATGTCGACCAGGGTGGAGGCCAGTATATTGGCAAAAACAAGGTCGTACAGTCCCCCGGCGGGCGGGCCGTCACACACGCGGGTCTGCAGTCCGGCCTCCAGTGAGTTGAGCCGCGCGTTCTCGAGCGTGGTGGTGATGGCCACCGGGTCGTTGTCGGTGGCGAGCGCGCTGTTGGCGCCCATGCGCAGCGCTGCCAGCGCCAGCACGCCCGATCCGCAGCCCACGTCGGCCACGCTGTCGCCCGCTCGCAGGCAAAGGTCCAGCAGCTCGAGACAGCAGCGGGTGGTCGCGTGTTGGCCGGTGCCGAAGGCGAGGCCGGGGTTGATGATCACCGTGTCGCGGTCCGGGGCCGCCTGCTCCCAGGGAGGAATGACCTCGAGTCGCTTGCCTATGGGCAGGCGCGGAAAAAAGCTCTTCCAGTTGTCGGCCCAGGCGCTGTTGTCGATCTGCCTGGGCGCGGCCGCGGTCACCATGCCGGTGGGCAACGATGCCGTGAGCGCGCGTGACCTGGATGCGGCCTGGGCGGCGCCGGCTGCCTGGAGGTAGACCACCAGTTCGGCTTCGTTACTGTCCTGGCCCCGCAGTTCGCTGTTGGCAAATCCCTGCTCGGCCAGCAGCCCGGTGAGCAGGTCCAGCTGCCCGGGCCTGCTGCTCAGCACCAGCTCGTACCAGCTGTGGTCGTTGTCCATGCGGGCAGGCTAACAGCGGGCCGCTTGTAGACAAAGCCGCCGGGCTTGGCGCTTGCTTCGCCGAGGGGAGGCGGTTAGCCCTGCACGTATGCTGGTCATTGGTCACCGCGGCTCCACGGTCGACAGGCCCGAGAACACCATGCCGTCGTTCGCGCGAGCGCTCGAGGCGGGGGCCGACGGTTTCGAGTTCGACGTGCAGTTGAGCGCCGACGGTGCGCCGGTGGTCATTCACGACGAGACGGTGGATCGCACCACCAACGGTTCGGGCTCGGTTGCCGGCCTGGAGACGGCCGGGCTCAGGCGCCTCGACGCGGGCTCCTGGTTCGACCCTGTTTTTGCCGGTCTGCGCCTGCCCTTGCTCGATGAATTGCTGGCCGAGTTTTCGGACCGCTGCACGCTCAACCTCGAGCTCAAGACCGAGGAGGCCGACCCGGTCCTGGTCGAGCGCTGCCTGGCTACCGTCAATAGGCACGCGGCGCTCGAGACGGTGGTGTTTTCGTCTTTCAGCTGGGACTGCCTGCAGCTGTTGCGAGAGCGCAGTTCGGCGGCGAGGGTGGGCGTGCTCTATGTGCCCAACAAGGAGGAGGGTGCCTTTGAGGCCGCGGCCACCCTGGGCGCAGCCACCCTGCATCCGCACGTGTCGGCGGTCGACAAGAAGTTGCTGGCGCGTTGTCGCAAGGCCGGGCTGGATATCTGGACCTGGAATGCCAACGACGAGGCCGAGGTCAGGCGGCTGCGCGATCTCGGCGTGGCCGCCGTGTTTTCAGATGACCCGGCGGTGGCCGTCGCGGCGTTGACCAACTGAGGGGAGGCCTGCCCTCTCCTTCAGGGGCCGAC